>JASLAP010000222.1 GCA_030147065.1 Pseudonocardia sp. | reverse complement strand
GGCCGGGCGCGCTCGCGCTGCACCGGGCGGTCAAGGCCGCGCTCGACCCGCGCGACATCCTCAACCCCGGCAAGGTGCTCGGGTGATCCACCGGCCGGGATCGTGGGAGGGTCGGGCATGACCTCGCTGCTGCCCGCGCTGGCCGACCCGCCGGACCGCACCGCGCTGCGCTTCGGCGGCGGCGCGGACGCCGTCGAACTCAGCTACGGCGCACTGGCCGGCGCGGCCGGTGCGCTGGCGGCCGTGCTTGCCGGGCGGAGCCGGGTGGCCGTGCACGCCACCGCGTCGATCCACACCGCGGTCGGGGTGACCGGCGCGCTGCTGGCCGGGGTCGCCGCCGTGCCGATCAACCCGAAGCTGGGGGAGCGGGAGCTCGGCCACGTGGTCTCCGACGCCGCCCCGGACGCCGTGCTCGCCGCGGCCGGGGCCGTCCTGGCCGGCTCGCTGGCCGACCTGCCCCGCATCGACGTCGACCTCGACGCGCGCGGGGAGGTCCCGACCACCGAGGCGCCGCCGGGAGCGCCGGCGCTGGTCGTCTACACCTCGGGCACCACCGGCCCGCCCAAGGGAGCGGTGCTGTCCCGCGGCGCGGTCGCGGCCAACGTGGACGCCCTGGCCGTCGCCTGGGACTGGACCGCGGACGACCTGCTGGCCCACGCCCTGCCGCTGTTCCACGTGCACGGGCTGGTGCTCGGCGTGCTCGGACCGCTGCGCCGCGGCGGCACCCTGCACCACCTCGGCAGCCTGGACGCCGCCGCGCTCGCCGCGGCCGCGCCGACGATGGTGTTCGGGGTCCCCACCCAGTACCACCGGCTGGCCGGGCAGCTGGAGGCCGACCCGGCCGCCGCGGCGGCGCTCGGCCGGGCCCGGCTGCTGGTCTCCGGCTCGGCCGCGCTGACCGCGGTCGACCACGCCCGGCTGCGGAAGGCGACCGGGCTGACCGTGCGCGAGCGCTACGGCCTCACCGAGACGCTGATCCTGACCGCGGCCACCGCCGCCGACGAGCCCGAGCCCGGCACCGTCGGGCGCCCGTTGACCGGCACCGACGTCCGGCTGGCCCCGCTGCCCGACGCGCTCCCCGGGGCGACCGACGAGGGCCTGGGCCGGGTGCAGGTGCGCGGGCCCGCGCTGTTCGACGGCTACCTCAACCGCCCCGACGCCACCGCGGCCGCGCACACGGCGGACGGCTGGTTCGACACCGGCGACATCGGCCGGTGGACCCCGAGCGGGGCCCTGGCCCTGGTCGGCCGCAGCGCCACCGACCTGATCAAGTCCGGCGGTTACAAGATCGGCGCGGGGGAGATCGAGAACGCGCTGCTGGAGCACCCGGGGGTGGCCGAGGCGGCCGTGGTCGGCGTCCCCGACGAGGACCTCGGCGAGCGCGTGGTGGCCTTCGTGGTCGCGGCCGGCGAGCCGCCGGCCGAGCGCGAGCTGGTCGACCACGTGGCGGCCCTGCTGGCCCCGCACAAGCGGCCCCGCGAGGTCCGGTTCACCGACGCCCTGCCGCGCAACGACATGGGCAAGGTGGTCAAGTCCCGGCTCCCCACCGGGTGAGCGGTCAGACTGGACCGGTGGCACCCGACCGCGACCGGCCCGCCCCGCCCACCAGCACGTCGGTGCTGATCCTCACGCTGGCCCGGCGGGTCGAGGCGGAGCTGGGCGCGGCGCTCGCCCCGCTCGGCCTGACCGTGGGCCGGCTCGGCCTGCTCGGCCACATCTCCGCCCTGCCCGGGGCCTCGTTCAGCGACCTGGCCCGGATGTCCGGGATCAGCGTGCAGAGCGTGCACGTGGCGGTGAAGGCGCTGGTGGCGGGCGGCCTGGTCCGCGACGACTCGGCGCGGGCGGGGGCCGCGTCCCGGATCGGGCTCACGGACGCCGGTGCCCGACTGCTTCGCGAGGCCAAGGACGTGGTCGCCGGCGTCGACCGGCGGATGTTCGGCCGCGACGGCGACCCGGTCCTGCGGCGGGTGGGGGAGGCGGTCGACGCCGCCTTCACCGAGGCCACCGGCGACTGACCCCGCGGGCCCACGCATGATCGGCAGCAGGCTCGCACGACACCGAGGGGGACGACCGTGACCGACTCCGCGACCAGCCGCATCCGGATCGGCGCCGCCGGCGCCGGGCCGTACGCGGTGGCGGTCGACGACCACCGCACCGCGTGGGTCACGCTGGTGCACTCGGGCCAGCTGGCCCGGGTCGCCGCCGACGGCGCGGTCGAGCTGCACGACCTGGGTCCCGACTCGCGTCCGTCGCAACTGGCCGTGGCCGCGGACGGCGCGGTCTGGGTGACCCGCAACGGCGACGACCGCATCGAGCGCGTCGCCGTCGACGGCGCCCGCGACAGCGTCCCGGTCCCGGCCGGCACCGGCCCGTACGGCCTCGCCACCGGTCCCGACGGGGCCATGTGGTTCACCGCGATCGGAGCCGGGGCGGTCGGGCGCGTCGGCGCCGACGGTGCGGTCTCGCTGACGCCGGTGCCCGGTGGCGGGATGCCGGCAATGATCACATCGGCGCCGGACGGTGCGCTGTGGTTCACCCTGAACGCCGCCGGTGCCCTCGGCCGCGTGGACCGCACCGGCGACATCGGCCTGGTCCCGCTGCCCGACCCCGGCTGCGGGCCGGTCGGGATCACCGCCGACGCCGCGGCGGTCTGGTTCACCGAGATCGGCGCCGGCCGGATCGGCCGGCTGGTCCCGGGCGGCGACCTGCGCGAGTTCGACCTGCCCGACCGCTCGTCCCGCCCGCACGCCGTCGTCCCCGACGGCGACGGCGGCTGCTGGACGACGCTCTGGGCCCGGCACGCCGTCGCCCGCATCGACAGCAGCGGCACCGTGGTCGAGCAGCACGCCTTCGGAGAGGGCGACGAACCGCACGGCCTCGCCCTGCGCGACGGCACGGTGCTCGTCGCCCTGGAGAGCGGGGACCTGGCCGTCGTGCCCACGCGGAGCTGACCCTGCTAGCCTTCAACAACGTTGAAGGTTGGGAGGATCCGTGGAAGCCGTCCTGCTCTCGGTGCACGTGCTCGCCGGCATCGTCTTCGTCGGCGGATCGGCCGTCGCGGCGAGCCTGTTCCCCCGGTACGCGCCGGTCGCGGCGGGCGTCCCGGCCGGCCCGGCCGGCAGCCCGCCGGCCGACGCCGGGTCCGAGCGGAGCCGCTCGGTCGCGGTGGCCCTGCACCGCATCACCCGGGTCTACGGCGTGCTGGCCGTCGTGGTGCCGGTGGTCGGGATCGTCCTGGCGGTGGTGCAGGGCCGGATGGGCGAGGTGTGGATCAACATCGCGATGGTGCTCACCGTCCTGGCCGGCGTGCTGCTGGCCCTCGGGATCACCCCGCTGCAGCGCGACGCGCTCGCCGAGCCCGACGACGGCCGGCAGTTGCGGCGGCTGGGGATGCTCGCCGGGGTCTACAACCTGCTCTGGGCCGTCGTCGTCGTGCTGATGATCGTCCGCCCGGGCGGGGTCTCCTGACCGGGTTCCGGTCGGTGCGCCGTGCGACGATCGGCCGGTGACCGACGCCGGGCCCCGCGATGCCGTCGCCGACCTGCGGCGCATCGCCTTCCTGCTGGAGCGCGCGCACGAGTCGACCTACCGCGTGCGGGCGTTCCGCACCGCCGCGGCGGTGCTCGCCCGCCGGACCCCCGACGAGCTGGCCGCGCTGGTCCGGTCCGGTGAGCTGGTCCGGCTCAAGGGCGTCGGCGAGGTCACCGCGCGCTGCGTCGCCGAGTCCGTGACCGGCGCCGAGCCGGACTACCTGCGGCGGCTTGCGGGGATCGAGCCGGAGCCGCTGGACGAGGCCGCGGCGGCCCTGCGCGCCGCCCTGCGCGGCGACTGCCACAGCCACACCGACGCCTCCGACGGCGGCTCCCCGCTGCGGGAGATGGTGCACACCGCCCGCGACCTGGGCCACGAGTACCTGGTCGTCACCGACCACTCGCCGCGGCTGACCGTGGCCAACGGGCTGTCCGCGGAGCGGCTGCGGGCCCAGCTGGAGCAGGTCGCCGACCTCAACGCCGAGCTCGGGCCCGGGTTCCGGGTGCTCACCGGCATCGAGGTGGACATCAACGAGGACGGCTCGCTGGACCAGGACCCCGAACTGCTCGACCGGCTCGACCTCGTGGTCGCCTCGGTGCACTCCAAGCTGCGGATGCCGCGCGCGGAGATGACCGAGCGGATGCTCACCGCGATCGAGAACCCGCTGGTCGACGTGCTCGGGCACTGCACCGGCCGGATGGTCACCGGCAACCGCAAGCGGCCGGAGTCGCAGTTCGACGCGGCCGCGGTGTTCGCCGCCTGCGCCGAGCGGGGCGTGGCGGTCGAGGTGAACTCCCGACCCGAGCGGCTCGACCCGCCCCGGCGGCTGCTGCGGCAGGCGGTCGAGGCCGGCTGCTCGTTCACCATCGACACCGACGCGCACGCCCCCGGCCAGCTGGACTGGCTGCGCAACGGCTGCGAACGCGCCGCCGAGTGCGGGGTCGCGCCGGAGCGGATCCTCAACACCCGCCCGGTCGACGAGCTGCTCGCCGCCGTCCGCTGACCGGCCCGGTCAGCCGGCGCTGCGCAACTTCGCGTCGCCGATCACGGAGAACACCCGCACCCGGATCCGCGGGGTGCCCGGCACCCGGGGCACCGGGGCCAGCTCGACGCTCCGGTCGCCGATCAGCGAGAAGCCGGTCAGCTCGGCCTCCACCCCCTCCGGGACGACGACCTCGACGTCGCCGATCAGGCTGTTGACCCCGACCTCGATCACGTCCTCGTCACCGATCAGGGCGCCGCGCAGGTCCAGCTCGACGTCGCCGATCACCAGCCAGGCGGTGGTCCGCCTGCGCAGCGCCCAGCGGCCCCGGCGGCGGATGTCGCCGATCAGGCTGATCAGCGTCGACCGGGCCGACGCGGTCTGCCCGACCACCGGCACCGGCAGGTCGGCCAGCGTGGTGGCCAGCTCGGCGGTACTGCCGGCCGCCCACACCTGCCCGGCTCGATCGGTGAACTCGTCGAGGGTCAGCCGGCCCTCGGCGACGGCGACCTCGAGCCGCTCCTGGGTGGCGCGGCGCTCGGTGTCGAGGGGATCGGGGTCGAGCGGGTCCGGGGGCTGGGGCACGACGGTCACGGCGACCACCGTAGTCCCGGTCCGGGACGAACCGGGCAGCTGCGCCGGGCTGTGACCCCGAACAGCGCCGCGGGGTTCACCCGAGGCGGGCGAGCACCTCGTCGGCCGTCGGCGGGTCGGCCCCGCGCCGCGAGCAGGTGATCGCCGCGGCCGTCGCGGCCTCGTGGAGCAGCGCGTCCAGGGTCTCCTCGGGCAACCCGCGCAACCGGTCCCGGGCCGCCGCGCCGAGCAGGCCGCGCCGGTGCAGCCCGGCGAGCAGCGCCGCGGAGAAGGTGTCGCCCGCGCCCACCGTGTCGATGACGGTGACCGGCACACCGGGCCGCCGCGAGCGCGTCCCGCCCGCCGTGCCGGCGAGCACCCCGTCCCCGCCCAGGGTGACCACGACGACGGCGGGCCCGCGGCCGAGCCAGTCCGCCACCACCGCCTCCGGACCCCGCCCCGGGCACAGCCACTCCAGGTCCTCCGCGCTGACCTTCACCACGTCGGCGACGGCGAGCACCTCGTGCACCCCGGCCAGCACGTCCGCCGGAGCGCCCATGAGCATCGGCCGGCAGTTCGGGTCGTAGCTGATGGTGGCGGTGGCGGCCGCCCGGACCAGCAGGTCCCGCAGCACCGCCGCGCCCGGTGGGGTGGTCAGCGCGAGCGAGCCCGAGTGCACGGCGACCACCGGTCCGTCCAGCCCGCCGGCCAGCTCGTCCGCGGTCCACTGCCAGTCCGCGGTGCCGTGCACCCGGAAGTCGTAGCTCGCGCCGCCGTCGGGGCCCACCGCGACCAGCGCCAGCGAGGTCTGCTCGGTCGCGACGACCGCGTGGTCCAGCTCGACGGCGTTGCCGGCCAGGTGGTCGCGGAGCAGCCGGCCGAGCATGTCGTCGGCGATCCGGGCCAGCATCCGGGCCCGCACGCCGAGCCGGGCCAGTCCGACCGCGACGTTGGCCGGGCTGCCCCGGGGGCCAGCTCGAAGTACCCCGGCACCGGCGCCGGGACCACGTCCACCAGCGCCTCTCCGGCGACCACCACGATGCCGTCGGCTCCGCTGTCGTGGGCTGCGCTGTCGTGGGCTGCGCTGTCGTTGGCTGCGATGACCACTCCCCTCATCGGGGCGGCCCGGTCCAGCACGGCCCGCCGGGGACATGCTGGCAACCCGACCCGCGCCCGCGCCACCTCCGCACCGCCGGGAACGGACCCGTCGTGATCAACGGGCCCGGCTGATCACGACGACGCCGGTCCCGACGGGGGTCGGGAGGAGAGGGTGGAGTCGAGGTTGGCGAGCACGCCGTCGTGGATGCGGGCCAGCCCGCGCGGGGCGAAGGTGCGCTCGAAGAACCCGCCGATGCCGCCGGCGCCCTTCCAGGTCGTCTCCACCGCGACCACGCTGCGGTCGTTCCCGCGCGGGGTGATCGTCCAGGTGGTGACCATGCTGGAGTTGGTGTCGCGCTCGACGATCCGGTCCTCGGCCGGCACCTCGACCTCGACCAGCTGGTCGCGCTGACGCGACCTGGTGGCCTGCAGGATCCAGTGCACCCGGCTGCCGGTGCCCCGGCCACCGGCCTCGACCCGGTAGTCGCGGTACTGCTCGGTGAGGATCTTCGGGCGCACCTGGTCGTAGTCCGCCAGTGCCTCCCGCACCCGGTCCGCCGGGGCCGAGATCGTGCGCGCCGTCCGCGCGGTCACCTGTGCCATGCCCCCATCCTGCTCCTGCGACCGGCGGCGGGGTCCGGCGCGTCAACCGACCGGCGTGGCCTTGCCCCCGTCCGGGGTGACGGCGTACCAGGTGCCGCCGGCGCCCTGGCCCTCGGTCATGCCCGGGGCGGTGTCGCCGCTGAACCGGTAGACCGCCCAACCGGCGATGGTGAGCTGGGTGGTCCCGTCCGGGCGGCGCAGCAGGCCGACCGCGGACTCCTCGACGCCGTCCACGGTGAGCCGGCCGGCCGGGTCGACCGCGGCCGGCGGCCACCGGGTCGCGCACTCCTCGACGCAGGTGCTGGTGGGCGGGTCGGCGTCGTCCTCGTCGAACCGGTAGAGGGTGAACCCGGCCTCGTCGACCACGACCGTGCCCAGGTCGTCGACCTCCTTCGCGACCAGCGCAGGCTGCCCGGGCGGTGGGGCGGCAGCGGCCGGGGGAGCGCTGCCGGCCGGCGCGGCGGGGGCGTCGCCCACGCCGTCCCCGCCGGTGCACGCGCTGAGCGCGAGCGCGGTGAGCAGAGCAGCGACCGGCGGAAGGAGGCGGTTGCGGAACATGGTCATCCTCCGGCTCGGTGGGCGGTGCCGATCTGGCCGATGCTCCCGACACGGCCGCGGGGATCGGCGGGTTCATGCCAATGCCGAGAAATACGCCCCCCGATTGACCCAAGGGTGCCCCGCGTCCGTGTCAGGGGATGTGGCCAGGACCCCGAGGGACGAGGCGCTGATCACGGCGGTCTACGCCGAGCACGGTCGCGCGCTGCTCGCCTACGCCACCCGGCTGACCGGTGATCGGGCAACGGCGGAAGACGTGGTGCAGGAGACCTTGGTGCGCGTGTGGAAGCACCCCGACGTGCTGGTGAACGGCCGGGGCTCGGTACGGGGCTGGCTGCTGACCGTGGTGCGCAACATCGTCATCGACCGGGTCCGGGCCCGCTCGTCGCGGCCCTCCGAGGTCACCGACGACGAGATCGTGGCCCCGGTCGCCCCCGACCACGCCGGTGGCGTGGTCGACTCGCTCACCGTGCTGGCCGCGCTGGAGCAGCTCTCCCCGGAGCACCGGGGCGTGCTCGCCCACCTGTACTTCGCCGGTCGGACGCTCGACGAGACGGCCCAGGTCCTCGGCGTCCCGCCGGGGACCGTGCGGTCCCGAAGCCATTACGCACTCAAAGCGCTGCGGCGCCTGGTGGACACTCCCGCGGAGGTACCGGCATGACCGACCGTCACGTTGCGGGGGACCTCGGCGTCTACCTGGCCGGCGCGATGGCGCCCCGGGAGGCCTGGGGCGTCGAGTCGCACCTGGCCGCCTGCGGCTGGTGCAGCACCGAACTGAGGGAGTTGCGGGAGGTGACCGCGCTGTTGGAGGGGATGCCGCCGGAGGTGCTCCTGGACGGTCCACCGGACGGCGGTGACCTGCTGCTGCGGCGCACCGTCCGGCAGGTCCGCCGGGAGGCCGGCCGGGGACGGCGGGTGGCCGGGGTGGCCGCGGCGGTGCTGGTCGGCGCGGCCGGGTTGGGTGGCGGGTTCTGGTACGGGCAGCAGTCCGCGCCGCCGTCGCCGTCGGCCGTGGTGGCCGCGCCGGACCCGGGGCCCTCCACCGAGGGCGCGCTGACCGGCCAGGCCGTCGACCCGCAGACCGG
>JASLAP010000431.1 GCA_030147065.1 Pseudonocardia sp. | reverse complement strand
AACCGTCCCACCGCGCCCCGTGCCCGGACCCTGCCCGTGCTGCTGCTGGCCGTGCTCGTGCTCGGGCTGCTGGCCGGCGGCTGCGCCCGGGTGCGCACCGCGCTGGCCGTGCAGCCCGACGACACGGTGGCCGGCGAGGTCATCCTGGCCACGCCCGAGCAGAACCCCGAGGACCGCGGGCCGGCCGTCGAGCTGCCCCCGGACCTGGTCGACTCGGTCGACGTCGGCGAGTACCGCCAGGACGGCTACGTCGGGTCGGTGCTGCGCTTCACCGACCTGACCTTCGAACAGGTGGGGCTGCTGCACCAGGCGGCCGGCGAGGCCGGCGACGGCACCCGCCTGGAGCTGCGCCGCTCGGGCAACCGGGTGCTGGTGACCGGCTCGATCGACCTGACCACGGTGTCGGTCGACAAGGCCGATTTCCAGCTCAAGATCAGCTTCCCCGGCGAGGTGCTGGACGCCAACGGCGAGGCCGACTCCGGCACGGTGAGCTGGACGTTCACCCCCGGCCGGGTGGAGGACATCAACGCCGTGGTGGCCTACGACGACCCGAACGCCCCGTCCGCGCTGAACTGGACGCTCGGGCTGGCCGGGGTGGTGGCGGCCGCGGCGGCCGCGGTGGTGGTGCTGGCCCGCCGGACCCGCAACCCCCCGGTCAGCCCACCGGCACGCTGACCCGCTCCCGGGCGGCCAGGCCGAGCCGGTGCACCAGCTCGGCGGTCGCCGTGGACCGGTTGAGCGTGTAGAAGTGCAGCCCGCGCACGCCCTCGTCGAGCAGCCGCGAGCACAGCTCGGCGGTGACGTCCATGCCGGCGGCGCGGAACGCGGCCGGGTCGTCGGCGTAGCGCTCCATCCGTTCCACCAGGGCCGGCGGCAGCGGCGCGCCGGACAGCTCCGGCCCGCGGCTCAGGGTGCGCACCGTGGTCAACGGCATGATCCCGGGCAGCAGCGGCACGTCGCAGCCGGCCGCGGCCAGCCGGTCGCGCAGCCGCAGGAAGCCCTCGGGCTCCAGGAACAGCTGGCTGATCGCGAAGTCGGCGCCGGCCCGGATCTTGGCCAGCAGCCGGGCCAGGTCGGTGTCGGGGTCCGCCGAGCGCGGGTGCCCGTACGGGAACGCGGCCACCCCGACGCAGAAGTCGCCCAGCCGGCGCACCAGCGAGACCAGCTCGTCGGCGTAGGACAGCCCCTGCGGGTGCGGGACCCACTCGCCCAGCGGGTCGCCGGGGGGGTCGCCGCGCACCGCCAGCACGTTGCGGATGCCGGCCGCGGCGTAGGCGCCGACCACCTGGCGCAGCTCGGCCACGCTGTGCGAGACCGCGGTCAGGTGGGCCATCGGCACCAGCGTGGTGTCGGTGGCGATCCGGGCGGTGGTGCGGATGGTGCGGTCGCGGCTCGACCCGCCGGCGCCGTAGGTCACCGACACGAAGGCCGGGTCCAGCGGTTCCAACCGGCGGATGGCGCGCCAGAGCTCGGCCTCCCCGGCCGCGTCCTTGGGCGGGAAGAACTCCACCGAGAACACCGGGCGGTCGGCGCAGATCCGCTCCGTGACCTTCACCGGACCACTCTCACCACTGTCGTCGACGGGGCACCGCGGGTCACCTTCACGGGTACAGCCTACGGGCGCCGGTTCCGTCGACGCGCCGGAGTCCGCCCGCGCCGATACTCTCTGCAAGTGCCACGCCCGCTCCCCCTCCAGCCCGGTCCGCCGCTCGTCCGGAGCACCCGGTGAGCAGGCCCACCGGCCTGGACGTCATCGTCGCGCCGGACCCCGACGGCTACCGCCCGGTGCCTCCGACCGATGACCGCCTGCTGGCCGCCGTGCAGTCCGAGCTGACGATGTACTTGCAGGCCAGGACGGCCCTGGCGGGCGACATCGATCCGGCCTTCGCCGAGGCGACCGAGGCGCTGGCCGACTTCGTGCTGTCCGGCGGCAAGCGGATCCGGCCCACCTTCGCCTGGTGGGGCTGGCGCGGCGCGGGCGGGTCCCCGGACGCCCCGGAGGCGGCCGCGGTGGTCCGCGCGATCAGCGCGCTGGAGCTGATCCAGGGCTGCGCGCTCATCCACGACGACCTGATGGACGCCTCGGCCACCCGGCGCGGCCGGCCCACCGTGCACGTCGACTTCGCCCGGCGCCACGCCGACTCCCGGTGGCGCGGGCGCCCGGCGCGCTACGGCGCCGCGGCGGCCATCCTGCTCGGTGACCTGGCCCTGGTCTGGGCCGACGACATGCTGCGCGCCGCCGGCCTGCCGGCCGAGGCGATGGCCCGGGTGGCCGCGCCGTGGGAGGCGATGCGCACCGAGGTGCTCGGCGGCCAGTTCCTCGACGTGCTGCACCAGGCCACCGGGGACTCCTCGCCCCGGGCCGCGCTGCAGATCGACCGGTACAAGACCGCCGCCTACACCGTGGAGCGCCCGCTGCACCTGGGGGCCGCGGTCGCCGGGGCCGACCCGGATCTGGTGGCCGCCTACCGCCGGTTCGGCGCCGACATCGGGGTGGCCTTCCAGCTGCGCGACGACCTGCTCGGGGTGTTCGGCGACCCGGCGGTCACCGGCAAGCCGGCCGGCGACGACCTGCGCGAGGGCAAGCGCACCCTGCTGCTGGCCGTGGCCATGGAACGGGCCGGCGAGCAGGGCCGCGAGCGGGCCCGGGCCGCGGTGGACGCCGCGGTCGGCGCCCCCGACCTGGACGCCGAGGGGGTGGCCCGGGTCCGCGAGCTGCTCGTCGAGCTGGGCGCGGTGCACGCGGTCGAGCAGCGGATCAGCGAGCTCACCGGCTCCGCGCTGGACGCGCTGGACGCCGCCCCGGTGGCCGAGCCGGCCGCCTCCCGGCTGGCCGAGCTGGCCGTCACCGCCACCCGGCGACAGAGCTGACGGGGGACTGACCGCGATGGCGACCCGACGGGTACCCGGCCGCACCGACCACGTGGTCGTGGTGGGTGCCGGGCTGGCCGGCCTGACCACCACGCTGCACCTGCTCGGCGCCGGACGCCGGGTGACCCTGCTCGAGCGCGCCGACCACCCCGGCGGCCGGGCCGGCCGGCTGGACCTGGAGACCGAGCACGGCACCTACCGGGTCGACCCCGGTCCGACCGTGCTGACCATGCCCTCGTTGCTCGACGAGGCCTTCGCCGCGGTCGGCGAGAAGGCCGTCGAGCGGCTCGACCTGGTCGAGCTGGACCCCGGCTACCGCACCTACTTCGCCGACGGCTCCAGCATCGACGTGCACACCGACGCCGAGGCGATGGAGGCCGAGGTCCGCCGGGTCTGCGGACCGGACTCGGCGGCCGGCTACCGGAAGCTGCGGACCTGGCTGACCGACCTGTACCGGGCCGAGATCGACTCGTTCATCGGGGCCAACATGGACTCCCCGGTGGGCCTGCTCGGCCCGGACCTGGCGCGGCTGGCCGCGCTGGGCGGGTTCGGCCGGCTCGGGCCGCAGGTCGCCCGGATGCTGCCCGACGAGCGGCTGCAGCGGATCTTCTCCTTCCAGGCGCTCTACGCCGGGGTCCCGCCGGACCGGGCGCTGGGCGCCTACGGCGTGATCTCCTACATGGACACCGTGGGCGGGGTGTTCTTCCCGCGCGGCGGCATGCGCCAGGTCGGGGCGGCGCTGGCCGACGCGGCCGTCGCGGCCGGGGCAGAGATCCACTACGGGCGCACCGTGACCGGCCTGGAGCGGCGCGACGGGCGGGTGGTCGCGCTGCGGCACCGGGCCACCGACGCCGCGGCCGGCAGCGACACCGGCCGCGAGACAGGCAGGGACACCGACCGGACCGCGTGCGACGCCGTGGTGCTCACCCCGGACCTGCCCGTCGTGCACCGGCTGCTGGGCCGGGCGCCGCGCCGGATCGTGCCGCTGCAGTACTCCCCCAGCGCCGTCGTCCTGCACGCCGGGCTGCGCAGCCGGCGCCCGGAGGTGGCCCACCACACGATCTCCTTCGGGCGAGCGTGGAAGTCCACCTTCCGCGAGATCATCACCGACGGCCGGCTGATGACCGACCCGTCGCTGCTGGTCACCCGGCCGACCGCGACCGATCCCGGGCTCGCCCCCGACGGCCGCGACCTGCTGTTCGTGCTGGCCCCCTGCCCCAACCTGGACCGCGGGGACATCGACTGGGCCCGGGTCGGCCCGGCCTACCGCGACGAGCTGCTCGCCGAACTGGACCGCCGCGGCCATCCCGGCCTCGGCGAGCTGGCCGGTGACGTGGAGATCTCCCGGCTGGTCACCCCGGCCGACTGGGCCGCCCAGGGGATGGCCGCGGGCACCCCGTTCTCGGTGGCCCACACCCTGGCCCAGACCGGCCCGTTCCGGCCGCGGAACCTGGTGCGCGGGCTGGAGAACGTCGTGCTGGCCGGCTGCGGCACCACCCCGGGGGTCGGGATCCCGCCGGTGCTGATCTCCGGGCGGCTGGCGGCCGAGCGGATCACCGGGCCCGCGCGGGCGCGTAGGGTACCCACCACCACCTGACCCCGGGCGTGCGAGCATGGATCGCGTCATGGACTCACCATCGGACGACCGGCCGGCAGGGCCGGACGCGACCCCGCAGCCGTCCCGGCCGGCGGCCCCCGACGCCGCCCGGCCGCGGTTCGGCAACCCGCCCCGGGGTCCCCTGCTGCTCGGCCTGACCGCGTCCCTGCTGATGCTGGTGGGCAGCTTCGGCGCCGGCGGGGTGCTGGTCCACGACCCGCTGCTGACCAACTCGCCGCTGGGCTTCTGGCGCTACGGGCACGGCCAGCAGCTCGCCGCGATCATGATCTACGCCGGGGTCGCGCTGATGGCCTGGGCGTGGATCCGGCTGGGCCGCGATGTCCTCGCCCACCGGGTCGGCGGGCGCGCGGTGCTGACCACCGCGCTGGTCTGGTCGGCGCCGATGCTGTTCGGCCCGCCGCTGTTCACCCGCGACGTGTTCAGCTACCTCGCCCAGGGCGGGCTGCCGCTGGCCGGGTTCGACCCCTACGCGGTGGGCCCGGAGGCCATGCCCGGGGTCTTCACCGACAACGTGCACTACTTCTGGCAGGGCACCCCGGCGCCCTACGGGCCGCTGTTCATCCTGCTGGCCAAGTCGGTCACCGCGGTGGTCGGCGACAACGTCATCCTCGGCGTGCTGCTGATGCGGCTGGCCATGCTGCCGGGGCTGGCCCTGCTGCTGTGGGCGCTGCCCGAGCTGAGCCGCCGGCTGGGCGGGCGCCCGGCGCTGGCGCTGTGGCTCGCCGTGGCCAACCCGATGATGGTCATCCACATGATCGGCGGCGGGCACAACGACCTGCTGGTGGTCGGGATGCTGGCCGCCGGGGCGCTGCTCACCCTGCGCGGCGCGCCGGTGTGGGGCATCGCGCTGGTCAGCGCGGCGATGGCGGTGAAGGCCAGCGCCGGGGTCGCGCTGCCGTTCCTGGTGCTGGTCTGGGCCGGGCAGCTGGCGGGCCCGCTGCGCACCCGGATCGTCAAGGCGGTGTTCGCCGGGCTCGGGGTGTTCACCGTGGTGTTCGCCGCGTGCACGCTGGCGGCGCGGGTCGACCTGGGCTGGCTGCCGGCGCTGAGCGCCCCGTCGATGATCGTGAACTGGATGTCGGTCCCGACCGCGGTCGGCGAGATCCTGTACAGCCTGACCTCGCTGTTCGCCGGCGTGGACAAGCAGCCGTTCATCAACGTGACCCGGGCGATCGGCGGCGCCCTGCTGGTGTGGATCATCGGCCGGCAGTGGTGGGCGGCCCGGGAGGGCGGCCCGGACGCGGTCCGCCGGGCCGGGATCGTGCTGCTGGCGGTGGCGGTGCTGTCGCCCGCGACGCTGCCCTGGTACCTGAGCTGGGGGATGGCCCTGCTGGCCATGGTCGCCTGGACCCGCCGGGCGATGGCGATCGCCGTGTTCGTCTCGCTGATGCTGGTCATCGTCTACTACCCGAACGGCGAGGACGCCCTCTACAACTGGCCCTACCTGGCGCTCTGCGCGGGCGGCGCGGCCCTGGCCGCGGTCTCGCTGCTGCGGCCCGACCCGCTGCGGCTCGCCGCCGGCGCCCGCGACCGGC
>JASLAP010000123.1 GCA_030147065.1 Pseudonocardia sp. | reverse complement strand
GAGGCGCTGCGCCTGGCCCGGCTGACCGCCGCCCTCCTGCCGGCCGAGCCCGAGGCCCACGGGCTGGCCGCGCTGCTGGAGCTGACCCAGGCCCGGACGCCCGCGCGCACCGGCGGCGACGGGCGCCCGGTGCTGCTGCAGCACCAGGACCGGTCCCGGTGGGACCGCCTGCTGATCCGGCGTGGCCTGGCCGCGCTGGCGCGGGCGCAGGCGGGCGGGGTGGTCGGCCCGTACACCCTGCAGGCCGCCGTCGCGGCGTGCCACGCCACCGCACCGACGGCCGCCGACACCGACTGGGCCCGGATCGCCGGCCTCTACGACCTGCTGGTCACCGCCTGGCCGAACCCGGTGGTCGCGCTCAACCGGGCGATGGCCCACGGCCACGCGTTCGGCGCGGACGCCGGCCTGCGGCTCCTCGACGACCTCGACGACGCCGCCCTGCCCGGCTATCCCCACCTCCCCGCCGTCCGGGGCGAACTGCTCGCGATGGCCGGTCGGCACGCCGACGCCGCGGCGGCCTTCGACGCCGCCGCCGGGCTGACCCGCAACGAGCAGGAGCGGCTGCTGTTCACCGAGCGGGCCGAGCAGGCCCGCGCCCCCGGCTGACGGGGGCGCGGGCGGCGGAGCGCCGGGTCAGGCCCGCAGCCCGGCGAAGAACTGCCGCAGGTCCCCGACCAGCAGGTCGGGCGCCTGGTGCGCGGGGTAGTGCCCGCCGCGGTCGAACTCGGTCCAGGACACGATGTTCGCGTGGTCGCGCTCGGCGAAGCGCCGGATGCCGGAGAAGTCGTGCGCGAACGAGGCCAGCCCGAGCGGCACGGTCGTGGGCCCCTGCGGCTTGTCGGCCTCGGGGGCGTGCCGGTCCTCCCAGTAGAACCGCATCGACGACGCGGTGGTGCGGGTGAACCAGTAGATCGCCACGTTGGTCAGCACGAAGTCGGGGTCGACGGCGTCGCCGAACAGCTGGTAGCTCCAGGCCAGCTGCCCGGCCGGGGAGTCGGCGAGCGCGTGCGCGACGTTCTGCGGCTGCGTCGACTGCAGCTCGTTGAAGCCGAACTTCTCGGCGGCGAAGCTCTGCAGCGTGGCCAGCTCGGCCAGCTCCGCCTCGGGCATCCCCTCGAACTCCGCCGGATCACCGGACGGGAACGAGAAGATCTGGTCGACGTGCACGCCCACCACGTGCTCGGGGTCGACGCGCCCCAGCTCGGGGGAGACGAACGAGCCCGCGTCGTTGCCGTGCGCGCCGTAGCGCTGGTAGCCCAGCCCGGCCATCAGCTCCTTCCAGGCCCGGGCGGTGCGGTAGCGGTTCCAGCCGGGCTCGGTCGTGGGGCCGGAGAACGCGTAGCCCGGCAGCGACGGGATGACCAGGTGGAAGGCCTGCGCCGGGTCGCCGCCGTGCGCGCGCGGGTCGGTCAGCGGGCCGATCACGTCGAGGAACTCCACGAACGAGCCCGGCCAGCCGTGCGTGAGCACCAGCGGGAACGCGTCCGGCTCGGGCGACCGGACGTGCAGGAAGTGGATGTTCTGCCCGTCGATGGTCGTGGTGAACTGCGGGATGTCGTTCAGCCGCTTCTCGACGGCCCGCCAGTCGAACTCCTCGCGCCAGCGGCGCACCAGCTCGCGCACCGGGTCCACGCGCACGCCGTAGTCGCCCCCGGTGGTGAGCTCCTCGGTGTAGCGGGTGCGGGCGAGGCGGTCGGCGAGGTCGTCAAGGTCGGTCCGGGGGACGTCGATGCGGAAGGGCGTGATCTCCATGACCGCAACGCTATGACACAATCAGGCAAGTTTCGTTCCTGATACTCGGGCAGACTCCACCCGTGTTGGAGACGTCCGCGCGACTGCTGCGCCTGCTGTCCCTGCTGCAGTCGCGCCGCGAGTGGACCGGGCCCGAGCTGGCGCGGCGGCTGGAGGTGAGCGAACGCACCGTCCGCAACGACATCGACCGGTTGCGCTCGCTCGGCTACCCCGTCGACGCCAACCGGGGCGCGGTCGGCGGCTACCGGCTGGGCGCGGGCGCACAGCTGCCACCGCTGCTGCTCGACGACGACGAGGCCGTGGCGACGGTCCTCGGGCTGCGCGCCGCGACCGGGTTGGCCGGGGTGGAGGAGGTCTCGCTGCGGGCGCTGGCCAAGCTGGAGCAGGTGCTGCCGAAGCGGCTGCGCCGGCGGGTCGCCGCGCTGGGCGAGTTCGCGCTGCGCGTACCCGACGACACCCCCGCGCCGCAGGTCGACGCCGACGTGCTCACCGCGCTCGCCACGGCCTGCCGGGACGCCGAGCGGCTGCGCTTCGACTACCGCTCGCACGCCGGTGGCGCCTCGCGGCGCGACGTCGAGCCGTACCGGCTCGTGGTATGGGGCCGGCGCTGGTACCTGCTCGGGTGGGACGTCGAACGCGCCGACTGGCGCACCTTCCGCGTCGACCGCATCACCCCGCGCGTTCCCACCGGCCCGCGGTTCCGGCCGCGCCCGCTGCCCGCCGACGACGTCACCGCCTACCTGTCGGGGCGGGTCTCCGCCGCGGCGTGGCGGTACCGCGCGCGGGTGGTGGTGCACGCGCCCGCGGACGAGATCGCGCCCCGCATCCCGGCCGCGGCCGGGCACGTCGAGGCGCGTGACGCGGCCACCTGCGTCCTGCACACCGGGTCGGACACCCTCGACGGCCTCGCCGTGCACCTGGGGCTGCTCGGCGTGGACTTCGAGGTCGCCGAGCCGCCGGAGCTGGTCGAGCGGATCGCCCTGCTCGCCGCCCGCTACGCCCGCGCGGTCGGGGGCGGCCGCACCGGCGAGCCCGCCGCGAGCGGAGCCGGCTGACCGTGCGTCAGCCCGGAAGCCCGTCGGGGACCGTGCGGAGGCGGCGCAGCACGGTCCCGCCCGCGTCGAGCTCGTAGTAGGACATCACGGTGAGCGGCGGGGAGTAGGCGTGCACGCTGACCGCCGGCAGCTCCGCCGGGTTCACCACGTCGTGCACGTGCGCGAGCCGGAAGCCCTGGCTGCGCCCGGCGCGCAGCCACCGGGTCCGGATGCCGCCCCGGTGCGGGGCCCAGCGCAGCTCGGCGAGCACCCCCGACACCACCGTCATGGCCCCCAGCGAGCTGCCGTGGTCGTGCAGTTCGGTGGCCTGGCCGGTGGCCCACCCGATCAGCCAGACGTCCGCCGCGTCCTCCGCGGACAGCTGCCGGTACCAGCGGCGCAGCGGGTCGATCGGCACCTCGTGCAGGCCGGCCCGGACCTCGGCCGCGACGCGCCGGGTGAGCGCGGTCAGCTCGCCGAGCCCGATCGTGCTCGCACGTACCGGGGTTGTACCGATGCCGGACACCGCTTCGCCGCCTTCGTCCCGAGGTGAGCGCCGGGGCAGCAGGGGTCCGGACCGGTCCGGGCGCGGGTGAGGCCTCCAGTGTGACACCGCAGGCCGGGACGGACGACCGGACCCGCCCGGTCAGCGCGCCGGGACGCCCGGCGCCCCAGCGTCCGCTCCGGTGGCGGACGGGCGGAGCAGCGGCCGGTAGAGGACGGCGGCGAGGACCGAGAGCGCAGCGGCCAGGACGGTCGCTGCGACGGCCATCCCGAGCGACGCGTCCGGGTCGCCGACCAGCAGCATCGTCACGGCCATCCCGACGACCGACCAGGCCAGCAGCGTGTAACCACCGATGATCGCGGACGCCGGGACCCGCGCCCACGGCCGGTGCCGCAGCAGGCCCACCCCGACGACCAGCGCCGCCGGCGCCACGATGCCCAGGTCGTAGAACTTCACCACCCAGAACGCCGTCGGCGCGGCCCGGTAGGCCGCCCCGGTCGGCGTCGCCCCCATCGCGTCGACCAGCGAGGGCAGGTGGATGCCGACCACCACGAACGCGGCGATCACCACCAGCAGCACCCCGCAGCCGATCTCCAGCGCGCGCGACCAGACCGGCGGCGCGGCCGCCCGCACCAGGCCCGCGCTGTGCACCGCGACTGCCGCGGCGACCAGGAACATCGCCAGCAGCAGCGGGAAGAAGCGCTCCACGTTGCCGGGCACGTCCAGGTACTCGTTGCCCAGCACGAGCTGGGAGTAGGTGTACATCGCGAAGATCGCCGGGCCGAGCGCGAGCACCGGCGCGGCCGGGTGCCCGCGCCAGGCCAGCCCGCCGACGGCCACGCAGACCGGGGCGACGATCACCAGGGCCGCCAGGTCGCCGCCCCGGATCTGGGCCAGCCCGGACGGCGAGGTCCGGAACCGGATCACGTCGAACACCAGCGGACCGAGAACGGCGTACCCGACGATCAGCGCGCCGAGCGCGAACAACCCGGCGCCGAGCAGGTGGTGCGACCTCATGGCTCCGGTCTACGGGCAGCGGCCGGAGCGCCCCAGAGTCGAACGGCCCCGGCGGGCGGATCCGAGGTGCCCGGGGTGCCCGGGACGCCGGTCAGCAGCCGCGGAAGCGGGCGTCGCCGGACCAGCCGGTGTCGGCCCAGGCCTGCGCGGGCGCGGGGGTGAAGCCGGGGAACAGCGCCGCCAGCTCGGTGAGCAGCCAGCTGGTGGACCGGGCGGCCCCTGCGGGCAGGTGTGGATGCCGTCGGAGCTGCGGTCGATCATGCCGTCCCGCTCCCGTTCGTACGTGCTGCCCCACACGGCGCCGGCGTCGAGCAGGGTGGCCCGGCCCGCGGACCCCGCCGCGACCGCCCGGGCGACCTCGGGTGCGCGCTCCAGCTCGGCCATGTGCGGGCGGTAGAAGTCGTCGGGCTCGATCGGCGGAGCGGTGACGAAGACCAAGGTCCGCCGGGCCCATCGCCCCAACCAGCACGGTCACCGCGACGAGCAGGACCGCTAGCGCGGGCAGCCAGGTCCACCCCGAGGAAGCCGCCGGGCAGCGACCCCGCGTGGAACAGCAGCAGGCCGAGGATCGCGACCCCGCGCAGGCCGTCCAGCGCGGGCAGGTGCGGCTCGCGCCCGGCGGTCGATGGCGACGGCCCGGCCGGCTGGACCCCGGTCATGGCGCCGACCGTGCCGAGCGCGTGTGGGCGTGCCGTCCGCGTCGGGTCGCAGTCCCGTCGCAGCGGGCCGACCGTCAGGGACGCAGGGGGCGGCCGTCCCGGTCGAGCGGGCGGCCGGCGAGCATCAGGATGCCGTCGATCCAGGCCCACAGCACGCCGATGCCGAACGGGCTGAGCAGCAACTGGGCGACGCCGGTCCCGGTCTGCCCGGTGTAGAACCGCCCGACGCCGAACGGCAGCACGAGTTGCAGCACCCCGGCGATGACCTTCTGGCGCTCGGAGTACGGGATGCCGGTCGACGGCTCACGGCCCCACGGGGCTTCCAGGTCCCGGGACGCGGAGGGGACCGGGTACGCCGCGGTCGGGTAAGCGGGGGCCGCGTAGGACGGGGGCGGGATCGCGACCGTGGCCTGCTCGCCGCCGCCCGGGAGGTCCTTGAACAGCGGGACGAGGTCGCCTGCGGTGCGCGCGGCGTACGCGGCCGAGGCGCGCTCCTCGTACTCCTCGGGATCGAGTCGCCCCTCGGCGAAGTGCTCCCCCAGCGACCGCACCGCGGCCTCGCGCTCGCTGGTGCCGATGCGGACGGGGTCCGGCGTGCTCACGACGTCCACGGTACCGGCGGGGCACGTCCACGACCGTGAACGTCGTCGCCGCCCGCCCCACCCGCGTCTGCCGACCGGCCCGGCGGGGTGGGCAGCCGTGCGGTGACGGCCTAGCGTCGCGTCCATGACCGAGGCGAGCGATGTCTGGCCCGAGCCCGTCGAGGGTGCCCCGCTCACCGCACGTGCCGTCGCGGAGCTGGACCTCGCCGGCGCGCTCCGCGAGGTCTCCGACTTCGCCCGCTCCCTGGTCCCGACCGGACCCGTCCGGGACCACTACGACGGCCGGCTCGTGGCCGACGCCCGGCAGCTGACGGCCCTCGCCGGACGGGCCCTCGCCGCCGCGGTCGTCGTCGAACGGACCGACGGCACGCCCTGGAAGACCCTCGCCCGGTCCACCGGGGAGGATCCGAAGACGGCCCGGGCCCACTGGGAACCGGTGGTGGAGCGTTGGGAGGTCGCCACCGAGCAGGCCGCGATCCCCGCCGCCGCGGGCGATCCCGACGATCCGCCGGTGCCGGTCGAGGCGGTGGTCGCCGAGCTCGACGCCTGGGTCGTCCGCCACCGCAGGCCCGGCGACCCGGTCGGCGGCGAGCACCCGGTCCGCGACGCCCTGGGCCGGATGGACCCGCTGCACGAACTCCTCCACCTGGCCGCCGTCCGGCGCCGCCTCGCCGCTCTGCACGCCGGGTCGTCACCGCCCGGACAGCTGCTGGCCCTCGTCGAGCGCGAGGCCGTCCTGGAGGAGCACCTCGCCGCGACCGCCGACGCGGCCGACCGCCCGGACCACGAGCGGGCCGCGAACCGGGCCCGCACGATGGCCGCCCACCTGCGCGCCCGCACCGACGGCGAGGACCTGCCCGCCGGCTGACGCCGGACCGGGACCGACCGCGCAAGCTCAGCCGGGACGGCCGAGGACGTCACCGGCGAGGTAGTACCAGCGGCCGTCCTCGCGGACGAACCTGCTGCGCTCGTGGAGCAACGCCGTCCCCGTCGGCGTGCGGTACGACGCCCGGAACTCGACCACCCCCTCGGCGTGCTCGGCCCCGCCGTCGACCGTGTCCACGATCTGCAGGCGCCGCCAGGTCGGGCCGTCGTCGAGGACGAGGTCGTCGGGGCGGGTCGACGGGTGCCAGCTCGCGAGCAGGTAGGCGTCGAAGCCCAGCACGAACGCCGAGTACCGCGACCGCATGAGCGCCTCCGCGGTCGGCGCCGGCGTACCGGAGTGGGCGGGACCGCAGCACGCGGCGTACCGCTCCCCCGAACCGCACGGGCACCCGTCCACCTCTGTCACCCGACGATTCTCGCCCGGCCCGGGGTCGGGCCTCGCACGGGTCTCCTCGCACGGTCCGTGTACGCCTCGCAAGCCCCCGCACCCTGCGAGGCGTATACGAACCCTGCGACGACGCTAGGGAGAGCGGTTCCGCTCGCGGGCCGCGCCGGCGATGCGGGCCGGCGCCGCCCGGTCGTCGGGGGTGGCGGGCCGCCAGAGCCGCTCGACGCGCCCGTCGACGAGCAGGGCGTCCCCGCCCATCTGGCGGGTGTCCTCGACCGGCTTGTGCAGCGTGGCACCGCGGAGCCTGCGCACCGCGTACCGGGCGATCGTGCCCGGCGAGTACACCCGCCAGATCGGCGCCCGGCGCAGGCCCAGCCGGTGGTAGAGCCGCCGGTCCGGGTCGGACAGCACCAGCCCGGTGAGGCCGAGGTGCTCGGCCAGCGGGGCGAGCGCGTCGGTGGGGCTGAACCCGACGACGACCAGCGGGACCGCGCCGTCGAGCAGTCTCTGCACCTGGACCAGGTGCTCCTGGCAGGGCAGTCAGAACCGGTGCCGGATCAGGGTCAGCACCTGCACGCCGGGCGATCGGCCCAGGTCGACCGGGGTGCCGGTGGTGACGTCGGTCAGCACGATGCCGTCGAGCGGGGTGTCGATCCGGAGTTCACGCACGGGCTTCCTCGTTCTCGCTGGTGGTGACGGGGTCGGTCCGGGGGGCCGCCCCGGGGAGCACCCGGCAGGCAGCCGGGGGCAGTTGGAGGTGGATGCGGTCGCCCGGCTCGACCGGGACGGCGGGCGCCACGGAGACGGTGAGCGCCGTCCCACCGGTCACCGCGACGACGGCGCGGTGGGTGCCGCGGAAGCGGGTCTCGCGCACCGTGGCGGTGACCGTGTTCGGCGCGCCGGCGGTCCCGAGGATGCGCAGGGCCTCGGGACGGACGACGAGCACGCCCGGGCCGTCCGCCGCGGGGGCGGCGAGCTGCAGATCGCCGAGCGGGCAGGCGAACGCCGCCCCGGTCGCGATCCCGGGGATCTCGTTGGTGCCGCCGAAGAAGCGGGCGGCGGCCAGGGTCGGCGGGTCGGTGTAGAACGACCCCGGCGGCCCGGTGGCCTCGACCCGGCCGTCCAGCATCAGCCCGACGGTGTCGGCCAGGTCGACGGCCTCCTGCTGGTCGTGGGTCACGAACAGCATCGTGATCGACAGCTCCCGCTGCACCCGGCGGACCAGCTCCCGCATCCGGTGACGCAGCTCCGCGTCGAGCGCCGAGAACGGCTCGTCGAGCAGCAGCACCCGCGGGTCGAGGACCAGCGCCCGGGCCAGCGCGACGCGCTGCTCCTGCCCGCCGGACAGCTCCGGCACCCGGCGCCCGGCGAGGTCGGGCAGCCCCACCAGGTCGAGCATCTCGCACACCCGCCGGCGCCGCGCCGCCCGCGGGACCCGCCGCATCCGCAGGCCGAAGGCCACGTTGTCGCCCACGGTGAGGTGGCCGAACAGCAGCGGCTTCTGGAAGACCAGGCCGACCGGGCGGCGCTCGGCGGGGATCCCGGCGAGGGACACCCCGTCGACGGCGACCTCGCCGGCGCTCGCGGTGAGCAGCCCGGCGACGACCTTGAGCACCGTGGTCTTCCCGCAGCCCGACGGGCCGAGCAGGGCGGTGAGGGTGCCCGCGGGCACCGTCAGGTCGACCTCGTCGACGACCGGGACGCCCGGCTCGTAGGCCACCCGCAACCCGGTGAGGGCCAGCTCGCCGCCGCTCACAGACGACCGAACCCGACCACGGTCGCCCGATCCCCGGTGAGGAACCGGGCGGTGAGCCCCACCAGCAGCACCGGCGGCGCGGCGATCACCAGCGACAGCGCGGCCGCGGCGGTGAGGTCGGCCGAGCCGATCGAGGCGAACAGCAGCAGCGGCAGCGTCTGCACGGTGCCCCCGCCGATCAGCAGGGTGAGGATGTACTCGCTCCACGAGATCAGGAAGGCGAACAGCGCGGCGACGGCCAGGCCCGGGGCGACGGCGGGCAGGGTCACGTGGCGCAGCCGGCGCAGCGGCCCGGCGCCGAGCACCCGCCCGGCGTCCTCGGTGTCCACGTCGAACGCGGCGAACGAGGCCGCCATCACCAGGCTGGCGTAGGGGACGGTGGGGATCAGGTGCACCAGGACGACCCCGCCGACGGTGTCGGCGAGGCCGTGGCGGATGAAGAACACCTGGATGCCGAGGGTCACCGCGAACGTCAGGACGAGCACCGGCGCGAGCAGGAGCAGCTGGACCGCCCGCCGCCCGGGGAACGCGTAGAGCCCCAGCGCCCGGCCGGCGGCCGACCCGATCACCGTCGCGACGACGGCCACGCTCAGCGCGATCACCAGCGAGGTGCCCAGCGCCGACCGCACCGCCGGGTCACCCAGCAGGGCCGGACCGCGGCCGGAGAACGTCGGGACCAGGTCCGGGTAGCGGAACTCCCCCGCGACCGCCCATGCCAGCAACGGGACCACCGGCACGAGGAGAGCCGCGGCGAGCACTCCCGCGCCGACCGCGCGCCTCACCGGCCCTCCCGCCCGCGCAACCGCTCGCTCAGCGCCAGGTAGGCCAGCACGCACGCGCCGACCAGCAGGGCCGTGACCACCGCGATGGCCATGGCGAGCGGGCGGGCGGCCAGGTCGGGATCGCGGAACTGCTGATAGGCCACCACCGGCAGGGTCGCCGGGAACGGCCGCCCGAGCAGGAACGGCACCTCGTAGGAGCCGACGGTGAACGCGAACACCAGCACTGACGCCGCGGCCACCGCCGGGGCGAGCACCGGGGCGAGCACGTGCCGAAGCCGCTGCCCCGCGGTCGCGCCGAGCACCCGGGCCTCGTCCTCCAGCTCGGCGACCCCCGACGACAGCGCGGCCAGCACGACGACCGCCACGAACGGCGCCTCCTTCCACACGTAGGACGCGATGATCCCCCAGCCGAACGCGTCCTGCGTCAGCGCCGGGAACCCCGCCGGCTCGGTGACCAGCCCGATCGTCGCCGCCACCCGCGACAGCAGCCCGGCCTGGGAGAGCAGCAGGATCATCGCCAGCGCGGCGACGGCGTGCGGGAGCGGGAGCGTCACCTGCAGCAGCGCCGCGAACGCCGGGCGGGCTCGGCCCAGCGAGCGGACGAGCAGGGCGGCGGCCACCCCGAGCACCGCGGCCGCCGCCGTGGAGATCGCCGCGACCCGCAGGGTGATCCCGACCGACGCCCGGACCGCCGGATCCGCCCACAGCCCGCGGTAGGCGTCGAACGACAGCGCGGTGCCGGGCAGGAACGGCTGGTACCCGACGCTCTGCGCGACCGCCTGCACCAGCCCACCGCCGAACAGGACGACCACGACGGTCAGCGCGGGCGCCAGCAGCAGCGCGATCCGCACCCCCCGGGGCACCGGCGACGGCCGGGTCGCCCTCGCGTGGAGCTGCTCGACCGCGGCCTGACCGGGGGCGGAGCGGGCCGGGCGACGCACGAAAGGGCCTCCGTCGGGCAGGTCGGGGGCCCCGGTCTGCCCGGGCGCCGTGGCTGATCGGTCCGGGAACCCGGCCCACCCCGCAGATGATTCCGCGCCCCGCGGGAATCCGCGCCCCGTCGACGGGGTTCCCGTGCTGTGCCCGACACCGCCCGTGACCGCTGGTGGATCCGGCCGCTGCTGCTGCTCGCCCTCCTCGTCGCCGGCGTCGCCGTGGCGGTCACGGTCGGTGTCCCCCCGATCGAGGACGTCCGGGAGTGGGTGGGCGCGGCGGGGTGGGCCGGGCCGGTGCTCTACGCCGCGGTGTACGCGGCGCTGACGCTCACCCCCGCGCCGGCCACGGTGCTGAGCATCGGCGCGGGCCTGCTGTTCGGGCTGGCCGGCGGTCTCGGCGTGGTGATGGCGGGCGCGCTGCTCAGCGCGGGTGGCGGATTCGCGCTGTCCCGCGCGCTGGGCCGGGGCGCGGTCGAGCGCGTCGACAGCGATCGGCTGCGCCGCCTCGACGACCTGTTCCGCCGGCGCGGCCTGCTGGCCGTGATCGGCGTCCGGTTGGTGCCGCTGCTGCCGTTCGCGGCGCTGAACTACGCCTGCGGGCTGACCGCCGTCCGCGGCCGGGACTACCTGCTGGGCACCGCGGCCGGCATCCTCCCCGGCGCCACCGCCTACGTCGCGATCGGCGCGTTCGGGACCGAGCCGGGGTCGGTCCCGTTCCTGCTGGCGGTCGGCGGGCTGGTCGTGCTCTCGGTCGGCGGTCTGGTCGTGGCGCGCCGCCGCGGCCGGGCGGCGGCGGCCTGATGCTCGACGCACCCCTGCGCCGCCTGCTCGCGCGCCCGCTGGACCGGGTCGCGGCGGCGATCGACGTCGGCCCCGTCACCCCCGACCGGCTCACCGCCGCCGGGCTGGTGCTGGGGTTGGGCAGCGCCGGGGCCGCGGCCGTGGGCTGGTGGGCGACCGCGGCGGTGCTGTGGCTGGTCTCCCGGCTGGCCGACGGCCTGGACGGCCCGCTCGCCCGCCGCCGCCGGGCGCACGGCGGGGGCGACGCCGGGGCGGGCGGGTTCTTCGACATCACCGCGGACTTCACCGTCTACGGGGCCACGGTGGTCGGGGTCGCGCTGGGCAGCGCCGGGCCGATGTGGCCGTTCCTGCTGGTCCTGCTCGCCTACTACGTCAACGGGGCGGCGTTCCTGGCGTTCTCCTCGATCGCCGAGCGCTCCGGGCGGACGATCGAGGACGGGCGGTCGCTGTCGTTCCTCGGCGGGCTGGCCGAGGGCACCGAGACGATCCTGGTGCACACGCTGTGGCTGGTGCTGCCGTTCCTCGCCCCGCAGATCGCCGTGGTCTGGGCCGCGGTCGTCGGGGTGAGCGCCGCACAGCGGATCGTCGCCGGGTACCGCGCCCTGCGGTGAGGGGTCCCGGCGCGCGATCAGCCCGGCCGCTTCCCCAGGCGGCGCACCGCGACCAGCGCGCCGGTCACGCGCCGGACCACTGGCCCCGCCAACTGCTCGCGCACCTCGGCGACCGCGGCGTTCCACAGCCCGTCGCCCCACGTCGGGTACGGGTGCATGACGCCGGCCAGGTCGCGTGCCCGCAGCCCGCGCCGCACGGCGAGGGTGAGCTCGGCCAGCGTCTCACCCGCCCGGGGCCCGACGACGGTCGCGCCGACCACCCGACCCCGGCGGTCGAGCACCAGCCGGGTGAACCCGGCCGTGCGGCCCTCGGCGACCGCGCGGTCCACCTCGTCGTGGTGGCGGGTCCGGGCCGTCGTGCCGGGCGAGCCCGCGGGCAGCCCGACCGCGGCGACCTCCGGCGAGGTGAAGGTGACCCGCGGGATCGCGGTGACCTGGGCCGCCCGCCGCAGGCCCAGCACCGCGTTGGAAGCCGCGGTCGAGCCGTGCACCCCGGCGACGTGGGTGAACTGCGGATGGCCGGTCACGTCGCCGGCCGCCCAGATCCGCGGGTTGGTGGTGCGCAGGTGGGCGTCGACCGCGACGAACCCGCCCTCCCCCGTCGCCACCCCGGCGGCGTCGAGCCCGAGGCCCGCGGTGTCGGGGCGGCGGCCCACCGCGACGAGCACCCGGTCCGCACCGATCCGGCGCCCGTCGGCGAGCACGACGGCGGGCCCCTCGACGGCGGTGACCGGTGACCCGACCAGCACCGACACCCCGTCGCGGGCGAGCGCCCCGGCCACCAGCCGCGCGGCGTCCGGGTCCTCGTGGCCCATGATCCGCTCGGCCGCCTCCACGATCGTGACCGTGCTGCCCAGCCGGGCGAACGCCTGCCCGAGCTCGCAGCCGATCGTCCCGCCGCCGAGCACGACCAGCCGCTCGGGCAGCCGGTCGAGGTCCCAGACCGTGTCGCTGGTCAGCGGGTCGACCTCGGCGAGCCCGGGGACCGGGGGCACGGCCGGGACCGACCCGGTGGCGATCAGCGCCCGGCGGAACCGCACCGCCGTCCCGTCGACGCTCGCCGTCCCCGGCCCGGTGAAGGTCGCACTGCCGGCCGTGTACCCGACCCCGGCGGCCCGCATGGCGTCGGCGGAGTCGACCGGCTCGATCGCCGCCACCGCACCGCGGACGTGCGCCATCACCTCGTCGAACGCGATCCGGACCCCCGCCACGTGCACCCCGAACCGCGCCGCGTCGCGGGCCTGCGCCCCGGCCGCGGCCGCCGCGAGCAGCGCCTTGCTGGGCACGCACCCGGTCCACAGGCAGTCCCCGCCGGGCCGGTCGCGCTCCACCATCAGCACCGACGCGCCGAACCCGGCCGCGGTGCGCGCACCGACCAGCCCGGCGGTGCCGCCGCCGACCACGAGCAGGTCCACGACGCGGCCGATCACGAGTCCCGCCGACGGCGGACGGTGGGCATCGGCAGCAGGACGGCCAGTTCGGCGTTCTCCGCCGGGTCCAGGACGCTGTGCTGCACGCAGGCCGGGACCAGCGTCCCGCTCTCGGGGTGGGCCATCGCGTAGTGGCAGGCGGCGAGCCGCTCCTGGGTCTCCCGCAGCCGCGGCTCGTCGCTGGTGACCCCCCGCTGCGTGAGCTCCCAGGCGGGCGCGACGTCCGCGGCGTCCATGAATTGGTGCAGGACGAACGTGAGCGGCTGCACCCCGTGCCGCAGCAGCGCCACCGGCCCGACCCGCCGCACCAGCCGGGCCAGCCAGCCCAGCGCGGTCGCGACCAGGCGCGGCTGCCGGCCGGCGAGCCGCACCAGCTTGCCGGCGAGCAGCGCAGGCGGGGTCGAGCCGAACCCGATGCCGGCGAGGTGGTGGAGGAAGGCGTCCCGGGCCGCCAGGTCGCGGGGGTCGTCGCCGTCGAGCACCGGGTGCCAGCGCGGACCCACCAGCAAGCCGTACGCGGTGCGGTTGCAGCGCACGTCGCCGTTCTCGAAGACCCGGTAGTCCAGCCGGGCGCCCGCACCCCGCTCGATCTGCGCCCACACCGCGTCCGGGCGCACGTCCTCGGCCCGGTAGGAGCCCCGCCAGCGGCGCGCGTCGCCGACGTGCGCGGCGGGCTGGAACGACAGCATCCCGAAGCCCATCCGCCCCGCCTCGCGCACGACCTCGGCCACCTCCGCCACGTTCGCCGGGGTGACGGTCATGTTGTGGGCGAGGAAGGACCGCACCCCGTGCTCGCGGCGCAGCCGCCGGAACAGCGCGACGAACCGGCGCCGGTAGGGGTGCAGCGACGCCTCGTCGGGCGGGCGCGGGATGCCGCGGCGGCCGAACATCATCGAGTCGAAGTGCCCGGCGAACGACACCCGGTCCAGCCTGCGCTTCCCGTCCTGGCCCAGGACCAGCTGTTCCAGGTAGGCGTAGTCGACGTCGCCGTGGGTCATGCTCATCGGCTCGCGGCCGTGCCGGCGCATCACCAGCAGGGCCTCGGCGTGGTCGTCGGGCGGCAGCAGCGTCACCTCGCCGCCGATCAGCTGGGCGTGCGCGCGGGGCCCGCGCTGCCGCTCCAGCTCGGCCATCTGCTCCTCGACCCTGGCCACCGTGTGCGCCCCGTCGACGCGCACCTTGTTGGCGTCGCGCGAGTGGTAGCACGGGGTGCAGGCGAGGTCGCAGGCCGGGAACACGCCGTGGGTGCCCTCGCAGCCGGGGCCGAACCGGCCCAGCACCTGCCCCGGGGTCCGCACGACCTCCGGCAGCTCCGCCCACCGGCGCGCGAGCGCGGCCGCGAACGCGGGGTCGTCGGGCCGGGTCCGCTGCTCCCACCGCCGGATCCGGTGCCGCACCCGATCGAGCACGTCGTGCTCCCTCCCGCTGAGTGGTACCGGCGGGACCGGAACCCCGACCGACGCCCGGATCTTCCATTCGACCACCCCGGCGCGGGCCCGGGGCGTCCACGATCGGTGGCATCTGCCGTCGGTGCTCCCCGCCCCGTCGTGGTCGACGCCGGCCCGACCGACGTCGAGGAGCTAGCCCGGGGTGGGCGGATCATGTCAAGGGCCCCGGCGCCGGTGCGACGCGACCGCGGGGACGCCGCCATCACCCGGAGCCCGTCGCCGTCGACAGACTCGGATGAGTCGCCCTGCGGAGTCCGCCACGATTGGCCGACCCCGGAGGGGCCGACTGGCGGACGAGACTGGAGGCGTGCGCCCTGGGCGGCTGGGAACTGCGTCGGCCCACCCGTGGCTGGCGGAGGTGCGGGGCGGGCGCCGCGTGCCCGGCCCGCACACCGTCGCGCTCTACGAGCGCATGCTGAGCGCGGTGGCCGACACCGGCCTGACCCCCGCCGAAGTGATCGCCGTGGTCGGCCTCGTCGGCCGGTTCCTCGACTCCGAGGCGCTGCTGCTGTGGTGTTCGAGCGGCTGTCCGCCCACCCCACGCTCGCCGTGGTAGCCCAGGTTCACCGTCAGGGCGACCACCGCGACGGAGAAGAACACGGCCCATCCCGCGAGCTTGCGGGAGCCCACCCGCAGGTGGGCACCGAGTGCGCCGAGGAAGTACAGGACGAGGCCGCCGGCGGCGAGGGTGCCCAGCAGTGGCACGGCGAACCCGGCCAGCAACCCCAGCGAGCCGGCCCCCAGCAACGTGCCCAGTACCGGTAACCACGACCGTGGAACTCGCTTCATGTCCGCCTGGGCCTTCGGGTAGTCGTGGCCGGTCAGGTAAGTGACGGCGGCGCCACCGTTGAAGACCGAGGCGAGGATGGTGACCGTGACGTAGGCGGCGAACATGAACTTCCTTCTCGCAGAGAAGATCGGCCATGCTCAGCGCCAGACGCAGCCGCGCGCTCCCGACCTGAGCCGGTCGGTGTCAGGTGCTGTAGTTCTCTCCCGGGGCTTTACCGGGGATCGGTCTGGCGATGACCGCAACGGGGATGAAGAAGCAGATCTGGCTGATCGCCAAGGTGAGTGTCCAGAGCGCTCGGTCGTCGTAGTGAGCGGACGCCCTGGCGAACAGCTCGTCGGGAATGCGCTCCCCGGACGGGTTCGGCGTGAGAACAGCCTCCACCACCTCCAACGCGACCCGTTCGGCGTCGGTGAAGTAGGGGGCGTCCGGCCATGACGCCACCGCGGTGATGCGCTCCTCGGTCTCCCCGGCATCGCGGAGGAGGCCGGTTTGCCGGACGGTGTGGTAAGTGCTGCCGACGATCTGCCCGGCGCGCAACTGCACCAGGTTGATGGTGGCGTGCGGGATCGAACCGTTCCGGACGGCCTTGTACATGGCCCCGGCGACGGCTGCGAGGCCGGGGAAGAACTGGAACGGGTCGGGCAGACGCGACCGAAGGGTGTTCGGCTCGGTCGTCGTGGACGTGGGCACGGACATGGCGGGCCTTCCCATCTGATGCCGGCGGTGGTTCGGGGCTGCGACCTGGTGCGGATCCGGGAGACCAGCACATCGCGGTCGGGTCGCTGAGCTCCTCGCGTGCTGGACGGTGTCTCATCAGTCCGACGACACGACCGCCGAGAACGTGAGGTGACGCGCCACCTCACAATTCGTCGCGGTGTCTCGTCGTACCGGTAGGGAAGACCCGACCCAGGGAGTCGACGACACCGTGCCCAGCCGGTCCGAGCCAGGAGACGAACGGCCCGATCCGGGCTCGAGCGCGATCGTGGGCGAGCGGCGTCAGCTGATCAACCTGGCGTACCGCATCCTCGGCTCGCTGGCCGAGGCCGAGGACGTCGTGCAGGAGGCCTACGCCCGCTGGTACGCCATGCCCCCGCAGCAGCAGGAGACCATCAGAACCCCCGGCGCCTGGCTGACGACGGTCGCCAGTCGGATCTGCCTCGACCTGCTGAGCTCAGCACGGGCCCGGCGGGAGCGCTACGTGGGCGAATGGCTCCCGGAGCCGCTGCCCGACCGTGCCGAGTGGACCGGTGCGCGGCCGGACGACACCACGGTCGACCCGGTCGACCGGGTCACCCTCGACGAGTCGGTCAGCATGGCCTTCCTCATCGTGCTCGAGTCGATGACCCCGGCCGAGCGGGTCGCGTTCGTCCTGCACGACGTCTTCTGCTACCCCTTCGCCGACGTGGCCGAGATCGTCGGGCGTACCCCGGTGGCGTGTCGCCAGTTGGCCTCGTCGGCCCGCCGTCGCCTCCGCGCGTCGCAGACCTCGGCGACTCCGACAGCCCAGCAGGCCGGCATCATCACCCGATTCAGGCAGGCCTGGGAGGCAAAGGACATCGACGCCCTCGTGCGCCTGCTCGACCCCGCTGCCACGGCAGTCGCCGACGGCGGTGGCCTGGTCAGCGCCGTGCTCCGGCCGATCCGAGGCCCGGAGCAGGTCGCGCGCTACGCCGTCGGCCTCGCCGGCAGGGCCCCCGGCACGACGGTCCTGGAACGCACGGTCAACGGACGGCCCGGTCTGGTGCTCCAGCGGGACGGTGCCACCGTGGCGGTGGTCGCGTTCGACGTCGCAGACGACCGGATCACCCGCATCTGGGCGGTGCGCAACCCCGAGAAGCTCCGGGCGTGGACGGTGGGGCCGGCGTGATCGCCCCCCGACGCCGCACTTGCCGGGTCCCGCCGGGTTGCGCATGATGGGATCGCTCGCGGACAGGACCGGTCGGCGCAGTGCGCTCACCGGCGACGCTCCGGGAGACGGGTCGACCACGGGGGTGGCGTGACGCACGACGAGACGTCCGGCGGCGGCCTCACCCTCGACCAGGCCACCGACCGGCTGACCGCCATGATCAGCGAGTTGACCGGGCGGGACGTCGGCCCCGATGAGAACTTCTTCGAGGCCGGGCTGAACTCCATGGCCGTCGCGCGGCTGCGCACGCTGGTGAACCGGCGCCTCGACGTCGCCGTCCCGGCCATGGCCTTCTTCGAGCACCCCACGGTGCGGGCCGCCGCCCGGCGGATCGTGCAGGCAGGGGTGCCGAACGCCCCCGCGAGCGAGGCTGCCGGCGGTACACCGCCGCCCCGCACCGCCGCCTCCCGCCGGGAGATCCGCGACCGGATCCGCCGGGGCGGACCTGCGTGACGCAGGTACCGCAGCCGGTGGCGATCATCGGCGCCGCCTGCCGGCTGCCCGCCGCCGAGGACGTCGACGGGTTCTGGCGGTTGCTGCACAGCGGTCGCGACGCTCTCCGCGCCCCCACCGACGAGACCTTGCTGGCGGCCGGGGTGACGCCCGCTCAACTCGCCGACCCCGACTACGTCCGGGCCGTGCTCAGGACACCCGGGGTCGAGGAGTTCGACGCCGCGTTCTTCGGGATGTCCGACGACGAGGCCGACCGGTGCGACCCCGCGTTGCGGATGCTCCTGGAGACCGCGCACACCGCCGCGGAGACCGCCGGGTACGACATCACCGCGCTCGCCCACGGCACCGGGGTCGTCGCAGCGGGCGACCCGGGCCGCTACGCCGAGGTCCACCTCGGCACCGGCCCGCCCGGCACCTGGACCGACAGCGACCCCGCCGCGTTCGTCTCGGGCCGGCTGGGGCTGCGCGGACCGTCGCTGTCGCTCACGACGGGCTCGCTGGCCGCGGTGGCCACGGCGGTGCGTGCGGTGCAGTCGGGCGAATGCGACATCGCGCTCGCGGGTGGCACGCACGTCGAGATCCCCTACGGCCACGGTTACCGGTGGCAGCCCGGCGCGGGGCGTCCCGCCGACGGGCGCAGCCGACCCTTCGACCAGCTGGCCGCGGGCTGCGTGCCCGGCAGCGGTTCCGCGGTGGTGGTCCTCAAGCGCCTCGACCAGGCACTCTCCGACGGCGACGAGATCTGGGCGGTGGTCCGCTCGGCCGTCACCGGCCATGCCGGGGCGCCGGCGGGGACGGGCGGAGCGGGCGGGCCCGACGGCTGGGCCGAGGCCGTGGCCGAGGCGCTGCTGCTGGCTGAGGTGAAGCCCGCGGAGCTCTCCTACGTGCAGGCGTGCGGGATGGCGCTCCGGTCGGTCGACGCGCAGGAGATCGCCGCCCTGGACCAGGGGCTGCGGTTGGCCGGAGGTGGGGCGGGCGACGTGCGGCTCGGCGCGGTCACCTCCGCGATCGGTCACGTCGGGCAGGCGGCGGGGGCCGCGGGCCTGCTCGCGGCCGTCCTGGCGCTGCGGCACGAACAGATCCCGGCGACCGGCGCAGGCACGCGGCCGGATCCGGCGCTGCGCATGGAGGACACGCCGCTGGATCTCGTCGCCAGTCGTCACGGCTGGCCGAGGACCGCGGGCGCGGCCCGCTTCGCCGCGGTTCACGAGGTCACCGCGGGCGGGGCGAACGCCGTGCTCGTGCTGCAGGAAGGGCCCACCGCGGCGGTGCCGCCACCCGCGGGGCGCCCCGAACTGGTGGCGTGGTCGGGCCCGACCGCTGTCGCGGCCGACGCGGCGGGCCGCGCGGTGGCGGACTTCCTGGACGGCTGCGCCGAGGCCGACTTCGCCGACGCGGCGGCCACCCTGCTGCACGGCCGCACCGCCCACGCCGTGCGCCGGGCCGTGGTGGCCGACAGCCCGGGGCGGGCAGCCGAGCTGATCCGCTCGGGCGCGTGGGTCGGCGCCGACGGCCCGGCCACGAGCACGGCCGTCACCGGCATCGCCGTCATCGACCCGGCCCCGGCGGCCGGAACGGCGCTCCCGGTGGGTCTCTACGGCACGCACCGCGCCTTCACCGAAGCCGCCGACCTGTGCCTGGAGGCGGCCGAACGCCGCAGCGACGCGCTGTTCGACCGTTGGCAGGCCGGGAGCACCGACGAGGAGCACGCCGCCCCGCTCACGTTCGTCGCGCGCTACGCGATGCTCGCGGCGTGGCGCTCCTACGGGGTGGTCGTACCGGCGGACACCGGGGTCGCCGGGATCGCGGCGGCCGCGCTGGCCGGCTTGCTCGATCTCGACGGGGCGCTCACCGCGGCGCTCGCCCCACCGCGGGAGAACACCCCGAGCCCGGTCGGGCCGTACGTCGAGGTGGATCTCGGTGCCGCGCTCACCGAGGCGGACCTGCTCGGGCAGCTGGCGCGGGCATGGGTGGCCGGCGTCGCCGTCGACCGCACGGCGCTCGCTCGCGACGGGGTCCGGCGGCTCCCCGTGCCCGGGCAGCCCTACCAGCGGCGGCGGCACTGGGTGGTGCCGGAGAACGGGCCCGCCGCACCGCAGACCGCGGGCCTCCCCGCCGCACCCGCACCCGCACCCGCGCCGGAGCCAGCAGGTGCGGTGCCCGGACTACCGCCGTCGCAGGAGCCGCTGCGGGCACCGGGCCGCACCGCGCACGCCTTCTGGGTGCTCGACCAGCTCGCGCCCGGCAGCGGCGTGTCCAACATCGGCATCGCGTTCCGCACGGCCACGCCGCTGCGGTGGTGGCCGTTGCAGACGGCCGCCCAGCACCTGCTGCGCCGCCACCCGGCCCTGCGGCTGCGCTTCCCGCAGGTCGGCGGGGTCCCGGTGCGTCACCTGACCCCGCCCGACGCGGCGACGACGTCGATCAGGAGCCGGACCACGACCCCGGAGACCCTGGTGGTCGACCTGCAGGAGTTCCTGCACGAGCCGTTCGACCTCGAACGCGACCACCTGTTCCGGGTCGGGCACTTCACCCTGCCCGACGGCGGCAGCGTGGTGGGCATCGCGGCGCACCACATCGTCGTCGACGCGCCGTCGGTGCAGATCCTCGTGGCGGAGCTGGGCCGGGCGTACGACGGGCTCAGCGCCACCGGCAGGGTCCCGGCCGAGATCGCGGGCGAGGCCCCCCTGCTCGCCGAGCCGGTGCCCGAACCGGAGTCGGTGCGCTACTGGCTCGACACCCTGCGCGGCGCGAGCCCGGAGACGATGGTGCTGCCCGGCTCCCGCGACGTCGGGGCCCGCCCGACCTTCGCCGGCCACACCTGCAGCTGGGCGATGGACGACGAGACGCAGGAAGCGCTGCGCGCGCTGGCCCAGCGGCTGCACACCAGCGAGAACGTCGTGCTGACCAGCGTCTTCTGCCTGACCCTGCTGCGCCACGGCGCCGGGCCCGATCTGCTGGTGGGCGTACCCGTGGGCACCCGGCGGCCGCAGACCGCACAGCTGGTGGGCTACGGCGTCACCACCATGCCGCTGCGGGTGCGGGTGGACCCGCGGGCGGGCTTCGCGGATCTGGCGGCGCGGGTGGCCGACGCGTTCTTCGCCGGCATCGAGCACGCCGACGTCTCGGTCGAGCAGGTGCTGACCGAACGCGGGCACCGCACCAGCGAGTGGCGGGTGCCGCTGTTCCGGCACATGTTCAACTACCGGCCCTGGAGCGACGACGCCGTCCGGATCTGCGGGCAGGTCCCGGACTACATCGAGGACCTCTTCGACCGCAGCCGGCTGGACCTGCAGCTCGTGGCGGTGCCGGAGCGCGACCGGTTCACCCTGCGCGCCTGGCACAGCACCGAGGCCCACGACGAGGCCGAGATCGCGGCGTTCGTCGCCCGGTTCCAGTCGCTGCTGCGCGCCGCGGCCCGGGAGCCGGAGCGCGCCGTCGTCGATCTGCCGTTCGGCTCGGCGCCGGACCGGGAGCTGTGGAGCAGCGTCAACCGGACCGAGCGGGTGATCGCCGGGCCGTCCACGACGGTGCAGCGGATCCAGGAGCAGGCCCCGGACGCCACGGCGCTCGTCGACGGCGGGTGCCGGGTGAGCTACGGCGAGCTGCTCGCGCGGGCCGCCGCCGTGCGCGACCTGCTGCGCGAGCACGGGGTCGGCCCCGGCGACGCGGTGGCCGTCGCGTCGGGACGCGGCACCGCGACGGCGGCGGCGGTGCTGGGCGTCTGGGCTGCTCACGCCCACTACCTGCCGGTGGACCCGCAGCAGCCCGCCGCCCGGCTGGTCGACCAGCTCGGCACCGCGGACGCCCGGATCGTGCTGGGCGACGCCCTCGGCCGGTCCCCGGTGCCGGTGCTGCCGGTGCCCGAGGAGGGCGACGACGGCGGGCCGCTGCTCGACGCCGGTCCCCCGGACCCCGACGCCACGGCGTACGTCATCTTCACCTCGGGATCCACCGGCCGCCCCAAGGCGGTGGCGGTGACGCACGCCAACCTGGCCAACCTGGTCGGCGACTTCGCCGGGCGACTCGCGTCCGGGCCGGAGGACGCCGTGCTGTGGTCGACCTCGACGACGTTCGACATCTCCGCGCTGGAGCTGTTCCTGCCGCTGAGCACGGGTGCCACGGTGGTCGTGGCCGACGAGGCCACCGTCCGCGAGCCGCGGGCCCTGCTCGACCTGGTGTGCCGCCACGACGTGCGCGTCGTGCAGGCGACACCGACGGCCTGGCGGCTGGTCGTTCCGGAGGTCACCGACGAGCTGGCCGGTCGCACCGTGCTGTGCGGAGGCGAGCCGATGCCGGCCACGCTGGCCCGGCTGCTGCGGACGCTGGCCGGGCGCGTGCTCAACGTGTACGGGCCGACCGAGACCACGATCTGGTCCACCGCGGCCGAGCTCGACACCGACCCGTCCGATCCCACGCCCGTCGGGGTGCCGCTCGCCAACACCCGGATCTTCGTCGTCGACCGGGCAGGCCACCAGCTGCCCCCCGGCGTGCCGGGCGAGCTGTGCATCGCCGGGGCCGGGGTCGCCGAGGGCTACCGCGGCGACCCCGCGCTCACCGCGGCCCGGTTCGGCCGCCATCCCGAGCACGGGCGGTTCTACCGCACCGGGGACGTCGCCCGGCTGCGCCATGACGGGGTGCTGGAGCTGGCGGGCCGGTCCGACCGGCAGGTGAAGCTGCGCGGGCACCGCATCGAGCTCGGCGAGGTCGAGGCCGTGCTGCACGAGCACCCCGACGTCGTCGTCGCCGCTGTGGTGCTGCACGGCGACCCGCAGGGCGACGGCAGGCTGACGGCGTTCGTCCGCCCACGACCCGGGTCCGACACCGCGGCGCTGCCGAGCACGCTGTGGAACTTCGCCGGGCAGCGGCTGCCGAGCTACGCGGTGCCGGGTGGGGTGGTCGTGGTGGCGACCATGCCGACCACGCCGAGCGGGAAGATCGACTACCCCCGGCTGGCGCAGCTCGACGACGGCGCCGCCGCCCGCGCCGCAGCCGCACCCGCCGCGGCCGACCCGGGACTGGTCAGCCGGCTCACCGCGCTGTGGGCGGAGACGCTGCGCCGTCCCGGCCTGACCGGGGACGACAACTTCTTCCTCAACGGCGGGCACTCGGTGCTGGCCGCGGGCCTCGCCCGGCGCATCGAGGACGCCACCGGGCACCCGGTCGGCCCGCACCTGGTGTTCGCCCATCCCACCCCGGCCGCGCTGGCCGCCCACCTGGCGTCGTCGGAGGGGACGAGGTGACCGACTGGTTCGTCCCCCTGCGCCCGCCGGACGGGGCGCAGGTGCGGTTGGTGATCTTCCCGCACGCCGGCGGCGGCCCGGCCACGCTGACCGGGTTCGCCGAGCTGTTGCCCGCGTCGGTCCAGCCGGTGGCGTTGAACCTGCCCGGGAGGCAGGCCCGGTTGACCGAGGCTCCCCGTACCGACCTGGCCGGGCTGGTCGGGGAACTGGCGCGGGCACTCGCCGACGCGATGCGGCCGCCGGTGCCGTACGCGCTGTTCGGCTACTGCAGCGGGGCGCTGCTGGCCTACCTGGTGTGCCGCCGGCTCGACGGGCTGACGGGTGGGCATCCGCCGGCCCGCCTGCTGCCCGGCTCGTTCGCCGCACCGGACATCGCGCCCGTGCCGCGGCGGCTGCACGGGCTGCCGTCGGAGCAGTTCTGGGCCCGGCTGACCGACTTCGGCGGCATCCCGCCGGAGCTGGCCGAGCTCGTCGACCTGCGTCCGGTGCTGGAGCCCGCCCTGCGCGCCGACTTCGGGCTGCTGGCCGGGTACCGGTACGCACCCGGGCCGCCGATGGCGACACCGGTCACCGTGCTGTACGGCGAGGGGGACACCTCGCTGACCCGCGGCGCGCTGTTGGGCTGGCGCCGCCACACCCGGTCCCGTCCGGAACTGGTGGCGCTGCGGGCCTCGCACTGGCTGCTCGACGAGGCCCCGGCCGAACTGGCCAGGGCGATCACCGACCGGATCACCACACCGGCGCCCGCCGATCCGCCACCGAACCGGGGACCCTCCTGATGCGACTGGGCTACAGCCTCAGCTACTGGGGCAACGCCGGGCTGAGCCCGGCAGAGCACGTGGGCCTGGTCAAGGAGGCCGAGCGGTTCGGCTACCACTCGGTGTGGGCCGCGGAGACCTACGGCACCGACCCGGCCAGCCTGATGGCCTGGCTCGCCGGGCAGACCACCCGGATCCGGCTCGGCACCGCCATCCTGCAGATGCCCGCCCGCCGGCCGGTGGCCGCGGCGATGACGGCCGCCACGATCGACCAGATCTCCGGCGGACGCTTCCGCCTCGGGCTCGGCTTCTCCGGACCGCAGCTGGTGGAGGGCTGGCACGGCCTGCCCTTCGACCGGCCGCTGGAGGGGGCCCGCGACTACGTCGCCGTCGTGCGGATGGCGCTGGCCCGCGAGCCGGTGCGCTACTCCGGTCCGACGATCACCGTTCCGCTGCCGGGCAGCGAGGGCAAGGAGATGGCGCTGGCCGTCGCGCCGGTGCAGCAGCGGCTGCCCGTCTACCTGGCGACGCTCGGCCCGCGCGCCGTGCGGCTCACCGGCGAGATCGCCGACGGGTGGCTCCCGTTGAACTACCCGCCCGAGCAGATCACCGCCGGTCGGGCGCTGCTGCAGGAGGGGGCGGCCGCGGCCGGACGCACCCTGGACGGCTTCGACGTCGCGCCGATGATCATGGTATTGGTCGAGGACGACCTGGAGCTGGCCTACGACATGGTCCGCCCGATGCTGGCGCTCTACCTCGGCGGCATGGGGTCGCGCCGGCACAACTTCCACAACCAGCTCGCCGCCCGCCTCGGCTTCGAGCGGGAGGCGGCCACGATGCAGGAGGCCTTCCTCGACGGACGCCAGGGCGAGGCGATCGCCGCGATCCCGGACGCGCTGGTGGACGCGATGGCGGTGTGCGGGCCCGCGGAGCGGGTCCGCGAGCGACTGATCGAGTACCGCGACGCGGGCGTCACCACCCTGATCGTCGGTGTGGTGCCGCCCACCGTGGCCACCCGGGTGCAGCAGCTGCGCCTGATCGCGGAGATCGCCGGCGAGCTCTGACCGATCACCCGCCGGTCCTCGCAGCGGTACCGGCGGCCGTCAGGTCACCCGGCCCGGGGCGGGCAGGATCCCCTCCCGTACGGCCGTGCGCAGGTAGGCACGCACGAGCGCGGGGTCGGTCGGCGGGCACGGCCGGACGCCGGAGGGTGCGTCGGTGGGCGGGTTCCCCGCGGGTGCGCCGAGCGCGACCGCGACGGCGGCGTGCTCGGGGTGGCGGCGCACCGCCTCCAGCCACGGGCCGACCGGCGTGGCGGGCAGGGCGAACCCGTACTCGCGCGCCTGGTCGAAGACCGTGGCCCAGGAGACCGGCGCCCCGGGCAGGAGCGTGTGCACCGCCGGGGCGTCGTCGGCGCGGGAGAGCGCGACGAGGGTGCGCGCGACCCAGTCGACCGGTGTCCACGGTTCGACCACGTCCAGCTCGGGCAGCATCCCCACCGCCACGCCCGCGCGCAGCACCCGCCACACCAGGTCGTCGGGGTTGACCTCGTCGCCGGTCGTCGGCCCGGTGACCCGGCCCAGCCGGTACACCGACACCGCCAGGCCGCGCCCGACCGCCTGCTCCACGAGCTGCTCGGCGGCCCACTTGCTCGCCCGGTAGCCGCCCTCCCCCGCGCTCGGCGGCGCGGCCACGGTGGAGACGTGGTGCACGGCGCTGACCTGCCCGGTCGCCGCCAGGCGGAGCACCTCGGCGGTGCCCTCGACGTTGGCCGCGCGCAGGCTGTCGTACCCGCGGGCGAGGCTCACCTCCGCGCCGGCGTGGTAGATCGCGTCGACGCGGTCGGCCAGCTCCGCGAACACGTCGGCGGACAGGCCCAGCCGAGGCGCCGCGAGGTCGGCGGCCACCGCCCCGACCCGTCCGGCGAGCGCGCCGAGCCCGACCTGCCCGGCAGCCGCACCCGGCCCGACCTGCCCGCCCCCTGAGCAGGGCCCGACCCGGTCGGGCGCGGCACCGAGGACGGCGGCGACCCGGCGCGCCGCCTCGGCGTCGTCGGCCGCGCGCACCGCGCAGACCACCCGCAGCCCGTCGTGTCGCAACAGCTCGCGCAGCAGGTACCGGCCGACGAACCCGGGGGCCCCGGTGAGCCGGACGGTCGCGGCGCGGGCCGCGGTCCGCGCCGGCCCCGGACGTGGCTGGACGTCCGGCGGGAGCACGACAGGCGGCGGGGCGGCGGCGGGCGGGGCGGCCGAAGC
>JASLAP010000102.1 GCA_030147065.1 Pseudonocardia sp. | reverse complement strand
GGGATGACCATCAGCGACGGCCGGCCGGCGCCGTTGCGCCGGGCCGGGACCGCCTCGGTGACCACGCCGGCCTCGGCCAGCCCGTCCACCACCGCCTTGATCGTGCTGCGGTTGAGCCCCAGCTCCGCGGCCAGCGTGGCCCGGGTGCGCGGCCCGTGCACGTGCAGCCGGCGCAGCAGGGCGGCCCGGTTGTGCCGGCGGGCCTCGTCGGGTCGGGCGCCCGGGGTGGCGGCGGTGCCGCGCCCCCGGGCCTCGACGCCCGTCCCGTCGGCCGCGTCCCCGCTGCCGACCCACGCCCGGCTCACCGTGTGGAGACGGCCGATCGACGCCGGGAGAGCACGTCCACGCCGGCCGCGACCAGCAGCACGACGCCGTTGACGAGGAACACCACCGACGCCGGCTGGCCGAGCAGGCCCAGGCCGTTGTTCACCGTGGCCAGCACCGCGCCACCGATGACCGCGTTGCTGACCCGACCGCGACCGCCGAACAGCGACGTGCCGCCGATCACCGCGGCGCCGACGGCGAACAGCAGCGTGTTGCCGCCGCCCGCGGCGGGCGAGACCGAACCGACCTTCGAGGAGTAGACGATGGCCCCGACGGCGGCGAGGCCGGCGGAGATGACGAACACCGTCGCCCGGATGCGGACCACGTCGATGCCGGCGCGGCGGGCCGCCTCCCGGTTGCCGCCGACCGCGTAGACGTGCCGGCCGAAGCGGGTGCGGTCGAGCACGAACGTGCCGCCGACCAGCAGCACCAGCACGATGGGCACCACGTAGGGGACCCCGGCGATCACCACCTGGCCCGGCGACCGGTCCTGGGTGAGCAGGAAGGTCGCGATCGCCGCCAGCACCACCACCGCGCCGATCTTGATCAGGACCAGGCCGGTGGGCTGGGCGACCAGGCCCAGCCGGCGCCGGGAGACCTGCCGGTTGAGCAGCACCGCGGCGTACCCGCCGGCGGCCACCACGAACAGGATCCAGCTGCCGAGGGTGGACATGTTGCCGTTGGCCACCTCGAAGATCACCGGGTCGCGCAGGCCGAGGGTGCCGCCGTCGCCGATGAGCTGCAGGATCACCCCCTGCCAGGCGATGAACAGGGCCAGCGTGACCACGAAGGCCGGCATCCCGATCCGGGCCACCAGGAACCCGGTGATGCAGCCGATCACCACGCCGACGCAGACCGCCAGCAGCATCTCCAGCCACGGGTTCGGCGGGAAGCCGACCGCCAGCAGCACCAGCGCCAGCGCGGCCAGTACCGCGCCGGCCCAGATCCGCAGCAGGATCGCCAGCCCGACCGCGACCGCCACGACCAGCAGGACCATCACGAAGACCGTGGTGCCCATCGCGCCGAGCAGGTTGCCGCCGCTGACCAGGTGCAGCGCCATCACCGCCGCGGCCAGCCCGGACGCGGTGCCCGCGGCCAGGTCGATCTCGCCGATCAGCAGCACGAACACCAGGCCCATCGCGATGATGGTCTGCCCGGCACCCTGCTGGAGCAGGTTGGCCAGGTTCAGCAGGCTCGGGAACGTGCCGCCCGAGTCCAGCGCGGTGAACAGGATGAACAGCGCGAGCAGCCCGAGCAGCGCCGGCAGCGACCCGAGGTCGCCGTTGCGCAGCCCGACGAGGTAGCCGCGGACGGCCTCGCCGGTGGTCCTCGCGGTGGTGTCGATGCCGAAGTCGGCGGCCCGGGCCGACGCCGGGGCGGCCTTCTCGGCGGCGCCGGTGGGGGCCGCGGCCCCGTCGGCGGGCTTCTTGGCCAGGTCCGCCTTCTGCTGGTCCTGGGCCTGCTGGGGGCCCTCGGGGGGAGCAGCCATCACACGATCACGCTTTCCGGTCGTTGCAGGCCCAGGTCGCCCGAGCGGCCCGCGGTGATCAGCTCGACCACCTGGCCGTGGCTGACCTCCTTGGTCGGCACGTCGGCGACCATCCGGCCCAGGTACAGGCAGGCGATGCGGTCGGAGACCTCGAACACGTCGGCCATGTTGTGGCTGATCAGCACGACGCCCAGGCCCTGCTCGGCGAGCCGGCGGACGAGATCGAGGACCTGGCGGGTCTGGGCGACGCCCAGCGCCGCGGTCGGCTCGTCGAGCAGCACGACCTTGGAGTCCCAGAGCACGGCCTTGGCGATGGCCACGGTCTGGCGCTGCCCGCCGGACAGCGCGGCCACCGGCATCCGCACCGAGGTGACGGTGCGCACCGACAGCGAGGCCAGGGTGCGCCGGGCGGCCTGCTCCATGTCGGCCTCGTCGAGCAGCCACGGCTTGCCGCGCTCGCGGCCCAGGAACATGTTCTGCACGATGTCGAGGTTGTCGGCCAGGGCGAGGTCCTGGTACACGACCTCCAGGCCCAGCGCGGCGGCGTCGGTCGGACCGTTGATGGTCACCGGCTCGCCGTTGAACAGCACCTCGCCACCGTCGATCGGGTGGATCCCGGCCACGCACTTGACCAGCGTGGACTTGCCCGCGCCGTTGTCGCCCACCAGGGCGGTGACCTCGCCGGCGCGCACCGCGAAGTCGACGTCGTGCAGCACCTGGACGGCGCCGAAGCTCTTGCGCACGCCGCGCAACTGCAGGATCGGATCGGTCATCGAGCCCTCCTCGGCCCAGTGTCGGCCCAGTGTCGTCGGAGAGGCCCGGGTGCGGGTGCCGTCGGATCGCGACGGCACCCGCACCCGGGCGGCCGGGTCAGCTGATGCCGAGCTCGGTGCAGGCGGCCTGCAGGTCGGCGACGCAGACGTCGGAGGCCGGCACCGCGCCGTCGTCGATGACGTCCTTGACGTTCTCGCGGGTGATCAGCTGCGGGTCCAGCAGGACCGACTTGACCTCGCGGTTGCCCGTCGGGTCGCTCTCGGTGTCGGTGGCCAGGGCGTCGGCCGCGGCGGTGTCCCCGGCGGCCAGCGCGGCGGCCAGCTCGGCGGTGGCCTCGGCCTCCTGCTTGATCGGCTTGTAGACGGTCATGTACTGGTCGCCGCGCAGGATCGCCTGCAGGCCGTCCGGGGTGGCGTCCTGGCCGGTCACCGGGACCTGGCCGTTGAGGCCGTACTTGGTGAGCACGGTGATGATCGCGCCGGCCAGCCCGTCGTTGGCCGCGACGACGCCGTCGACCTGGCCGCCGTTGCCGGTCAGGATCTGCTCGAAGGTGGTGCCGCCGATCTGGTTGTCCCAGTCCTCGATCGGCTGGCTCTGCACCAGCCGGTACTCGCCGGAGTCGTACTTCGGCTTCAGCACCTCCTGCTGGCCGTTGTAGAACAGCGTGGCGTTGTTGTCGGTCGGGGCGCCCTCGATCTCGATGATCTGCGCACCCGGCTTGTCGCCGACGCCCTGCACCAGGCCCTCGCCCTGCAGGCGGCCGACCTGGGTGTTGTCGAACGAGACGTAGTAGTCGCTGGTGCCGCCGAGGTTCAGCCGGTCGTAGTCGATCACCGGGATGCCCTGGGCCTTGGCCTTGGCCGCGACCGCGGCCCCGGACTCGCTGCTGATCGAGGCGATGACCAGCACGGCGACCCCGGAGGAGATCATCCCGTCGGCCAGCGTGGAGAAGTTCTGCTCGTCACCACGGGCGTTCTGGATGTCGGCGTTGAGGCCCTGGGCGGCCATCGCCTCGGTGAGCAGCGGCTTGTCGAAGCCCTCCCAGCGGGCCGAGCTCTCGGTCTCCGGCAGGATGACGCCGACCTTCGGGGCGTCGGCCGCGGGGGCGGCGGGCGCGTCGCCCTGCGGGGCGGCCGGGGCCGCCGCGTTCTGACCGCAGGCGGCGAGCGTGAGCGCGAGCCCCAGCCCGGCAGCCGCGATCGCAGTTCTCCGGATGCGCATGGGTGTCCTTCCACAGCGTCGGGGGGATCAGGCGAGAATGTTGTGGGCAACAACGTATGCGGCGGAGACGAGTGGCGCCAAGCACACTGGATCGTTCAAGTAGTCGCAGAACGGTCACATTTGCGTCACGCGGCCCGGGTTTGTTGCGAGCGTCACCGTATGAGGCCCCTCCGGACGCGTCCGGTGACCCCGCGGCGCGCGCCCCCGGACGAGGTTCACCCGACCGCCCGACCACCACCCGAACGGCACCGCCGCACTCACGCACCGTGCCCGCGGGGTGGCCACCCTCCGTGTCCGGTGCGACCGTCCGGAAGGGCTCAATCGGCCGGCGCGGGAGCGTCGCCGTCGCGGGAACGCAACGCCACGGCCGCCACCACGGCCAGGATGCCCAGCGCCTCCGGCAGGCTCGGCACCTGACCCAGCGCGACCAACCCGACCAGCACGGCGGTGGCCGGCAGCAGGGCCAGCAGCACCGCGAACCGGGCCTGCCCCACCCGGCGCAGCACCAGCTGGTCCAGGACGTAGGGCACGACGCTGGACAGCACCCCGACCCCGACCCCGAGCAGCAGCACCCGCGGGTCGGCCAGCGCCGCCGGCCCGCCCAGGAAGACCAGCGGGGACAGCACCACCGCCGCCACCGCGAACCCGACGGCCATGTCGTCGAGGCCGTTGCCGGCGGTGGCTACGCGCTTGCCGAGCAGGATGTAGGCCGCCCACATGGCCGCCGCGGCCAGCGCCCACAACACCCCCGACGGCTGTCCCGACCAGCGCACATCGGCGATCAACGCCACCCCGCCCGCGGCCAGCAGCACCGCCCCGACGTCCCGGGGGCGCCGCGAGGCCAGCGCGGCCACCGCGACCGGGCCGACGAACTCGATCGCCACCGCGGTGCCCAGCGGCAGCCGCGCGATCGCCTCGTAGAACGCCAGGTTCATCAGCCCGGTGGCCAGCCCGAAGGCCGTCGCCCGGAGCAGCCGGCCGCCCCGCCAGGCCGCCCGGGCGGGGCGACGCCAGGCCAGCAGGACCGCCGCCGCGCCGAGCAGCCGCAGCACCGCCACCGCGGCCGGTGGCAGCACGTCGAACAGCCCGACCGCGAGCGCCGCCCCGACGTACATCGACACGCCGCCGACGACGAACAGCGCCGGGGCCGGCACCCGCCCCACCAATGCTGTCGTCACGACTTCACACGGTAGCCACCGCGCGGACAGTGTTTACACAGCTCTGCTTGCGTCCACCCGGTCGGTAACCGCATGATTCACTCGTTGTCGAACTGACAGCACGGCGTTACCCGGGGCAACCGCCGCACCTGCGGTGCGGGGGCCAACTCGGTCGGAGTGACCGTTCTCGCCACACCGGGCGGGAACACATGCAGGGGTGCTGAACGTCTGGGAGAGTGGACGTACCGCGCGAGCGGTCGTCTGAGCTAGCGGCTCCGGGCCTCCCGGAGCCGAGACGGAGGGAGACCGCCATGCAGCCAGGAACCCTGACCCGGCCCG
>JASLAP010000094.1 GCA_030147065.1 Pseudonocardia sp. | reverse complement strand
GGGTCGAGCCGGGCCTGGGTGGGCAGCACGAAGCTGTGGCTGTCGGCCCGCACGTACGCCGGGTTCCCGAACAGGGCCGGGAACTGGGTCATCGAGAACGGGATCTCGGCGGTGCGCGCGGTGGTGACCTCCCACGGCCCGATGAGCAGGAAGCCGGCCTGCTGGCTGGCGAACGCCGCGGGCGAGGCGTCCCCCTCCAGGGTGGGCGAGGAGATCGTGCCGTCGCACATGTCCTGCATGAGCGCCATCGCCTGCACCATCGCGTCGCGGTCCACCTCGGGCGGCCCGCCGTCGGGCAGGCGCATCTCGCCGCCGAGCTGGCGGAACAGCGACCAGAACAGCATCCAGCTGGCGAGGTTGTCGGCGGCGCCGAACGCGATGCCGATGGAGCCGGTGACCTCGGCGGCGCGCCGGCCCGCGTCGAGCCACTGCTCGACGCTCGTGATCGGCGCCAGCGAGCCGTCCGGGGCCAGCAGCCCGGCCCGCTCGCAGATGTCGGTGTTGTAGTAGAGCACCAGCGGATGGGTGTCCAGCGGCAGCGCGATCAGCCGGCCGTCGATGACCACCCGGTCCTGGACCGGCTGCGGGAACTCGTCGAGCGTGACGCCGCGGGCGCCGAGCTCGTCGAGGTCCCACTCGTCGAGCAGGTCGCGCCCGAACGTCGCCAGCCGGGAGGCGTGCATCGTGGCGAGGTCGGGGGCGCGGCCGCCGGCGCAGGCCATCGCCAGCTTCGTGTAGTACGGCGAGCCCCACATGAGCGTGGTGTCGATGACCCGGACGCCCGGCGCCTCCCCGCGGAACTCGTCGACGAGGCTGACCATGAGCTCGCCGTCGCTGCCGGTGAAGAAGTTCCAGTACGCCAGGTCGACGCGGCCGCCGGACGGGCCCCCCGCGCACGAGCTGAGCAGGGCCGCACCACCGGCGGCCATCGTCGCGCGCAGCAGGGTCCGGCGCGAGAAGAGCTGCGAGGTCGTCATCGACCACACTCCTTTACAACGTGGTAAAACCCTGACCGGAAGTCGGGCGCGTGTCAAGGGCCGGGCAGGCAAACTGGGGGGGTGGGCAGGCGACGGCGACCGGTGACGATGCGCGACGTGGCACTCGCCGCGGGCGTCTCCCCGAAGACGGTGTCCAACGTGGTCAACGACTACGTCCACGTGCGCCCCGAGACCCGCGCGCTGGTCCAGTGGCACGTGGACGCCCTCGGCTACCGGCCGCAGGCCGTGGGCCGCCAGCTGCGCCACGGCCGGACCGGCGTGATCGCGCTCGCCGTGCCCGGCATCGCCATGCCCTACTTCGCCGACCTCGCCGCCCTGCTGGTCAGCGCGGCCCGCGAGCGCGGGCTGACCGTCGTCGTCGAGCAGACCGACGGCGACCTGGAGCGCGAGCGCCAGGCGGCGGCGGGCTCGCCCGTCCGGTTCGCCGACGCGCTGGTCTTCAGCCCGCTCACCATGCCCCCGTCCGAGCTGGCCGCGTCCCACGACACCCCGATGGTGCTGCTCGGCGAGCACGGCGCCGCCACCTCGGCCGTGGACCGGGTCACCATCGACAGCGTCGGCATCGGCACCGGGGCGACGCTGCACCTCGCGGCCGCGGGCCGGCGGCGGATCGCCATGGTCGGCCACAAGGACCAGGCGAAGTCGGCGATGGAGCAGCGGGTCCTGGGCTACGTGCAGGGGCTGCGCGAGGCGGGCCTGCCGCAGGACCCGACGCTGATCCGCACCGTGCCCGGCTGGGACCGCCGGCACGGCGCCGACGCCGTGGACGCCCTGCTCGCCGAGCGCCCGGACGTCGACGCCGTGTTCGCGGCGAACGACGTGCTCGCCGTCGGCGTCCTGCGCGCGCTGCACCGCCACGGCCGCCGGGTGCCCGAGGACGTCGCGGTGATCGGCGTCGACGACGTGCCGGAGTCCCGCTACACCACCCCCGCGCTGACCACCATGGCGATCGACCGGGCGTTCGTCGCCGAGTCGGCGCTGGAACTGGTCACCTCGCGGCTGGCCGAGCCGGACCTCCCGCCGCGCAGCGTCACCGCCCCGCACCGGCTGGTGGTGCGGGAGAGCGCCTGAGCGTTCTCCCCCGGCCTCCGCCCCGGCACCCGCGCGGCCCGGTTGCCGGAGCCGGCCGGGGCGGGAAGAGTGCGCCCGATGGTGCCCGAACCGGCGGAGCAGCCCTCCGCCCGACCGGACGACGACGGGGTCGCGCGGTGAGCAGGTCCCACCCCGAGCAGTGGACGATCAACCCGGGCCCCGAGCCACCGGACCCCGCGCTCGTCGACGCGCTGCGCGAGCTCGCGACCACCCAGATCGCCGACTGCGGCGGTCCGGTCGGGGTGGTCGCCCCGCCGCTGCGCCGGCTCGCCGGCCCGACCCAGCTGTGCGGCACCGCGGTCACCGTCTGGACCCGTCCCGGTGACATCCTGTACGTCCTCAAAGCCGTCGACAGCCTGCGTCCCGGCGACGTCCTGCTCGTCGACGGGGGCGGCCGCGACGACGCCGCGGTCGTCGGCGACATCGTCGGCGGGGCGATCGTCGGACTCGGCGGGGCCGGGCTCGTCGTCGACGGCGCCGTGCGCGACCTCGACGGCCTCGACGCGGTCGGCCTGCCGACCTTCGCCCGCGGCGCCCACCCGGCGACCGGCTCGAACACCGGCCCCGGCGCGATCAACGTCGCCGTGCAGTGCGGCGGCGTGGTCGTGCACCCCGGCGACGTCGTCCGGGGCGACACCAGCGGCCTGGTCGTCGTGCCGCGCGCCCACCTGGCCGACGTCGTCGAGGCGGCCACCGCCGTCGCCCGGCGCGAGGACGACTGGCGCCGCCGGATCGCCGACGGCGAGACCCTGCCCGCGGCCACCGGCATCGACGCCGTCCTCGCCGAGGTCCGCCCGAACCACCGTCAGGAGAACCGGACATGATCCGCAACGTCGTCGTCGGCCGGGTGCGCCCGGAGGTCCCGCGCGACCGGGTCGAGGAGGCCCTCGCCGCGATCCTGGCCCTGCGCCCCGAGGGCTGCCTCGACCTGCGGGCCGGCGTCGACGCCGGCCTGCGACCCGGCAACTGGAGCTTCTCGATCACCGCGGACTTCGTCGACGCGGACGCCTACCACCGCTACGACCTCGACGACGAGCACAACCGGATCCGCCGCGAGCTGTTCGGCCCGATCAGCCAGGACATCGTCCGGGTCCAGTTCGTCGTCTGAGCGGCCCGGCCACCCCAGCGGGTGCCGCACGGCACGATGCCCGCATGGCACCGACCGATCCGACGTCGCTGGCCGACGTCCGGGCCCGCATCGACGCCGTCGACACCGACCTCGTGCGCCTGCTGGCCCACCGGGAGTCCCTCGTCCGGGCGGCCGCCGCGGTCAAGGCCGACGCGGACGCGGTCCGCGCGCCGGACCGGGTGGAGCAGGTGATCGCGGCGGTGCGCGAGCGCGCCGCCGCCGCCGGGCTCTCCCCCACCGTGGCCGAGGCGGTCTGGCGGGCGATGATCACGGCCTTCATCGACCTGGAACTCGACCAGCACGCCCGCAACGGCGACCGTCGCTGACTCCGATCCCGGGGACGCGGCCCGTCGCCCACATCACGCTGGCCTCACACAGACTTTCTACGTACGGTAGAAGAAGGCCGGCGGAGCCGGCCGGCGGACGTGGACCGGGGGGTGGGCGATGAGTTCCGTGACGACGCCGGAGGGCGGCGGGCCGGACCGGACAGCTCGGCGCGGGGAACGGATCGGCCTCGCCGCGGTCGCGCGCGAACGGTTGCACGCGGTCGTTCCGCGGCACTGGTCGGTGCTGCTCGGCCAGGTCGCCGGCGGCAGCTTCGTCGTGCTGGTGCTGTCGGGGATCTACCTGGAACTGTTCTTCGACCCCTCGATGGCCCAGACCGTCTACAACGGACCCTACGAGAACCTGCGCGGGGTCGCGGTCAGCCACGCCTACCAGAGCACGCTCGCCATCTCCTTCGAGGTCCGCGGCGGGCTGTTCGTGCGCCAACTGCACAACTGGGCCTCGTCGGTGTTCGTCGCCTCGCTGCTGGTCGGCCTGGTCGTCACGTTCTTCACCGGCGCGTTCCGCCGGCCGCGCCGCCGGATCTGGGTGGTCAGCGTGCTGCTGCTGCTCGTCGGGGTCCTCGCCGCCTTCACCGGCGTGCTCCTGCCCGACGACCTGCTCTCCGGCACCAGCCTGCGGATGATCTCGGGCTACCTGCTGTCGATCCCCGTGATCGGCACCTGGTCGCACTGGATGCTGTTCGGCGGCGAGTTCCCCGGGACCGAGGTCATCCCCCGCCTGCACGCCGCACACCTGGCGCTCCCGCTGGTCATCGCCGCGCTGTTCGCCCTGCGCGCCGCGCTGACCGCCCGCCACGGACACGCCCAGTACCCCGGACGCGGACGGACGGAGGCCACCGTCGTCGGCGTGCGGGTGCTGCCCGGCCACGCGACCCGCTCGGCGACGCTGTTCGCCGCCATGGTCGGCGTGCTCGCCGCCATGGGCGCCCTGCTGCAGGTCAACCCCGTCTGGACCTACGGCCCGGCCAACCCCGCCCACGTCTCGGCCGGATCGACCTCACCGTGGTACTTCGGCTGGGTCGACGGCGCGGTGCGGCTGTGGCCGGCCTGGGAGATCCAGGTGGGCGACCACACCATCCCGCCGTGGTTCTGGCCGTCGATGGTGTTCCTGCCGCTGAGCTTCCTCGCGCTCGCGCTCTACCCGACCCTGGAGAGCCGGTTCACCCGCGACACCGCCGAGCACCACCTGCTCCAGCGCCCGCGCGACGTCCCGGCGCGGACCGCCCTCGGCGTGCTGGTGGTGACGTTCTACGGCTGCCTGCAGCTCGCCGCGGCCACCGACATCCTCGCCTTCACCTTCCACCTGTCCAGCGACGCGGTCTTCTGGGCCGCCCGGATCGGCGTGTTCGTCCTGCCCGCACTCGCCTACACAGTGGCCTACCGGATCTGCCTGGGACTCCAGCAGTCCGACCGCGCCGTGCTCGACCACGGCATCGAGACCGGTCTCGTCCGGCGGCTGCCGCACGGCGGGTTCGTCGAGGTGCACCAGCCGCTCGCCGGGCTCGACGAGCACGGCCACCCGGTCCGGCTGGAGTACCGGGGAACCCCGGTACCCAAGCGGATGAACCAACTGGAGGCGGCGGGTCCCCGGACCTGACCGGCGGGCGCTACCCCTGCTGCGGCTTCGGGTGGCCCTCGGAGGCCTGGACCACGACGATCCCGTCGCCGGTGAGGCACAGCTGGTACGCCTCGCCCGAGCCCCGGCCGATCATCGCGCTCGCCGTGGCGGTCCGGCGGACCGAGGTCGTCAGGCCCGAGGTCCACAGCACCGCGCTCTGCATGTCGACGAACGTCGGCTCGTCGACCCGCAGCGCCACGGGCGTACCGAACACCGTGATCGCGAGCATCCCGCGCCCGGAGAAGGTGGTGTTGAACAGGCCCCCGCTGAGCGCGGTCGCACCCTCGGCGCGGTTGATGTCCCAGGACAGGCCGTCGGTGAAGGCGAGCACGCTGTCGCCGTTCACGGTGCACGAGTCGCCCTCCAGTTCCAGCAGGGCCACCTCGTCGGCCTGGTGGGCGAGGAACACCTGCCCGCTCCCGGTCACCTTCATCAGCGCCATGCCCTCGCCGGTGAAGGCCTTCTTGAAGAACTTGGCGACCCCGCCGCTGCCCTGGTAGGCGAAATCCACCTCGCCCTGGTAGGCGACCATCGCGCCCTGACGGGCGAAGAAGTGGCCCGAGGTCCCGGCCAGGTCGACCTTCAGCATCCGGTCGTTCTGCAGGGCGAACGCTCCGGGAGCGGACGGGAGCTCGGCATTGTCGAACAGTGCGCTGCGCATACCCACGACCCTAGTCATGATGATCTCTCCGGGTAAGCGCTCCGCCGGATCGGGCACCCGGCCCGAGCACCCCATGTTCGGACGCACTCGACAACAGCGGGCACGTTCCGGCACAACGGCCCCGGAATTCCCAGGTCGCCGAACAAGAGCGAGGCGAATCCGCGCCCCGACCGACCCCGCCGCCCAACTCGGCATTGTCCACTTCTGCATACCGCTCATCGGCGTGGTCGACATTGCTCCGGTCGGCGTAGTCACCGTCATCCGGCCCGGATCGACGCCGCTGCCAGCGAACTCCCAGCCGGAACGGCGGCATTTTCTCAGCGTTCTCTCAAGGACGACGGCTGCCGACCCGACCGTCGCGCCCGGCTTTCGGGGGGCTATCGTCCGCATTTAGTGAATGCGGAGAGCCGGCCGCGCGGCGTTCTCACGGCTCCCCACGGGAGGCTCCCAGGAATGGGTCCTGGACGAGAGGACTGCATGTCGATGTGCGCCTGGCCGACGATGGGCGTCGCCGCATGAGCACGGTGCTCGGCCCGCGCTCCCGCACGTCCACCAGCCGATCGGGGCCCTCCTGGGCCGCGCGGCTGCGCGCCCGGTACCGGGGCATGCGCCCGCGCACGCGGTGGCTCAACCTCGCGCTGCTGGTCGCCCTCGCCGCAGCGGTCTGGCTGGCCGTGCAGGCCCTGGGCGGACCGCAGACCCCCGAACCGGAGGTGCGCACGGTCGCGGTGGCCCGGGGGTCGGTCACCGCGACCGTCACCGGCAGCGGCAACGCCGAGTCCGCGCTGAGCACGCCGGTGAACTTCGCCGCGACCGGGACCGTCACCGCGGTCAACGTGCAGCCCGGCGACACGGTCACGGCCGGACAGGTGCTGGCCACGATCGACGACGCGAGCGCCCGGGCCGCCCTGCGCACCGCGCAGGCCCAGTACGACAACGCGGCCGCCGCGCTGGCGCAGGCCGAGGCCGGGCCCACCGACGTCCGCAAGCAGCAGGACGCGCTGGCGATCACCCAGGCCCAGCAGGCGCTCGACAACGCCCGGACCTCGGTCGACGCGGCCAGGGCGCAGCTCGCCCTGGACGAGGAGTCGACCCGAACGGCGATCGACAACGCCAAGACCCAGCTCGCCAACGACCGGGAGTCGACCGGCCAGGCCGTCGACGACGCCAAGGCGAAGCTGGCCACGGACACGACCGCCCAGAACGCCCTGGTGAACGCGGCGGAGGCCGACGAGCGGACGGCGTGCGCCGGTTCGACGAACAACGGTTCGGCGAACAACGGTTCGGCGAACAACGGTTCGCCAAACAACAATGCCGCCGCCGGCGGGACGGCGTCGGCCTGCACCACCGCGAAACGGGCGACCGAGACCGCGAAGAACACCCGGACGTCGGTGCTGCAGGCCGACCGGCAGGCGGTCACCACCGCGGAGCAGACCCGGGAGAGGACCCTCGACACCGCCGAGCAGGCCGTCACCACCGCGGAGCAGACCCGGGACTCGACCCTGCTCGCCGACGAGAACGCGATCACCACCGCCGAGCAGTCGGTGGTCACCGCCGAGGGCAACCTCACCGGCGCGCAGCTGACCGCCGAGGCGAACCTGAACCCGCAGACCCCCGAGCAGATCGCCCAGGCCCGGGCCACCGTGGACAGCGCGCAGGTCACAGTGGACACCGCACGGGACGACCTGGAGGCCACCGTGCTGACCTCCCCCCAGGACGGCGTGGTGCTCGCGGTCAGCGGCGAGGTCGGCCTGTCCAGCAGCGCCTCCGGGTCGGCAGCCGGCGCCGGCGCCGCGTCGGCGGCTACGGGTGTCGGCGGCGGGGCCGGCGGTGGTGCCGGCGGTGGGGCATCCACCGCTTCCCCGGCGGCGAGCTCGGCCGGCGAGGGCTTCATCGTCATCGCCAACCTCAGCGCGCTCGCGGTGACCACGAACGTCCCGGAGGCGGACGCGGCGACGATCGAGCTCGGCCAGCAGGCCACCGTCGCCTTCCCCGGCACCGGGACCACCGCCACCGGGACCGTCACCCGGGTTGCCCCGCAGAGCACGGTGGTCAACAACGTCGTGCTCTACCCGGTCACGATCTCCCTGGACACCGCGCCGCCCGGGGTCGGGGTCGGGTCCACCGCGGAGCTCTCGATCACCACCGGGACCGCGCAGAACGTGCTGAAGGTGCCCACCCAGGCGGTCACCACCACGGGCAGCCGGCACACCGTCACGGTCCTGCGCGACGGCGTCGAGACGGTCGTACCGGTGCAGATCGGGGTGAGCGGCACCACCGACACCGAGATCACCGGCGGGGTCGCCGAGGGCGACCGGCTGGTGCTGCCCGGAGCCGGCCCGGCCGCGGGCGCCGGATGAGCCGCCCGGTCATCGAGCTCCGGGCGGTGTCCAAGACCTACGGCCGCGACGACGTCGTGGTGCGCGCGGTCGACCGGGTCGACCTGCTCGTCGAGCGCGGCGACTACGTCGCGGTGATGGGCGCGTCGGGCTCGGGCAAGTCGACCCTGATGAACATCCTCGGCTGCCTCGACACCCCGACCAGCGGCCGGTACTCCCTCGACGGGGTCGACACCCGCCGCCTCGACGAGCGCCGGCAGTCGATGATCCGCAACCGGAAGATCGGCTTCATCTTCCAGTCGTTCAACCTGATCCCCCGCACGTCCGCGGTGAGCAACGTCGAGCTCCCGCTGGCCTACGCCGGGGTCCGCGGCGGCGAGCGGCGGCGCCGGGCGGTGCGCGCGCTGGAGCGGGTCGGGCTGGCCGAGCGCGTCCACCACAAGCCGTCGGAGCTGTCCGGCGGGCAGCAGCAGCGGGTCGCGATCGCCAGGGCGATCGCCACCGATCCGGTGCTGCTGCTGGCCGACGAGCCGACCGGGGCCCTGGACAGCCACAGCACCACCGAGGTGCTGGGGCTGTTCGACGAGCTGAACGCCGCCGGCCGGACGGTCGTGGTGATCACCCACGAGGACGACGTGGCCGAGCACGCCAAGCGCGTGCTGCGGATGCGCGACGGGCGGATCGTGTCCGACCAGCGGGCGGCGGCCGTCGCGGACCCGCCGCCGCGGCACCGCGCCCGGGCGGCGCGGCCGTGAATCCGGCGCAGAGCCTGCGGTTCGCCGTGCGCGGGGTGGCGGCGAACAAGCTGCGCTCCGCCCTGACGATGTCCGGCATCATCATCGGGGTCTCCAGCGTCATCATCCTCGTCGCCGTGGGCACCGGCGCCAGCGCGGCGGCCACCGAGTCGCTCAACGCGCTGGGCAGCAACACGCTGACGATCTTCCCCGGCGCCGACGACGAGGCGAACGACCCGTTCGGCGGGCCGCCGGGCGGTGGGGGCGCCGCGGAGACCGTCCCGGGGAGCGGCGACGGCACCGACGTCCGGGTCGCGGAGCTGACCCTGCAGGACGCCGAGGCGCTGCTGGATCCCGAACTGGCCCCCGACGTGACCTCGGTCGCGCCGGTGGTCACGGCGAACTCGGTGGCCGCGACCTACCGGGGAGAGTCGCACCCGATCGGCAACATGATCGGCTCCACCCCGAGCTACCTCGTCAACTCCGACGACACCGTGCAGGCCGGGACCGTGCTCACCGACACCGACTACACCGCGCGGAGCCGGTTCGCGCTCGTCGGCCTGACCGTGGCCGAGAACCTCGTCGGCGGTGACGGCTCGGCACTGGTCGGCGAGGTCGTGCAGCTCGGCGGGGTCTCCTACCAGGTCGTCGGCATCCTGACCGAGAAGGGCTCCGACGGCCCGGGGGGCGACCAGGACGACCGGGTGATCGCCCCGCTGACCGCGGTGCAGGACACCCTCACCGGCTACGGGCCGCTGAGCAGCATCTCGGTCAAGGTCGACTCGGCCGAGGCCGTCGAACCGGCCACCGCCCAGGTCAGCGCGATCCTCGACACCCGCCACCGGATCGGCGCCGGCCCCTCCGACTTCACGATCTTCAGTGCGACCTCGATCCTGGAGGCGGTCGGCGAGATCACCTCCCTGCTCACCGTCATGCTCGGCGGGATCGCCGGGATCTCCCTGGTGGTCGGCGGCATCGGGGTCATGAACATCATGCTGGTCACCGTCACCGAGCGGACCCGCGAGATCGGCATCCGCAAGGCCGTCGGTGCGCAGCGCTCCGACGTCGTCGGGCAGTTCCTGCTGGAAGCGGTGATCCTGTCCATCTCCGGCGGCCTGATCGGCATCGCCATCGGGGTCGGGGTGGGCTCGCTGGAGGTGGCCGGGTTCCAGCTCGTCGTCGCGCCGTCCTCAGTGGTGCTCGCCTTCGTCGTCTCGGTGGCGATCGGGCTGTTCTTCGGCATCTACCCGGCCAACAAGGCGGCGAAGCTGCGCCCCATCGACGCCCTCCGCCACGAGTGACTCCCCCACCCGACCAGGAGCGACACGTGTCCGTCCCGCCCGACCGGCCCACCTCGTTCGAGGACCAGCCCACCGAGCGCCACCTGTTCGCCAAGGCGCCCGCCGGGCCGACCGGCGTCCCGACGGCGGACGGGGCCGCCGACGACCGGACCGACGAGCCCGACGACCTGCTCGAACCGGACTGGGACCAGCCCCGCCGGTACAGCCGGCTCACCATCGCGCTGGCCATCGGCGTGCTCGTCGTGCTCGCCTTCGCCTTCGGTGCGTTCACCGCGGGCGCGCTCAGGGGCCCGGCAGATGCCCTCTGCACCCCGCCCGGCGAGCCGCCCGCCGCCACGACCGGTTCCTGACCGCGTCCACCCCGGAGCGTCCTCCCTGGCGGCCGGGCGGATCAGCGAGCACGTGGCCGGGAGCCGAGTCCTCGGGCCGGGTACCGGCATCGTTGATCCGCACGCGCCGGACCGCGAGGAGCGTGCGGATCAACGATGCCGGTACCCGGCCCGAGGACTCGGCTCCCGGCCACGTGCTCGCTGATCGGCCCGGCGGCCAGGGAGGACGCTCCGGGGTGGACGCGGTCAGGAGCCGGTCGTGGCGGC
>JASLAP010000013.1 GCA_030147065.1 Pseudonocardia sp. | reverse complement strand
GTCGGGGCCGGTGCGGGCGGGGGTGCGGCCGGTGCGGTCGAGCAGCCGGCGGCGATCGCGGCGACGCAGGCGGCCGCGACCGCCGCCCGGCCGAGCGGTGCCCCGCCGCGTGCCGCCCGCTCCCGTCCCGCCCGTGGTGCTCCGTGCCGCATGGGGCGATTGTGCCGATCAGCGGGTGAGGGCGCCGTGTGCGGTCCCGGGGGGTCGCTACCGTCTGCGGCCATGGCCCGCAGCTACCTCCGGTTCCCCCACCTGCACGGCGACACGTTGGTCTTCGTGGCCGAGAACGACGTCTGGACCGCGCCGCTGGACGGCGGTCGCGCCTACCGGCTGACCGCCGACGACGTGCCGGCCGCGCACCCACTGCTGTCCCCGGACGGGACCAGGGTCGCCTGGACCTCGCGCCGGTACGGGTCGCCGGAGGTGCTGGTCACCGAGCTGGACGGCGGCGGGGGGCGGCGGCTGACCTGGTGGGCCGACGGCCTGACCCGGACGGTCGGCTGGAGCCCGGACGGCGACGTGCTGGCGGTGACCGCGGCCGGTCGCCCCCCGCACGGCCGCGCCTGGGCGCACGCGCTGCCACCCGGCGGCGGCACCCCCCGGCTGCTCGACGTCGGGCCGTGCTCGGGCCTCGCCCTCGCCGACGGCGGGCGCGCGGTGCTGGTCAGCAGCGTGGCCACCACCGACATGGCCTGGTGGAAGCGCTATCGCGGCGGCACCACCGGCAAGCTGTGGATCGACCGGGACGGCAGCGGGGAGTTCGCCCGGTTCGCCGCCGAGCTGGACGGCCAGCTGGGTTCGCCGATGCTGGTCGGCACCGGCGACGCCCAGCGGGTGGCGTTCCTGTCCGACCACGAGGGCTGGGGCAACCTCTACTCGCTGGACCCGGACGGCGGCGACCTGCGGCGGCACACCGACCACGGCGGGGACGGCGCCCCCGCCTTCTACGCCCGGCACGCCGCCACCGACGGCGAGCGGGTGGTCTACGAGTCGGCCGGCGAGCTGTACCTCGTCGAGGACCTGGCCGGGGGTGCCGAGCCGCGCCGCCTGGACGTCCGCCTGGGCGGCCCCCGCCGGGCCCGCGACCCGCACCGGGTGGCCACCGAGGAGGAGCTGCGGTGGGCCGCGCCGGACCGGACCGGCCGGACCAGCATCGCGCAGGTCCGCGGCACCGTGCACCGGCTGACCCACCGCGACGGCCCGGCCCGCGTCCTGCTCGCCGAGCCCGGCGTGCGGGCCCGGCTGGCCCGCCCGCTGGGCGCCGACCGCGCGGTGTGGGTGGACGACGCGGAGGGCGAGGACGCGGTGTGCATCGCGCCGCTGGACCCGCTGGCGGCCGACGCCGCCGCGCCGGCCCGCTACGGCACCGGCCGGCTGGGCCGGGTGCTGGAGCTGGCGCCGTCCCCGGACGGGTCGACGGTCGCGCTGGCCGCGCACGACGGCCGGCTGCTGGTGGTCGACACGTCCACCGGGGCCTGGCGCGAGCTCGCCCGCGGCGCCGACGGCGAGGTCGGCGACCTGTGCTGGTCGCCCGACAGCGCCTGGCTGGCCTACCGCGACCCGGTCGAGTCCGGCCTGTCCCGGATCATGATGGCCCGGCTGGCCGACGACACCCTGGTCGCGGTGACCCCGCCGCGGTTCGTCGACGCCGACCCGGCCTTCACCTCCGACGGCAAGTACCTGGCCTTCCTCTCCCGCCGGACGTTCGATCCGGTCTACGACCAGCACGCGTTCGACCTGACCTTCCAGGCCACCTGGCGACCCTTCCTGGTGCCGCTGGCCGCGCGCACGCCGTCGCCGTTCGGGGCCGGGCCGGACGGCCGCCCGGTGCACCCGGGGGAGGCGGGGCCGGAGGACCTGCCGGCCCCGGACCCCGCCGATCCGTCCGCCGACACCGCCCAGGCGGTCCCGGAGAGCACCCCGCACCCGGCCGAGGGCAGCGACGGCATGGGCGACGACCGACCGCCGGACGTCGTCGTCGACGTGGACGGGCTGGCCGACCGGGTGGTGCCGATCCCGGTGGCCGCGGCCTGGTACAGCGGGCTGCGGGCCGGCAAGGACTGCCTGCTCTGGTACCGGGTGCCGGTCTCCGGGGTGCTCGGCGACGCCCGGGCCGAGCCCGGCGAGCCGGCCGACCGCCCGGTGCTGGAGCGGTTCGACCTCAACCGGCGCAAGCTGGACGTCATCGCCGACCCGGTGTCCTGGTTCGCGGTCAGCGGCGACGGCTCGCGGCTGGTCGTCGGCGACCGCGGCACGCTGCGGGTGCTGCGCACCGACCGGTCCGGCCCGGCCTGGCCCGAGGACAACGACGGGGACGAGTTCGTGGTGGACACCCGGCGGATCGTGGTCACCGTCGACCCGGCGGCGGAGTGGCGGCAGATGTTCGACGAGGCCGCCCGGCTGATGCGCGACCACTTCTGGACCGCGGACATGGCCGGGGTGGACTGGGCGGGCGAGGTCGCCCGGTACCGGCCGCTGGTCGACGCCGTGGGCAGCCACTCCGACCTGGTCGACCTGCTCTGGGAGCTGCAGGGCGAGCTGGGCACCTCGCACGCCTACGTCAGCGGCCGCGGTGGCGGCGACGCGACCGGGCAGCCCGGCCTGCTCGGCGCGGACCTCGCACCGGCCGAGGAGGGCTGGGAGGTCGTGCGGGTGCTGCCGCCGGAGACCTCCGACCCGGCCGCCCGCAGCCCGCTCAGCGGCCCCGGCGTCGACGTCCGGGCCGGGGACGTGATCCTGGAGGTCGGCGGGGTCCCGGTGGACCGGGCCCACGGCCCGGCCCCGATGCTGGTCTCCCGGGGCGGCGAGCTGGTGGAGCTGACGGTGCGGTCCGGCCCGGGCCGCCCGGACGCCGGCGCGACCCGCCGGGTGGTCGTCCGCGCGCTGCGGTCCGAGGCGGCGCTGCGCTACCAGGACTGGGTGGCCGGGCGGCGGGCGTTCGTGGCCGACCGGTCCGAGGGCCGGCTCGGCTACCTGCACGTGCCGGACATGATGGCGCCCGGCTGGGCGCAGCTGCACCGCGACCTGAGCCGGGAGACCGCCCGCGACGGGCTGATCCTCGACGTGCGCGGCAACAGCGGCGGGCACACCTCGCAGCTGGTGGTGGAGAAGCTCGCCCGCAAGGTGATCGGCTGGGACTCCCCGCGGCACCGCCAGCCCACCACCTACCCCGCCGACGCCCCGCGCGGCCCGGTCGTCGCGGTCACCGACGAGATGGCCGGCTCGGACGGCGACATCGTCACCGCGGCGATCAAGCGGCTCGGCATCGGGCCGGTCGTGGGGGTGCGCACCTGGGGCGGGGTGATCGGCATCGACGGCCGCTACGCCCTGGTCGACGGCACCCGGGTGACCCAGCCCCGCTACGCCACCTGGTTCGACGACGTCGGGTGGGACCTGGAGAACCACGGCGTCGACCCGGACGTGGAGGTGGTGGTGCGCCCGCAGGACTGGGCCGCCGACACCGATCCGCAGCTGGAGCGGGCGGTCGCGATGGCGCTCGCGGCGCTGGCCGAGCGCCCGGCCGTCCGCCCGCCGGACCCGGCCACCCGCCCGTCCCGCGCCCGGCCCGCCCTGCCGCCACGCCCCTCCTGACCCCTCCCGGGTGGGGTGCGCTCGGCCGGTGGGGCCGGCGGGGCGGTGTCAGGATGGGTCATGCCGTCGCGGCGGAGGGTGCTCCTGGCCGGGGGCGCGGGCGTGGCCGGCGCGCTGGCCGGTGGGTTGGTGGCCGTCGAGCAGGGCCTGCTGCCCGGGCGGGTGCCGCTGGCCCAGGCGCTCGGCCGCTGCGCCGGGCCCGCGGTGCTCCCGCCCGGCCCGGGTCCCGAGGTGCGCTCGGCGCTCCTGGCCTCGACCTACCGGGGGCGTGATGTGCCCTGGCTGCTGGCCGTGCCGCCGGGGGTCCCGCCGGACGGGCTGCCCGTGGTGCTGGTGCTGCACGGCCGGGGCGGCACCGCGTGGTCGGCGTTCGCCGAGCTCGGCCTGCACCACGCGCTGGCCGCCCACGTGGCTGCCGGTGGCCGGCCGTTCGCGCTGGTCTCGCTGGATGGCGGGGAGACCTACTGGCACCCCCGCGCGGGCGGCGACGACCCGCTGGGGATGCTCGTGCACGAACTGCTGCCGCAGCTGGGCGGGCTGGGTCTGGGGGTCGACCGGATCGGGGTGTGGGGCTGGTCGATGGGCGGGCTGGGGGCGCTGCTGCTGGCCCGGGAGTCCGAGCGCGGCCGGCTGGCCGGGGTGCGGGTGGCCGCCGCGGCCGCGGCCAGCCCGGCGCTGTTCGACACGTTCGCCGACGCCACGCCCGGCGCCTTCGACGACCCGGCCGCCTTCGCCCGTTGGGGCGACCTGCTCGCCGAGCCCGGCGTCAGCGCCGCCACCCCGCTGCGGGTGGCCTGCGGCGACGCCGACCGCTTCACCGACACCACCGACCGCTACCGGGCCGTGGTGCGGCCGACACCGGCCGGCGGCATCGTCGCGGGCTGCCACGACTCCGGCTACTGGGCCGCCGAGGCGCCGGCGGCGCTCGCCTTCCTCGCCGACCACCTGCCCGGCTGACGCTGCCGAGGTCTCAGCGGGCCCGGAAGCTGCGCCGGTACGCGCGCGGGCTGACCCCGACGACCGCGCGGAACCGCTCGCGGAACGCCGTCGGCGAGCCGAACCCGGCCAGGACGGCGACGCGCTCCACCGGGTGGTCGGTCTCCTCGAGCAGCTGCTGGGCCCGCCGGATGCGGTGCCGGCCCAGCCACTGCAGCGGGCTGCTGCCGGTCTGCTCGCGGAAGTGGCGGGTCAACGACCGCGGGCTCATCGCCGCCCGGGCGGCGAGGTCGGCGAGGGTGAGCGGCTCGTGGAGGTGGTCGGTCAGCCAGCCGAGCAGCGGCTCCAGCGAGGTGCCCTCCGGGCCGGGCGGCTCGTGGGCGACGAACTGGGCCTGGCCGCCGGCCCGCTCCAGCGGCATCACCGACACCCGCGCCGCCTGCGCGGCGACCGCGGCGCCGTGGTCGCGGCGGACCAGGTGCAGGCACAGGTCCAGCCCGGCGGCCGCGCCGGCCGAGGTGAGCACCCGGCCCTCGTCGACGAACAGCACGTCCGGGTCGACCTCGACGACCGGGTACCGGCGGGCCAGCTCGGCCGCCGCGGCCCAGTGCGTGGTCGCCCGCCGCCCGTCCAGCACCCCGGCCGCGGCCAGGGTGAACGCGCCGGCGCACACCGACACCAGCCGGCCCGGCGCGGTGCGCAGCGCCCGCAGGACCGCGGGCGGAACCGGGTCGTCCAGCTGCGCCACCCCGGGCACGACCACCGTGGCGGCGGTGGCGAGCAGCTCCAGCCCGTGCCGGACGTTCAGCCCGAGGACGCCGGCGTCGACCTCGGGCCCGGCCGCGCACACCCGCACCTCGTAGGCCGGGGCGCCGTCGGGCAGCCGGGCCCGGCCGAAGACCTCGATCGGTACCGACAGGTCGAACGGCACCACGCCGTCCAGGGCGAGGACCGCGACGAGGTGCACCGGCCCATCATGGCCGGAATCCGTCGGTGATCGGCGCTCCGGCCACTGCCGCCGGGTCCGGCGCGTCCCTACCGTGCCGATCATGACCGTGCTCGCGCCGCTGCTGATCGGCGTCCTCTACGTCACCCTCAGCTCGCTGATCCGCGAGCCGCACCGCCGCCGGTTCAACGCGGTGGTGCTGGCCGGGGCGGGGGCGGCCTACATCAGCGGCGGCGGCCTCGGGGTCGTCGAGCTGGCGTTCACCGCGGTGCTGACCTGCGTCGCCTACCGCGGGCTGGGGTCGTGGACGTGGATCGGCGTCGGCTGGCTGCTGCACACCGGCTGGGACGTCGCGCACCACGTGCAGGGCAATCCGATCCTGCCCTTCGCCGAGCACTCCTCGCTGGGCTGCGCGATCTGCGACCCGGTCATCGCGCTGTGGTGCCTGGCCGGCGGCCCGTCGGTCACCGACGCGGTGCGCGCCCGGTTCGGCCGGGCCGCCGAACCGGCCGGACCCGGCCCTTCCTGACATCGGGGGCCGGTCGTCCTCCGGAGTAGGGGACGGGCTCAGGGTTCTGCCGGATCCGGGACGGTCCCCGGCGCGGTGTGCTGGTCCCGACGAGGAACGCCGCCGGGGGGAAGGACCGCACATGATCGAGGCGAGGAGCCTCACCAAGCGCTACGGGTCGACATTGGCCGTCGACCACCTGGACTTCCGGGTCGAGGCGGGCCGGGTCACCGGCTTCCTCGGCCCCAACGGGGCCGGCAAGTCGACCACCATGCGGATGATCCTCGGGCTGGACCGGCCCACCGCAGGCTCGGTGACCATCGACGGCCTCGCCTACCGGGAACTGCGCGAGCCGCTGCGCAAGGTCGGCGCGCTGCTCGACGCCGGGTGGGTGCACCCCAACCGGACGGCCCGCTCGCACCTGCGCTGGCTGGCCCGGTCCGCCAAGCTGCCCGCGTCCCGGGTGGACGAGGTGCTCGACCTGGTCGGGCTGACCGCGGTCGCCGGGCGCCGGGCCGGCACCTTCTCCCTGGGCATGGCCCAGCGGTTGGGCATCGCCGGGGCGCTGCTCGGCGACCCGGAGGTGCTGCTGTTCGACGAGCCGGTCAACGGCCTCGACCCCGAGGGCATCCGGTGGATCCGCACGTTCATGCAGCGGCTCGCGGCCGAGGGGCGGACCGTGTTCGTGTCCAGCCACCTGCTCTCGGAGATGGCGCAGACCGCCGAGGAGCTGGTGGTGATCGGCCGCGGCCGG
>JASLAP010000009.1 GCA_030147065.1 Pseudonocardia sp. | reverse complement strand
GCGCCGAGGAGATCGGCTACATCCTCGACCACTCCGGGGCGTCGGCGTTCGTGGCCGAGGACGCCCTGGCCGCCACCGCGGAGAAGGCCCTGGCGCTGGCCCCGGCGGCGGGCCGGGTGCGCGGCTGGATCGGGCTGTCCGGCGCCGCCCCCGGCGCGGGCTGGGAGGACGTGGACCCGTGGTGGCGAGACGGCCCGGCCGAGGCCCCGGACGTCACGGTCGGCGACGACGACCCGCTGCGGTTGATGTACACCTCCGGCACCGAGTCCCGGCCCAAGGGCGTGATGCTGTCCAGCCGCTCACTGATCGGCCAGTACGTCTCCTGCGTGATCGACGGCGGGATGGCCGCCGACGACGTCGAGGTGCACGCGCTGCCGATGTACCACTGCGCGCAGCTGGACTGCTTCTTCTCCGTCGACGTCTACCTGGGCGCGACCTCGATCGTCCTGCCCGGCCCGGACCCGGCCGCGCTGCTGGCCACCATCGCCCGGGAGAAGGTCACCAAGCTGTTCTGCCCGCCGACGGTGTGGATCTCGCTGCTGCGCCACCCCGACTTCGACTCGACCGACCTGTCCAGCCTGCGCAAGGGCTACTACGGCGCCTCCCCGATGCCGGTCGAGGTGCTGCGCGAGCTGCAGCGCCGCCTGCCCGACGTGGCGCTGTGGAACTTCTACGGCCAGACCGAGATGTCCCCGCTGGCCACCATCCTGCGCCCGCACGAGCAGCTGGAGCGGGCCGGCAGCGCCGGCAAGGCGGCGATCAACGTGGAGACCCTGCTGGTCGACGACGAGGGCGACCCGGTCGCGCCCGGGGAGATCGGCGAGATCGTGCACCGCAGCCCGCACGCCGCGCTGGGCTACTACAACGACGAGGAGAAGACCGCGGCGGCGTTCGCCGGCGGCTGGTTCCACTCCGGCGACCTGGGGATCATGACCCCGGACGGCTACCTGTCGGTGGTCGACCGGAAGAAGGACATGATCAAGACCGGCGGCGAGAACGTGGCCAGCCGGGAGGTCGAGGAGACCCTCTACGAGATCGACGGGGTCGCCGAGGTGGCCGTGTTCGGGATCAGCCACCCGCACTGGATCGAGGCGGTCACCGCCGTCGTCGTCGCCAAGCCCGGCGCCACGCTGACCGCCGAGCACGTCCACGCGCACGCCCGCGAGCGGCTGGCCGGCTACAAGCGGCCCAAGTACGTCGTGCTGGCCGACGCGCTGCCGAAGAACCCCAGCGGCAAGATCCTCAAGCGCGAACTCCGCACCGCCCACGCCGACCTCGCCCAGCACTGACCGTTCCGCCCGGCCCCGTCGAGAACGACGTCGTGGGATCAACTTCGCCCTTGTTGATCCCGTAGCGTCGTTCTCAACGGGCGCAGGCGGCGGTGGGTCAGCGCGACGAGGGCGGCAGCCAGGGCCGCGAACAGCGCGTTGCCGGCCCACCGGACCGGGTCGTCGGGCGTGGTCATCAGCGTGATCACCGGGCCGAGCAGGGCGTAGGTCGCCAGCGCCGCGGCCACCAGGGCCAGCTCGTGGCGGGCGGTCCAGCCGCGCTGCCGGGCCAGGTGCGCGAGCGCGGCGACGAGGAGGGCCAGCCAGCCGAGGCCGAACGCCAGCCCGCCCCAGGTCTCCGGGCGCAGCTGGAAGATCGCCAACCCGGCGAACGCGGCCGGGCCGAGCAGGGCCGGTCGCGGCACCCACCGCTCCCCCACCGGCTCCCGACGCCGCGGCAACCGCGCGGCCACCGCGATCAGCAACGCGGCCACGGCGGCGGCGCCGGCCAGCTGCGCCGGGGACGCGAGGAAGCGCTCGTCGAGGTGGACCAGGGCGAACACCTCCAGGCAGCCCAGCAGGTAGGCCACCGCCGTCACCGCCAACCCGGTCCGGCCGAGCCACGGCGTGCGGGCGCGGTCGCGCGCCAGCAGCTCGACCGCGGCGATCGGCACCGCGATGCTCCACACCGCGTGCCCCACCACGAACGCCACCGCGTTCCAGGCGCTGACGCCCAGCGCCGGCACCGGGGTCACGGTGTGGAAGTCCCACCCGTCGAAGCCGGGGTTGAACAGCGACTGGTCGACCAGCCCGGCCTCGACCACCCCGTAGGCCGCACCCAGGGCCAGGACCGTCGGCCAACCCCGACCGGTCCGCCGCACCACCTCGCGGACGAGCAGCGCACCGCACCCGTAGAGCGGGACCAGGAACGGCAGCGCGCCGATCTCCCGGATCGGGATGTTGCCCAGCAGGTACTCCCCCACCAGCGGGGCCAGCACCAGCAGCCCGGCCACCGGGGCGGCGCGGTGCCGCCGACGCCACGGACCGGCGCCGCGGACGTCGTCGAGCGGGCGGGTCACGGTCCGTCCTCCTCGGGATCGTGGTGGCGCAGGACCCGGGCGATGAGCTGCTTGGTCGTCGCGACGGCCGCGCGGGTGTCGCGGTCGGGCTCGGGGTAGCCGCGGCCGAGGAAGCTGTCGGTGAGGGTCAGCACCCAGCGGCCCGCCTCCAGGTCGGGCAGCCCCGGGTCCGCCCGGCCGGCCTCGCGCAGCCGGCGGACGAGGTCGGCGACCCCGGCGATCTGGCGGCGGTCGCTCTCGGCCAGCGCGGCGGCGAACTCGGCGTCGCGGTGGGCGTGCGCGATGATCTCGACCAGCAGCCCGGCCATGATCGGCTCGGCGGCGTCGGCGGCCTGCTTGTCGACCATCCGCATCAGCACGGCCCACGGGTCCGGATCGGCCCGCGCCGCGGCCAGCTGCTCCTCGACCTCCTCCCGGTCGAACTCCCACATGCCCTGGAAGACCGCCTGCTTGGACGGGAAGTAGTGGAACAGGCTGCCGGTGCTCACCCCCGCCGCCCGGCAGATGTCGGCGGTGGTGGTGGCTGCGAAGCCCTTGGTGGCGAACAGCCCGAGGGCCGCGTCCACGATCTGGGCCCGGCGCAGGCGGTGCTGTTCGGGGTCAACGGTGCGCGCCATGGTCCTCCTCGGTCCGGTCCGCCGGTCGTCGTCGGCGGCGCCGGACCTCCCGCACGGCCAGTCCGACCGCCACCAGCACCGGCCCCCAGAACTTTGCCGTGTCGAGCAGGGCCAGCAGCCAACCGGGTGCGGCGGGCAGGTCGGGCAGGTCGATGTCCGGCCAGGGGATCTCGGGCAGGTCGATGGCGGGCCACGGGATCGACGGCAGGTCGAAGTCGGGCAGCAGGCCGCGCAGCCAGGCGAGCACCGGCCGCAGCAGCAGGCTGATGAACGCCGTGACCCCGAGCACGCCGAGCGCGACCTTCGCGACCGCGAGGACGACGTGCCGGGACGCCCACAGGTGCGGGTGGTCGCGCTCGAAGGCGAGCAGGCGGGCGGCGAGGGACCCGGGCGGCGGGGCGAAGCGGTGCTTCGCC
>JASLAP010000006.1 GCA_030147065.1 Pseudonocardia sp. | reverse complement strand
TCAGTCAGCTGGGGAAGGGCCACGGTCTCCTCCGTCTTTCGGTTCGTGCGGCCCTGGATCCAGGGCGCGTCGTGTCACCTCACGGGCTCACCCGCTGGGATCGTTCGAACGTACTCACGCCCCGTTCGGGAACGGAGACGGGGGGTGCAACCTGTGCGAACGCCGAACCGGGCACCCTTCGGTGTGAAATACCACGCTCCGCCGATCGGGGGGTCGTTCGAACCGGCCGCTCGGCGCACGGCGGGGACCGTTCCGGGTTCGAGCCGGCCCCGATCCGGACATGATCCGACCCAGATCCGGACACAACGGATCAATGCCCCCGATACCCGGAGATCCGACGGAGAGCGCGCCGGGACCGCGCCGCGGCGGGGGTCGGCAGCGGGCGTCGATCGCCGAGCGGCCGCCGTCGCCGATGCGTCGCCGAGCTGCGCTGAACTGCGCCGGACTGCGCTGGACTGCGCTGCGCCGAACCGGGCCGGTGGTCAGACCCCGCCGGCCAGCTCGTCGCGCAGCGCGTGGGCCGCGGCGCGCAGGGCCGCCGGGTCCGGCCCGGCGGCCAGCACCGACCGCGCCGCGGCCCACGCACTGCGCGACGACCTGGCCGGCGGGGTCTGACCGGGCGGACCAGCAGCTCACCGCACCCCGACGACGCATCGGCGACGGCGGCCGGGCGGTCGTCGAACCTGCCCGTGCGGCGGGCCGGGCCGGGGTCCGGCGCCCCCGGTCGTCGGATCTCCGGCTGTCGGGGGCATTGATCCGTTCTGTCCGGATCACTGTCGGGCCGAACCCGGAACGGTCCCCGTCGTGCGCCGAGCGGCCGGTTCGAACGACCCCCCGATCGGTGGAGCGTGGTATTTCACACCGAAGGGTGCCCGGTCCGGCGTTCGCACAGGTTGCACCCCCCGTCTCCGTTCCCGAACGGGGCGTGAGTACGTTCGAACGATCCGAGCGGGTGAGCCCGCGAGGTGATAGACGCGCCCTGGATCCAGGCCGCACGAACCGAAAGACGGAGGAGACCGTGGCCCTTCCCCAGCTGACTGAGGAACAGCGCGCTGCCGCACTCGAGAAGGCGGCCGCGGCGCGCCGTACCCGGGCCGAGCTGAAGGACCGGCTCAAGCGCGGCGGGACCACGATCGGTGAGGTCCTCAAGCAGTCCGACACCGACGAGGTGCTGGGCAAGATGAAGGTCTCGGCGCTGCTCGAGGCGATGCCCGGGGTCGGCAAGGTCCGCGCCGCGCAGATGATGGAGCGGCTGGAGATCGCACCGTCGCGGCGGCTGCGGGGGCTGGGCGAGCGGCAGCGCAAGGCGCTGCTGGCCGAGTTCGAGTCCTGAGCAGCACGCACGTGGTGGACGGCGTCCGGAGGGGCCGGCTGGTGGTGCTGGCCGGCCCCTCCGGCGTCGGCAAGAGCAGCATCGTGGCCGAGTTGCGGTCCCGGCTGCCGCAGTTGCACTTCAGCGTCTCGGCCACCACCCGCGAGCCGCGCCTCGGCGAGGTCGAGGGCCGGGACTACCACTTCGTCGGGCCGGCCGGGTTCGACCGCCTGGTCGAGCGGGGCGAGCTGCTGGAGTGGGCCGAGATCCACGGCGGCCTGCAGCGCTCGGGCACCCCGCGCGAGCCGGTGGAGCGGGCCCTGGCGGTCGGGCTGCCGGTGCTGGTCGAGGTCGACCTGCACGGCGCGCGGGCGATCAAGGCCGCGATGCCGGAGTCGGTAACGGTGTTCGTCGAGCCGCCGTCGTTCGACGAGCTCACCCGCCGGCTGCGGGCCCGCGGCACCGAGTCCGCGGAGCACTTCGCGCGTCGCCTGCAGACCGCCCGCGAGGAGTTGGCCGCCCGCGACGAGTTCGACGTCGCGCTGGTCAACGACGACGTGCGGGCGGTCGCCGAGCGATTGGTACAGTTGTTGGTCGGACCGGGTGACGCCGGCGCGAACGGCACCCCGCCGTCCCCGGCCACCCGACCTTCCCCCCAGGAGTCTGCTACGTGAGCATGCCGCTGACCGGTGCCGTTGCCGGAAACGTCCCCGAGGGCATCACCAACCCGCCGATCGACGACCTGCTCGACCAGGTCAGCTCGAAGTACGCGCTGGTCATCTACGCCGCCAAGCGGGCCCGCCAGATCAACGACTACTACTCCCAGCTCGGCGAGGGCCTGCTGGAGTACGTCGGACCCCTGGTCGAGCCGGGCCCGCGGGAGAAGCCGCTGTCGATCGCCATGCGCGAGATCCAGGCCGGCCTGCTCGAGCACACCGAGGGCGAGCAGTAGCGGCCCGCCCGACCCCGGGGACCGTGCGTTGAGCGAGCTCGCGAGCGAACCACCTGCACAGCGCTTTGGCGAAGCGCCGGCCGAGCCCTGCGAGGCCGAGCGTTGAGCACGCCTGAACCGGGTGGCCGCCCGTCGGTCCTGCTCGGTGTCGCGGGCGGGATCGCCGCCTACAAGAGCGCCGAACTGCTGCGCCGGCTCACCGAGTCCGGGCACTCCGTGCGGGTGCTGCCGACCGCCACCGCCCTGCGGTTCGTCGGGGCGGCGACGTTCGAGGCGCTGTCCGGGCAGCCGGTGCACACCGGCGTCTTCACCGACGTGCCCTCGGTCCCGCACGTGCGGCTGGGTCAGCACGCCGACCTCGTCGTGGTCGCCCCGGCCACCGCCGACCTGCTGGCCCGGGCGGCCCACGGCCGGGCCGACGACCTGCTCACCGCGGCCCTGCTGACCGCCCGCTGCCCGGTGCTGTTCGCCCCGGCGATGCACACCGAGATGTGGGAGCACCCGGCCACCCGCGACAACGTCGCGCTGCTGCGCTCCCGCGGGGCGGTCGTGCTGGAGCCCGCGTCGGGCCGGCTGACCGGCGCCGACACCGGCCCGGGGCGGCTGCCCGAGCCCGCCGAGATCGCCGACCTGGCCCGGCTGCTGCTCGAACGCCCCGACGCGCTGCCGCACGACCTGGCCGGTCGCCGCGTGGTCGTCTCCGCCGGTGGCACCCGCGAGCCCCTGGACCCGGTCCGCTACCTGGGCAACCGGTCGTCGGGGCGGCAGGGCTGGGCGCTGGCCCGGGTGGCCGCGCAGCGCGGCGCCGCGGTCACCCTGGTCGCCGCGCACACCGCCGACCTGGTCGCGCCGGCCGCGGTCGACGTGGTGCGCGTCGGCACGGCCCTGGAGCTGCGGGAGGCGATGCGGTCCGCGTCCGAGGGCGCCGACGCGGTGGTGATGGCCGCGGCGGTGGCCGACTTCCGGCCCGCCGCGCACGCCGCCAACAAGATCAAGAAGGGCGACGCCGAGCCGCCGCCACTGGCCCTGACCACCAATCCCGACATCCTGGTCGAGCTGGTCGGGCGCCGGGCGCCCGGCCAGATCGTGGTCGGTTTCGCCGCCGAGACCGGCGACGACACCGGCGACGCGCTGCACCACGGCCGGGCCAAGCTCGGCCGCAAGGGCTGCGACCTGCTGGTGGTCAACGCGGTGGGGGAGGGCCGGGCGTTCGAGGTCCCGGACAACGCCGGCTGGCTGCTGGCCGCCGACGGCGGCGAGACCGAGCTGCCCAGCGGCTCCAAGGCCCTGCTCGCCTCGCGGGTGTGGGACGCGGTGGCCGCCCGGCTGGCCTGACCGCCGGAGCGGCCGGGGAGTGGGCAGGGCCGCACTCCGGCCCGGCGGCTCCCCACCGGGGGGTCGACTACGCTCGACGACAAATCGGGCCGGATCGGCGGCCGAACGAGAGCGGACGGAGACGGCGTGAGCACAGGCCGGCGGTTGTTCACCAGCGAGTCGGTGACCGAGGGTCACCCGGACAAGATGTGCGACGCCATCAGCGACACCATCCTGGACGCGCTGCTGGCCCAGGACCCGCGCAGCCGGGTGGCGGTGGAGACGATGGTCACCACCGGCCAGGTGCACGTCGCGGGCGAGGTCACCACCAGCGCCTACGCCGACATCCCCACCCTGGTGCGGGACACGGTCCTGGAGATCGGCTACGACTCCTCGGCCAAGGGCTTCGACGGCGCGTCCTGCGGGGTCAACGTGGCCATCGGCGCGCAGTCCGCGGACATCGCCCAGGGCGTGGACACCGCCTACGAGAGCCGGGTCGAGTCCAGCGAGGACGAGATCGCCCGCCAGGGCGCGGGCGACCAGGGCCTGATGTTCGGCTACGCCAACACCGACACCCCCGAGCTGATGCCGCTGCCGATCGCGCTGGCGCACCGGCTGGCCCGGCGGCTCACCGCGGTGCGCAAGTCCGGGGTGCTGCCCTACCTGCGCCCGGACGGCAAGACCCAGGTCACCATCGAGTACGACGGCGACAAGGCCGTGCGGCTGGACACGGTCGTGGTCTCCAGCCAGCACGCCGCCGACATCGACCTGGACGCCATGCTCGCCCCCGACATCCGCCAGCACGTGGTGGAGCC
>JASLAP010000699.1 GCA_030147065.1 Pseudonocardia sp. | reverse complement strand
CTCGGCGTCGGCATGGTCGTCGGGAACATGGTCGCCGGCCGACTGGTGGACTGGTCGGTGCAGAGGGCGCGGTACGGCGCCCCGGTCGGTCTGGCGGCCACCCTGGTGCTCTACGTCGTGCTGGCCCCGACGGGGTGGTGGGCCCTGGTCGCCGCGTTCTCCGTCACCGTGGTCGGGTCCGTGCTCGCGCTGGGCATCATGGCCCGGCTCATGGATGCAGCCCCCCACGCCCAGGCCACCGGGGCGGCCATGAGCCACTCCAGCCTCAACATCGGCAACGCCCTGGGCGCCTGGCTCGGCGGGCTCGTCATCTCCGCCGGCTACGGCTTCCGGTCGCCCCTGGTGGTGGGGGCGGCGCTCGCACTGGCCGGGCTGGTCGTGCTCGTGGCGGCCCAGCGGGCCTCCGCCAGAACGTCCTGACGCGTCTGCTCGTCAGTGGTCCATGTCGTCGGGGTCGCGCCAGGTGCGCTCGAACGGCAACCGCCACGCCGCGGGCGCGATCAGCTGGTGGATCTGGTTCGGCCCCCACGTCCCCTCGCGATAGCTCCGCACCGGCGGCGGGTCCTCCAGCAGAGGGGTGGAGAGCTCCCACAACGTCTCGATGCCCACCGCAGCCGAGAACAGCGTGCGGTCGCCCCGTAGCGCGTCGTGGATGAGGCGCTCGTAGGCCTCGAGGAACTGGCCCGACCTCCTGCTCTCGTGCATCGCGAACTGCATCGAGACCTTGTCCAGCTTCAGGCCGGTGCCGGGCCGCTTGCCGTAGAAGGACAGGGACATCCGGCCCTCGTCGGCCAGGTCGAAGGTGAGGTGGTCGGGCCCGTGCAGCCCGACGCCGGACCCGTGGGGGAACATCGTGCGCGGCGGCTCCTTGAAGGCGATGGAGATGATCCTCGCTCCCTCGGCCATCTTCTTGCCCGTGCGCAGGTAGAACGGCACCCCGGCCCAGCGCCAGTTGTCGATCTCCACCTTGAGCGCCACGAACGTCTCCGTGTCGGACTCGTCGGCGACCCCGTCGACCTCCCGGTAGCCGACGTACTGCCCCCGCACCACGTGGCTGGTGTCGATCGGTCGCATGCTGCGGAAGACCTTGGCCTTCTCCTCGCCGATGGGGCCCTGCTCCAAGGACGTCGGGGCCTCCATCGCGACGAAGGCGAGCACCTGGAAGAGGTGCGTGACCACCATGTCGCGGAAGGCACCGGTCTGCTCGTAGAACTCCGCCCGTGTCTCCAGGCCCAGGGTCTCCGGCACGTCGATCTGCACGTGGTCGATGAAGTTGCGGTTCCAGATCGGCTCGAACAGCCCGTTGGCGAAGCGCAGCGCCAGCACGTTCAGCGCCGCCTCCTTGCCCAGGAAGTGGTCGATCCGGAAGATCTGGCTCTCGTCGAAGGTCTGGTGGACGAACCGGTTGAGCTCCAGCGCGCTGGCCAGGTCGGTGCCGAACGGCTTCTCCATCACCACCCGCGCGTTCTCGACCAGCTTCGCGTCGTGCAGCATGGTGATGACGTCGCGCGCGGCCTTGGGCGGGACCGACAGGTAGTGCAGCCGGCAGACGCCGGTTCCGAGCTGCTCCTCGGCCGCGGCGACGGCCTCGGCCAGCACCTCCGGCCCGGCCGAGCTGGGCACGTAGCGCAGGGTCTGGGCGAACCGGTTCCACTGCTCGTCGGTCAGCTTGTGCTTGGCGAACTCCGACACCGCCCGCTGGGCGAACTCGCGGAACTCGTCGTCGCTCATGTCCTCCAACGACGTGCCGACCACCATGACCTGCGGGGTCAGCGCGGAGGTGGCCAACCGGGCCAGGCCGGGCAGCAGCTTGCGGCGGGCCAGGTCGCCGGTCGCGCCGAACAGGACGACCACGTGCGGGGGGATGCTCTCCGGGCCGTGCCGGTACGGCCGGGAGCCGGGTGCCGGGTACGCGATCGTCTGCGGCGGGTAGTTGAGCACGCCGCATGGTCCCACTCGGGCGACGACCGCGCACGGGTCCGCGGGACCGGACGGGTGGATCTCACCGGATCGTCACCGGGGCGTCACCGCTGCCCGGAGCGGACGTGCCGGGTCGGGACGACGTGCAGCAGGTGCTCGCGGGTCCACTCGCGCTGCGACCGGCGGGCGCCGGCGTCGGTCGGCGGGCGGGCCGCCCCGCGCCAGCCGCACCCGCACACCGCCACGAACGCGGTGAAGGTGCCGGGGGTGCGGCGGGTGACGTCGGTCCAGCTGTCGGAGAGCGTGCCGTCGGGGTAGCGACCGGCGAGGTAGCCTGCGTGCTCGCGGATCCCCTCGTCGGTCCCGCGGCCGAGGAACAGCATCCGAGCAGCATGCAGGCGGTCGGCGACCGGCGGTAGGGCCGATCGCCCTATCCGCGGTGCCGTCGCGCCGGCGTTCAGAGCGTCAGGCGGGTGCCCCGGCCGGTCCGGCGGGCCCGGTCCAGGACGAGCCGGGCGGCCGCGGCGTCCTCGACGGCGTGCCCGGTGGACTTGTAGACGGTGATCTCGGTGGCCGAGGCGCGCCCGGGGCGGGTGCCGGACAGCACCTCGCCGACCTCGGTCACCGTGGCCGGGTCGAGGCCCTGCAGCTCGTGCGCCCCGGCCGGCGGGGCGTTCTCCGCCGCACCCCGCCACTCGACGAACACCCGGCCGGCGGCGACCACCGCGGGGTCCAGCTCCGGGCCGAAGGTGCCGCCGACCGAGCTGACGTGCGCCCCCGGGGCCAGCCAGGACGCCCGCAGCACCGGCTCCCGGGCGTCGGTGCAGCAGCACACGACGTCGGCTCCGGCGACCGCCTCCTCGAACGACCCGACCGCCGTCGCCGCGGGGTGCTGCGCGGCGAGCTCCTCGGCGTGCGCAGCGGTGCGGGAGGCGATCCGGATCTCGGTGAAGTCCCGGACCCGCGGGAAGGCCGCCAGGTGCGAGCGGCCCTGGACCCCGGCGCCGAGGATCGCCAGCACCCGGGCGTCCGGCCGGGCCACCGCGTCGGCCGCGACGGCGGCGGACGCCCCGGTGCGGGCGGCGGTGATGTGCGTGCCGTCCATCAATGCCAGCGCGGTGCCGGTCTCCTCGTCGAACACCACGATCATCGCCTGGTGCGAGGGCAACCCGCGGCCGGGATTGGCCGGGTTGACCGCGACCAGCTTGGTGCTCAGCGCGGTGCCGGGCACGTAGGCGGGCATGGCGGCCAGCGCGCCGGTCGCGGTGTACACGCCGACCCGCGGCGGGGCGCTCGCCGCGCCCTTGCTGAGCTGCTGGAACGCCTCGCCCAGCGCGGGCAGCAGGGCGTCGATGTCGAGCAGGGACTCCACGTCCGCGCGGGTGAGGACGACGAGTTCGGGCACGGGTGCTCCTCGGGGTCGGGTGCTACGGGGAGGGTGAGGGCGGAGGGGCCGACGCAGATGCCGGCATCGACAGGGAAGCGTGCACCAGGTGGGCGACCCAGTCGCCGTAGCGGCGCACCGGCCACCCGCGTTGGACGACGAGCTGGCCGTACAGGTGCAGCGAGGTGGCGGCCCACAGCACGTCGCGCAGCTCGTCGCGGCGCCGGCTGCCGTCGTCGAGGTGGCGGGCCAGGGCGTCGGCCAGGTAACCGGCGCCGACGAACCGCTGGTCGTCGATGGTCCGGGCGACGGCGGCGATCTGCGGGTCGGCGTCCGCGGCGGCGAACACCACCGCGAAGACCGGGTAGGCGCGCGGCGCGGCCTCGACCACGAGGTCTACCTGACCGACCCCGACGTCCTCGCCGCCGCCCTGGCCCACCGCTGACGGTCAGGGGTTGGGGGCGGGGGGCTTGGCCGGGGTGTAGAGCCAGGTCTGGAACAGGGCGTCGAGGTCCTCGCCGGAGACGTCCTCGGCCAGCGCGACGAAGTCCGCGGTGGCGACCGGGACGTCCTGGTCGCCGCCGGCCCACCGGCGCAGCACCTCGGCGAACGCGGCGTCGCCGATCGTCACCCGCAGCGCCTGCAGGGTCATCGCGCCGCGGTTGTAGACCGCGGCGTCGAACAGGGCCGCCGGGCCCGGGTCGCCCGGCGGCACCGTCCACAGCTCGTCCTCGGCCGGGGTCGCGAAGACCTCGTCGAACTGCTGCTGCGGGGTGGGGCCGCCGTTCGCCTCGGCCCACAGCCACTCCGCGTAGGTGGCGAAGCCCTCGTTGAGCCAGATGTCGCGCCACAGCCGCGGAGTGATCTTGTTGCCGACCCACTGGTGGGCCAGCTCATGGGCGACGGTGCTCTCGTCCGGGACGCCGGAGTAGATCGGCCGGGTCTGGTTCTCCAGCGCGTAGCCGGGGTCCTCGTCGTCGTCGACCACGGCGCCGAACGAGCCGTACGGGTAGGGCCCGAACACGCCGGTGAAGAACTCGATCATCGCCGGCTGCCGGGCGAGCACGGCGGCCGCGGCGGCCTGGTCCAGGTCGGCGTCGACGGCGTTGACGATCGGCAGCCCGTCCGGCCCGGTGTCCTCGGTGAGGACGTAGTTGCCGGTGGCCGCCATGGACAGGTAGCTGGCCTGCGGGTCGTCGGCCACCCAGCGGAAGGTCGTGCGGCCGTCGGCGCTCTCCTGCGACTCCAGGTCGCCGTTGGCCACGGCCACCGTGCCGTCGGGCACCGTGACGGTGAAGGCGTAGGTGGCCTTGTCGTGCGGGACGTCGTTGACCGGGTACCAGGTCGACGCGCCGTCCGGCTCGTTGGCCACGAACGCGCCGTCGTCGAACGACACCCACCCGTACAGCGCACCGGTCGGGTCTGCCGGCTGTCCGGTGGTGCCGCCGTAGGCCACGTCGACCTCGAACCCGGCGCCGTCGGCCACCGGTTCGGCCGGGGTGATCACCAGTTCGCCGGCGTCGTGGGCGAACGCGGCCGGTTCGCCGTCCACGGTGACCGCGGAGACGTCGAGGTCGCGCAGGTCGAGGCTGAAGCTGCGCAGGGTGTCGGTCGCGGTGGCCTCGACGACCGCGCGGGCGGTCAACGCCCGGGTCGCGGGGGTGTAGTCCAGGTCGAGGTCGTAGTGCTCGACGTCGTAGCCGCTGTTGCCGGCGGCCGGGTAGTACGGGTCGCCGCCGCCGGTGCTGCC
>JASLAP010000677.1 GCA_030147065.1 Pseudonocardia sp. | reverse complement strand
CCCGCTGCTGCTGCGCCTGCCGGACGGGCGCGGTCCGGCGGTCCGCGCGGCCGTGCGGGCGGCCGGGATCGCGGTGCGCCGCGGCGACACCTTCCCCGGGCTCGGCCCGGACCACGTCCGGGTCGCGGTGCGCCCGGCGCCGCAGGTCGCGCGCCTGGTCGCCGCGCTGTCCGACGCCCTCGCGGAGGTGGCGGCGTGACGGCCACGGTCGGTGACGTCATCGCCGTCCTGGAGGCGGCCTACCCGCCCGCGCTGGCCGCGGACTGGGACGCCGTGGGCCTGGTCTGCGGCGACCCGGCCGAGCCGGTGTCGTCGGTGCTGATCGCCGTCGACCCGGTCGTCGCCACGGTCGAGGAGGCGGTCGGCTCGGCGCAACTGCTGGTCACCCACCACCCGCTCCTGCTGCGCGGGGTGCACGGCGTCGGCGCGGACACCCCCAAGGGCGCGCTGCTGCACCGGCTGATCCGCGGCGGCACGGCGCTGTTCACCGCCCACACCAACGCCGACTCCGCCGATCCCGGCGTGTCCGACGCCCTCGCCGACGCGCTCGGCCTGACCATCTCCGGCCCGCTGGTGGGTGCGCCGTCCGAGCCGCTGGACAAGATCGTCACCTTCGTCCCGGTCGGCCCGGCGATCACCGCCGTGCACGACGCGCTGGCCGACGCCGGCGCCGGCCGGATCGGCGACTACAGCCACTGCTCGTTCGCCACCGCGGGCACCGGCCAGTTCAAGCCGCTGGCCGGGGCGCACCCGACGATCGGCGAGGTCGGCCGGCTGGAGCGGGTCGCCGAGACCCGGCTGGAGATGGTCCTTCCCAGGCGCCTGCGGGGCGCGGTGGTCGCCGCCCTGCGGGCCGCGCACCCCTACGAGGAACCCGCCTTCGACCTGCTCGAACTGGCCGACATCCCGTCCAGCCGGGGGCTCGGCCGGATCGGGGAGCTGGCCGCGCCCGAGCCGCTGTCGGCGTTCACCGAGCGGGTCGCGGCCGCGTTGCCGGCCACCGCGTGGGGCGTCCGCGCGGCCGGCGACCCCGACCGCCCGGTCCACCGGGTGGCCGTGTGCGGCGGGGCCGGTGACTCCGCGCTGGACGCCGCCACCGCCGCCGGCGTGGACGCCTACGTCACCGCCGACCTGCGCCACCACCCCGCCGCCGAGTACCTGCTGGCCGGCTCGCGGCCGGCCCGCCCGACCCCGGCGCTGGTCGACGTGGCGCACTGGGCGTCGGAATGGCCCTGGTGCGCGCAGGCGGCCGACGTCGTGCGCCGCGCTCTGGGCGGTAGCGTCGAGGTCCGCGTCTCGCAGCGGCGTACCGATCCGTGGAGTCTCGCAGCGAACAGGAGTGCTGAGTGAAAGCCGAACCCGCCGTCCAACGGCGGCTGCTCGACCTGGCCGAGGTCGACGCCGAACTGGGCCGGCTCGCGCACCGCCGCCGCACCCTGCCCGAGCACGCCGAGCTGACCGAGGCCGAGGCCGCCGTGCGCGCCGGCAAGGACAAGCTGGTCGAGGTGGAGACCGTGGCCGGCGACCTGGACCGCGACATCCGCCGGCTGGAGCGCGACGTCGAGGGGGTGCGGGCGCGCACCACCCGGGACAACCAGATGCTGGCCGCGTCCGGCGTCGGCGCGAAGCAGGCCGTCGACCTGCAGCACGAGCTGGAGACCCTGGCCCGGCGGCAGAGCGTCCTGGAGGACGAGCAGCTGGAGGTCATGGAGCAGCGCGAGGCGGTCGGCGTGGACGTCGAGCACGCCCGCGGCGAGGTGGCCGCGGCCGAGCAGCGGCTCGCCGACGTCACCGAGCGGCGCGACACCGCGCTCAAGGACATCGACGCCGCCGAGGCCGGGCGGCTCCGCGACCGGGAGAAGGTCGTCGCGGAGATGCCCGCCGACCTGCTCACCGCCTACGAGCGCCGCCGCGACCAGCGCGGGATCGGCGCGGCGAAGCTGGTGGCCCGGCGCTGCCAGGCCTGCCGGCTGGAGCTCGACCGGACCGCGCTCAGCGACCTGCGCGGCGCCCCCGCCGACGAGGTCGTCTACTGCGAGGAGTGCGGGACGATCCTGGTCCGGACCCCGGAGTCGGGCCTGTGACGGGCTGGACGACGGGCTTGCGCCACCGGCTTGGCAGGACGCGGGCCGGCGGGGGAGGGTGCGCACTGTGAAGGTGATCATCGAGGCCGACGGCGGGTCGCGGGGCAACCCCGGCCCGGCCGGCTACGGCGCCGTCGTGCTCGACGCGGCCACCGACGAGGTGCTGGCGGAGCGGCAGGAGGGACTCGGCATCACGACCAACAACGTCGCCGAGTACCGGGGGCTGATCGCCGGGCTGGAGGCGGCCCGCGAGCTGGGGGCCACCGACGTCGAGGTGCGGATGGACTCCAAGCTGGTCGTCGAGCAGATGTCCGGGCGCTGGCAGGTCAAGCACCCGGCGATGAAGCCGCTGGCCCAGCAGGCCGCCGGGGTCGTCCGCGAGCTGGGCTCGGTGCGGTTCGAGTGGATCCCGCGCTCGCGCAACACCCGCGCCGACGCCCTGGCCAACCAGGCCATGGACGCGCAGGCGGCGTCATGACCGAGCCGGGCGGGTCGGCGGCGGGCACCGCGCAGGCGTCGGCGTCGTGGACCGGGCAGGTCGGCGTGCCGACCCGGATGCTGCTGCTGCGCCACGGCCAGACCGCGTTGTCGGTGCAGCGCCGCTACTCCGGGCACGGCGACCCCGAGCTGACCGAGATCGGTCACCAGCAGGCTGCCGCCGCGGCGGGCCGGCTCGCCTCGCTGCCCGACGTCGTCGCGGTGCTCAGCTCGCCGCTGCGCCGGGCCCGGCAGACCGCGTCCGCGGTGGCCGAGGCCACCGGAGCGCCGCTGGAGATCCGGCCGCGGCTGATCGAGACCGACTTCGGCGGCTGGGAGGGCCTGACCTTCGCCGAGGCGCAGGCCCGCAACCCCGAGCTGCACGCCCAGTGGCTGGGGTCCGAGCACGTCGCCCCGCCGGACGGGGAGAGCTTCGCCGCGGTCGCCGAGCGGGTGGACGCCGAGCGGGCCGCGATCGTCGAGGAGTTCCCGGGCGCCACGGTGATCGTGGTCAGCCACGTCACGCCGATCAAGCTGCTGCTGCGCAGCGCGCTGCAGGGCGGGCCGGGGATCCTCTACCGGCTGCACCTGGACCTGGCCTCGCTGAGCGAGGCGACCTTCTACCCGGACGGCGGGGCGAGCGTGCGGCTGGTCAACGACACCAGCCACTTCCCGGTCGCGGTCTGCTGAGCGCTCGCCCGACCATCCACAGCGCGAGCACCGCGGCAGTCAGCGGGACCGGCCCGGTCAGCAGGCCGACCGCGCTGAACTCGCCCACCGACGGCGGCGCGTCCGCGGCCCGCAGCACCCGTCGCCAGAGCAGGGTCACCGGCGAGCCGGCGTCGGTCGGGTCGGGCCCGATGTCGACCCCCAGCTGCATCGCCGGCACCAGGCCGGGCGGTGCTGCGGGGCCGATCGCCGCGAGCAGCAGCAGGTCGCTGGCAGTTGTCGACCAGGTCGGCCTGCACCGCCGCCATCGCCAGCAGGCCCGGCAGCGTCGCCTCGACTGGGACAACGGCCGCCTCGACCGCGGCCACCACGACGCCCACGGCCAGTTCGACGGTCGCTTCAGTCGAGGAGCAGGGCGATGCCCACCGCGAGCCCGAGCAGCACCACCACCCAGCGCAGCACGTTCTCCGGCAGCCGCCGCGCCAGCTTGGCCCCCAGGAAGCCGCCGACCAGTGTCGTCGGTGCCAGCAGGGCCACCGCCAGCCAGTCCACCGGCGCCCCGATCGCGAAGATCACCACCGTCACGCTGGCGACGACCAGCGCCAGCAGGCCCTTCAGCCCGTTCAGCCGGACCAGGGTGTCGTTGGCGCACAGCGACAGCGTGGCGATCAGGATGACCCCGAGCGCACCGCCGAAGTAGCCGCCGTAGACGGCGGCGAGGAACACCGCCGGCAGCAGCGCGGCCAGCCGGTCCGGCGCGCCGGGCTCCGGCGCCCCGATCCACTTCTTGATCCTGGGCTGCAGCGCCATCAGGACGCTGGCCAGCAGCACCAGCGCCGGGACCACCGCGTTGAACACCGCGGCGGGCAGCACCAGCAGCAGCACACACCCCACCGCCGACCCCACCACTGCGACCGAGGTGGCGAGCAGGATGCGGCGGCGCTGGCCGCGCAGGTCCTGCCGGGCGCCGATGACGATCCCGGCGTACCCGGGCCACTGCGCGACCGAGTTGGTGACGTTGGCCGCCAGCGGCGGGAACCCGACCGCCAGCAGCGCCGGGAACACCAGCAACGACCCGCCCCCGGCCACCGCGTTGACCCCGCCCGCGAACAGGCCGGCGACCAGCAGGAACACCAGCGACCACGGGGAGGCGTCGATCACCAGCGCACGCTATCCCGGCCGCCGCCGGCCCGCTCCCGTCTGGGTCTAGGCTTGCGGTGCGGACGAGCTGGCCGGACGGCCGCGTCGGCGGTCCTCCAGGGCCGCCGCCGAGGAAAGTCCGGACTCCGCAGGGCAGGGTGGTTGTCAACGGCAACCCGGGGCGACCCGCGGGACAGTGCCACAGAGAACAGACCGCCACGGGGTCCCCGGACCCCGGGGTAAGGGTGAAACGGTGGTGTAAGAGACCACCAGCACCCCGGGTGACCGGGGTGGCTCGGTAAACCCCACCCGGAGCAAGACCAAGAGGCCGGTGTCGCGAGGTACCGGCTGCGCAGGCGTTCGAGGGCGGCCCGTCCGAGCCTGCGGGTAGGTCGCTGGAGCCCACCGGTGACGGTGGGCCTAGATGGATGGTCGTCGAACGGAAGGCTGCGAGGCCTCCGGGAACAGGATCCGGCTTACAGGCCAGCTCGTCCGCCCCAACCCTGTGAGCTGGGGAAACCCGCTCAGTGATCCTTTTTGGGGCACACTGGGGGCACATGATCTTGGGCCTACGGTTTGATCATCCGAAGTGGACGGCTTCGGCGTCCGGCTTCGTTGTCACTCAGCGTGAGCGCAGACGGAGATCTGCGCGAGGCGGATGAGTGTGGATAGACGCTCGGGCAGCGTTCAGAGAGCGGGGCCGCCGGGGGTCTGCCGGGGTCGGTTCATCCGCTGGGTTGCCAGTGGTATCGCCCGGAGTCGCGATGGTGCTGCCTTGGGGGTGGGGCGCAGGGCCGAGTCGATGGCGTCGCGGGTGCGGTCGTCGGAGTCCGGCCAGAGATGGGCGTAGGTGTCGAGGGTTTCGGCTGCGGTCGCGTGGCCGAGCCGGCGCTGGACGGTCTTGATGGACTCACCGTGGCGGATGAGCAGCGAGGCGTAGTAGTGGCGCAGGGCGTGGAACCCGGTCCCGCGCGGGGCGTTGGCGGCGTTGACGGCGGGCCGCCAGATTTCGCGGGAGAAGGCGGTGCGCCGGAGCGCGTTGCCGTCGTCGTCGGTGAAGAGCAGCCCGTCCGGGTGCTGGACCGGGAACCGCTCGAGATGGCCTCGTAGCGCCTCGACGACCACATCGGGAAGGGGCACGGTGCGATGGGATGCCGGTGTCTTCGGGGGAGCGAGGAACGGCGGCTGGCGGGCGAGCAGGATGAGTTGCTGCTCGACCCGCAGGCTGTGGTTGTCGAGGTCGATGCGCTCGTCGGTGAGGCCGAAGCACTCGCCCTGGCGGAGGCCGGTGCCGGCGGCCAGGACGACGAGCGCGCGGTAGCGCTCGGGCACCGCATTGATCAGCGCCTGGACGGCTGATGTGCTCAGTGGGACGACCTCGACGGGTAGTCGCTTCGGCAGCTTCGTTCCCTCGCAGGGCGAGGTGTTGATGAGCCGGTCCTTGATGGCCGACTTGAAGATGGCGGCGACGATGCCGTGGATGACCTGGACGGTGGACGGCGCGAGGGTGCGTGACATCTTGGCGACCCAGGCCTGGATCTCGCCGTGTCGGACCGTGGAGAGCCAGCGACTGCCGAAGGCGGGGTAGGTGTGGCGGCGCAGGTGGGTCTCGACGTGCGCGCGGGTCGTTGGCCGGTGGACCTGCGCTTCGCGCCAGGTCTCGGCGTACTCGCGGAAGGTGGTCGGGTCGTTGGGGTCGACGTAGTTGCCGTGCAGGACGTCGGCGGTGATGGAGGTCAGGAAGCGTTCGGCGTCGAGGCGGCGCTGGAAGGACTTCTTGTGTTGGCGTCCGTCGGGGTCGCGCCAGCGGGCCAGCCAGGTCACGGTGCCCGTGCGGGTGCGTCGGTCGATGCTGCCCACGACCTGGCCGATTCAGTGCGCCACGGACGTCTTCTAGG
>JASLAP010000653.1 GCA_030147065.1 Pseudonocardia sp. | reverse complement strand
CGAGTCGGTGAGGATCACCAGGTAGTTGCTCAGCCCGGTGAAGGACCGGTTCTCCGGGTCGGTGAGCCGGTAGTCGAACAGCGAGTCGTAGACCGCCTGCAGGATCGGGTACGCGGTGACCAGCAGCATGACCGCCAGGGCGGGCCCGGCCAGCAGCCAGCCGAGCTTGCGCTCGCTGCGGGCCCGATCGCTGGTCGTGCCGCCGGGCGCCGAGACCGGCGCGGACTTGCTCGTCGGTGGGAGCGTCGTCGTGCTCACTGCGACTCCTCGCTGGCGCTCGTCGTCGCCGTTCGCGGTGCTGCTGTGCCCCTGTGTTCGCTCGCGACCTCGCTCACAGCAACTGCTCCTTCCTGAGGACGGCGGTGATGAAGTCGGTGGCCCGCTCCGGGGTGCTCTCCGGGTCCACGGTGTCGGGGGCGTGGTACTCGCGCTGCATGCCGCCGGACACCTCGCTGTAGTACGGCGTCTGCGGCCGGGGGGCCGCCTGGTCGAGCGACTCGAGGATCGTCGGTGCCATCGGGAACTCCTCCAGCACGTCCGGGTCGTCGTACACCGCGGTGTCCGACGCGGGGTTGCCGTTGGTGACGAAGTAGTACGCCTGGTTCTCCGTGGAGACGATGCACTCGCTCGCCTCGTAGGCGAAGTCGACGTTCTCGCTGAAGGCGCTGATGCCGAGGTTGATCCCGCCGTACGGCGGCGCGCTGTCCGTCCCCTCGTCGACCTGGGGGTAGAGCGCCCAGCCGTAGTCGTCGGGCACGGACGCGTCGAGGGTGCCGGCCTCGACGGCGGCCAGCGCCCGCGAGTAGACGAAGGGATAGTTGACCTGGAAGCCGGCGTCGTCGCTCTCGAAGCCGGTGGCGGTGGTGTCCTCGGTGGCCGTGGACAGCGCCGCACCGGCCTGGCCACTGCTGGCGATGTCCCGCATCACCTCGGCGGCACGCACCCCCGCCTCCGAGGTGAGGCCGAGCTGGATCCCGTCGGGGTCGGTGGAGTTCTCCTCGATGATCGACCCGCCGGCGGACTCGATGAGCGCGTTGAACCACACGGTCAGCGACTCGGCCCGGGCCCCTTGCACCCCCAGCAGCTTGTCCTGCTCCTGCGTGGCCGTGATCAGCTGGTCCCAGGTGACCGGCTGGGTCATGTCCAGCCCGGCGGCCTCGGCCACCGACTTGCGGTACCAGAGCAGCTGGGTGTTGGCCCAGAACGGGACGGCGACCAGCTCGCCGTCCCAGGTGGAGCCCTCGATGGCGCTCTCGACCACGTCCTCGGTGACGCGCGCGGCCACGTCCTCCGGCACCGGGGCGAGGAACCCGGCCTGGGCGAACTCGGGGATGAACGGCGGGTCCAGGCTCATGATGTCGATCGAGGTGTCGTTGGCCGCCAGGCGCCGCACGAGCTGCTCCCGCTGCGCGGACGCCTGGCGGGGCAGCACGGCTGCCTCGATCCGGTAGCGCCCCTCGGCGGCCTCGGTGCACCGCGCCGCGATCTCGGCCTGCCCGCCGGCGTCCGGGTTGGTGTACCAGGTGAGCGTGGGCGTGCCCCCGCCCCCGCCGCCGCCGCACCCCGCCAGGACGGACGTGAGCACCGCGGTCGCCGCACCGGCGGCGAGCGCGCGCCGTGACCCTGGTCGGGGGGACCGCCGCCTGTCCGGCGGCATCCTCGAGCTGTCCACGGCGTCGGGCACCGGCTCTCGCCTCCTCGTGCTGGCGATGACAGATTGTCACCGCAGTGCTCGGAGGGTGGCCCAGCTCACAAGTGGTGTCAACCGGAGCGCAACCTCTGCGTTACCGCCCGGCCGGACCTCTCCCGGTCGCCCGCTCAGTGCCGGTCGGCGATGGCCGAGGGGGTGGTCAGCTCCGCCGGCGTGCCCGGCAGCACGGTGTCGAAGTACGACCGCGCGGCGGCCGTCGTCCCGACGTCCCGGCCTGCCTTCTCCGACAGGAACCAGCGGTGCTCCAGCACCTCGTGGAACACCTCGGCCGGCTCCAGCCGGCCCACCAGCCGGGCGGGTATCGCCTCGACGACCGGCTGGTAGACCTCCGCCAGCCAGCGGTGGCCGGCCACGGTGTCGGGCACCGGCCGCCCGCCGCGCTGCTCGAGCCACGCGCGGAAGGTCCGGATGTCGTTGAGCAGCCGCCGGGCCTGGTTCTCCTGCACCTCCTGGCAGGTGAGCCGGAACAGCTCCCGGAGGTTCTGCACGTGCTCGGCCAGCCGGGTGTCGACCCGCAGCCGGGTGGCCGAACCCGGGCAGAACCGCCGGGAGCTGTTCCGGCTCACCGGCCTGGAGGTGCAGGAGAACCAGGCCCGGCGGCTGCTCAACGACATCCGGACCTTCCGCGCCTGGCTCGAGCAGCGCGGCGGGCGGCCGGTGCCCGACACGGTGGCCGGCCACCGCTGGCTGGCGGAGGTCTACCAGCCGGTCGTCGAGGCGATACCCGCCCGGCTGGTGGGCCGGCTGGAGCCGGCCGAGGTGTTCCACGAGGTGCTGGAGCACCGCTGGTTCCTGTCGGAGAAGGCCGGC
>JASLAP010000597.1 GCA_030147065.1 Pseudonocardia sp. | reverse complement strand
GGTTATCGGTGATGCTAGTGGTCATAGGCACAGCTGGAGGAGACATGCAGCGCTTGACCCGCGACGAGGTGCGCCGGCACGTCGCCGTCGCCCCCGCGAAGCTCTACGACCTGGTCTCGGACGTGACCCGCACCCCGCTGTGGAGCCCGGAGGTGATCGACTGCCGGTGGCTGGACGGGGCCACCGGGCCCGCCGTGGGGGCCCGGTTCGCGGCCCGGAACCGGCGACGCTGGTTGCGCTGGTCGAACGAGCCGGTGGTCGAGGTGGCCGACCCGGGGCAGGAGTTCACCGTCACGCGCACCGAGCGCGGCGGCGGCACGATCCGGTGGAGCTTCCGGATGCGGCCGGCCGGCGCCGGGACCGAACTGACCGAGTCCTACGAGGTCGTGCGTCCGGTGCCGGTCGGGCTGCACCTGGTGCTGCGGGTGCTGTTCGGGGTGCGCGACCTGCGGGCCGACCTGCACGCCAACCTCGTCGCCAGCCTGGACCGGATCGCCCGGTTGGCCGAGGGCACCGACGACGCGGTCACCGAGGACGCGGTCACCGAGGACGACGCGAGGCAGCAGGCCACCCCGCCGTGACCGCACTCCGGCTGGGGCGGCGCCGGGCCGGGGCGTTCCTCCTCCCCGCGGCGGCTCGGGGAGCGGCATGACATTCGTCAGACCGAAGCCCTGACCCGATCCACTGCCCGCGGCGGCCGCGCTGCGGCACCGTTCACTCCCATGACCGAGGTACTCGACATCCGCGGGGTGTCCCACCGCTACGGCGCTCTGACCGCGCTCGAGGGCGTCGACCTGAGCGTGGGCGCCGGGGAGTGCGTGGCACTGCTGGGGCCCAACGGCGCGGGCAAGACCACGCTGGTCGGGCTGGCCACCGGCCTGCTGGGGGTGCAGCGGGGCCGGGTGCGGGTGTGCGGGGCCGACCCCCGGATCGCCGCGACCCGCCGGCACCTGGGCGTGATGCAGCAGTCCATGGGCTTCCCCCGCACGCTGACCGTGGCCGAACTGGTCCGCGGGGCGGCGGCCCGGGCCGGGCGGCCCACCGCGGTGGCCACGCCGGCGATGGCCGAGGCCGGTGTCACCGACCTGGCCCGGCGCCGGGCCGGCAAGCTCTCCGGCGGCCAGCAGCAGCGCGTGGCGCTGGCCATGGCCCTGGTCGGGGAACCCGACCTGCTGCTGCTCGACGAACCCACCGTCGGCCTGGACGTGGCGTCGCGCCGGGCGTTCTGGCGGGTGCTGGCCAAGCGCCGGGCGGACGGCGTCGGCATCGTGCTGACCACGCACATCCTCGAGGAAGCCGCGGCGATGGCCGACCGGGTCGTGGTGCTGCACCGCGGCCGCGTGGTCGCGCAGGACACCCCCACCGGGCTGACCGCGCGCCTGGCCGACCGCACCCTGACCGCCCGCACCGCCCTCGAACTCGACACGCTGCGCGGGCTGCCGGGCGTGCTGACCGCCGAACGCGACGGCGACCGGGTCCGGCTGACCAGCCCGGACCCCGAGCAGGTGCTGCGCGCCTGGTTGCCGCTCGACACCGCGCTGACCGACCTGCGGGTCGAGGGCGCCGGCCTGGAGCAGGCCCTGCTCGCCCTCACCGGCTCCGACTCCGCAACCGACCCGGCCGCGCTGCGCGCCGACCAGGAGGTCCCGGCATGAGCACCACCACCGAACCCCGTTCCGCCGGGCGCACCGCCCCGGGCCTGCGAGTCCTGGGCACCGAGGTCGGCGAGGGCCTGCGGGCCATCGTCCGCGAACCGATCGTGCTGTTCTTCTCGGTGCTGATGCCGGTGATGTTCTTCGGGCTGTTCGCCTCGCTGTTCGGCGACCTGCCGTCGGTCGGCGGGATCCCGACCGGCGCGACGATGCTGGCCACCTTCGGCACCTTCGCGGTGGTGTCGGTGATGCTGGTCAACCCCGGTGTCACGGTGGCCGACGACCGCACCCGCGGCTGGCTGCGGGTGAAGAAGGTCTCCGCGGTCCCGATCAGCACGGTGGTGACGGCCAAGGTGCTCGCCGCGCTGCCCTACGCCGCGGTGGCCCTGATCGGGATCACCGCGCTGTCCCTGGTGATCACCGGTCCGGTGCTGGAGCCGGGGGCCTGGCTGCGGCTGTTCGGGGTGCTGCTGCTCGGCAGCCTGCCCTTCGCGCTGTTCGGCCTGGCAGTGGGGTTCGTCGCGTCGTCGAACGCGGCGGTGGCCATCCTCAACGCGGTGCTGTTCCCGGCGGTCGTGGCCTCCGGGTTGTGGATGCCGCTGGAGATCATGCCGGCGTTCGTGCAGAACCTGGCGCCGGCCCTGCCGACCTACCACCTCGCCCAGCTCGCGCTGGCCCAGCTGACCGGGACCGGGGGGCTCGGTCATCTGGTCGCGCTGCTGGTCAGCACGCTCGTCGGGGCGGTGCTGGCCGGGCTGGCCTACCGTAACCTGCGGGTGTGAGGGGGCCGGTCGGGCCACTGGGGCGTCCCACCCGCGGGTGGGACGCCGCGGCGCTGCGGGCGTGGTGGGCCGACTCCCCGCAGCGCTGGTCGCCCACGACGTGGTGGACCCTGGCGTGGCTCAGCTCGCTGCTCTACGCGCCGCTGTTCTACCCCGAGCCGCTCGCCGCCCTCGTCCTCGGCGCCGTCGTGACGGTCCTGTTCGCCGGCTTCTACCTCGCCGTGTACCTGCGGCCGGGCCCGCTGCGGAACTGGTCCGAGGTGGTCACGACCGTGGTCGCGGTGGCGGTCACGCCGGTCAACGCGGGGGCGGCGATCCTGCTGGTCTACGCGGCCGGGTTCGCCGGCGGATTCCGCCCGCGACGGGTCGCGCTGCGCTGGTTCGCCGGGCTGACGGCGCTGCTCGTCGTGCTCGCCGCGGTGTCGCCGATCCCGTTCCCGTGGCGGCTCTGGGCGTTCGGGCCGAGCCTGGTGCTGATCTGGGTGATCGGGTTGATCACCATGGAGAGCGCGGCCGAGGAGCGGGCCGCCCAGGTGCGCAACGCCCAGGTCGAGCACCTGGCCACGGTGGCCGAGCGGGAGCGGATCTCGCGCGACCTGCACGACCTGCTCGGTCACACGCTGACCGGCATCGTGGTGCGCTCCCAGCTCGCCCAGCGGCTGGCCACCGCCGACCCGCGGGCCGCGGTGACCGAGATGGCCACCGTGGAGAAGGCCGCCCGCGACGCGCTGTCGGAGGTGCGGGCCACCGTCACCGGCTGGCGCCAGGTCGACCTGGCCGCCGAGCTGACCGCGGCGTCCGACGCGCTCACCGCGGCCGGCGTGCGGCTGACCGTCACCCGCGATCCCGACCTGGTGCTCACCCCGTCGGCGGAGAGCGCGTTGGGGCTGGCGCTGCGCGAGGCGGTCACCAACGTGGTGCGCCACTCCCGGGCCACCCGGTGCGCCGTGGTGCTGAGCAACGACGGGCAGCAGGTCGTGCTGGAGGTGTCCGACGACGGCGTCGGCGGCGGCCGCGACGGCACCGGCCTGACCGGCATGCGGGAGCGGATCGCCGCGCTCGGCGGCGAGGTGCGCCGGGCGGTGCACGGGGGGACGTCGCTGGTGGTCACCGTGCCCCGGGCGGTGGCAACGTGACGATCACCGTGGTGCTGGCCGAGGACCAGGGCATGGTGCTGGGCGCCTTCGCCGCGCTGCTGCGCCTGGAACCCGACCTGGAGGTGGTGGCCACCGCGGTCGACGGCGACGCCGCGCTGGCGGCGGTCCTGGAGCACGAGCCCGACGTCCTGGTCACCGACGTGGAGATGCCGGGGATGACCGGGCTGGACGTCGCCGCCGCGCTGCGCCGGGCCGGCTCGCGCACCCGGCTGCTGATCGTCACCACCTTCGCCCGCTCCGGCTACCTGCGCCGGGCGATGGACAGCGGCGTCGCCGGGTACGTCCTCAAGGACGCCCCGATCGACCAGCTGGTCGACACCGTGCGCCGGGTGCACGCCGGCGAGCGGGTGATCGACCCGGCGCTCGCGGTGGCCGCCTGGGACGGGGTCGACCCGATGACCGACCGGGAGCGCGACGTGCTGCGGCTGGCCGGCGACGGCCTGCCCAACGGCGAGATCGCCACCCGGCTGCACCTCGCCGAGGGCACCGTGCGCAACTACCTGTCCACCGCGATCACCAAGCTCGGCGTGCGCAACCGGATCGAGGCCGCCCGGCTCGCCCGCGACCGCGGCTGGCTCTGACCCGGGGGTCGTGCGCGAGTTTCATGCCGATAGCCATGAAACTCACGCACGACCCGGTCATGTCTGCGGCTGGTAGGTGCTCACCGTGAACGGGACGCCCTGCGGGTCGACCAGCTCCGCGGCCCGCACCGGCGGCGTGCTGTACGGCGGGACCGTGACCGTGGCGCCCAACCGCACCGCGTGCTCGACGGTGGCGTCGGTGTCGGCGACGGCGAAGGTCACCGCCCAGTGCGCCGGAGTGCCGGGCTCGGCCCGCACCAGCCAGCCGACGGCGTCGGAGAAACCGGGCGGAACCCCGTCCTCGTCGTGCCGCTCGCGCAGCGACGGGTCGAAGTGCTCCAGCACCTCCCGGTACCCCGGTCGCACCCACATCGCCAGTGCGCCCGAGGGGTCCAGGTCCATCGTCCGCCAGCCGAAGACCGCCGGGTAGAAGCGGCGCGCGGCGGCCGGGTCGGGGGTGTGCAGGTTGCTCCAGTTCCAGCTGCCGTCCGCGTTGACCAGCCCGGCCCCGCGCCGCTCGCCGGGCTGCCAGAGCCGCAGGACGGCGCCGCCCGGGTCCGCGACGGTCGCCGTCCGCCCGGCCGCGTCCACGTCGGACGGCTCCGCGAGCACCCGTCCACCGGCCTCCCGGACGGCCTTCGCCGACGCCTCGACGTCGTCGACCCGGACGGAGGTGACCCAGCCGGGCGCGTCGGGCCCACCGGGCGGGCCGCCGAGACCGGCGACGTCCTGCCCGTCCCGGTGGGCGATCAGCGCGCCCGGCCCGGCCGGGCGGAACTCCCAGCCGAACAGCGGCCCGTAGAAGTCCGCGGCCGCCGCGACGTCGGGATGGGTGGTGTCGATCCAGCAGGGGACCCCGGCGGGGAACCGGTCCACGGTGTCAGCCATGCCCCGACGCTAGGACCGCTACCGGCCACTTCCCGTCCGCAATAGGGTCGTGAGTGGCAACCAGTGCCTGGACACTGCTTTCCACTCACGACCCTCAGCCGGGCGTGGGGCTCCCGGCGGCGACGAATGCGGTCCGGTCGGCCAGGAACCGGTCGACCAGCTCGGCGGCGTGACCGGTGCCGGTCGGGCCCGGGCCGTCGGGGACGGGGTCGGGCAGGTGGGCGGCCATCCGGTCGGGGTGCACGGTCAGGCCGGTCAGCGAGACGCGGAGCCGGGCCGCCGCCCCGCCGGCCGCCCCGAGCAGGTCGGTCAGCGTCGGCCACTCGGCGTGCCAGGCCCCCGCGGCCCGCTGGTGCTCGTGGTCGGCCGCCGCGAACAGGGTCGCGGCCAGCCCCGGCACCCGCCGGGCCGCGGCCCGGGCGGTGATCGCGGCGATCGGGTTGCGCTTGTGCGGCATCGACGACGAGTCGCCCGGCGCGGCCTCGGACACCTCGCCCACCTCGTTCGCCGACAGCAGCACGACGTCGGTGGCCGGCTTCGCGCACGCCCCCGCGGCCACCGCCAGCGCCCCGGCCAGCTCGCCGATCCGGCTGCGCTCGGTGTGCCACGGCGGCGCCTCGGCCAGCGCCAGCCGGCGGGCGAACGCCGCGGCCACCGCGGGCCCGTGCGGGTGCAGCCCGGCCAGCGTGCCGGCCGCCCCGCCGAGCTGGGCGGGCAGCGCGGCGAGCACCCCGGACAGCCCGGTGCGGGCCCGGTCGAGCCCGGCGCACCAGCCCGCCGCGACCAGCCCGAACGTCGTGGGCATGGCCTGCTGGCCGAGCGTGCGGGCGATCATCGGGGTGTCCCGGTGGGCCGCGGCCAGCGCCGCCGCGGCGTCGGCCGCGCCGAGCAGGTCGTCCAGCAGCACCTCGCCGGCCCACCCGGTGAGCAGCACGGTGGCGGTGTCCATGACGTCCTGGCTGGTGGCCCCGTGGTGCACCGAGGGCCCGGCCTCGCCCGCCGCCTCGCGCAGCAGCCGGACCAGCGGGATCACCGGGTTGCCACCCTCCACCGCGGCCCGGCCCAGCGCCGCGGTGTCGACCTGCACGGTCGCCGCGGCGGCCTCGATCAGCTCGGCGTGCGCCTCCGGGACCAGACCCGCGTCGGCGGCCGCGTGGGCCAGCGCCACCTCGACGGCGACGAGCGCGGCCACCCACGCGGCCTCGTCCAGGCGGGCGTTGACCCGGTCGGCCCCGAACAGTGGATCGAGGAGCGCGCTGCTCATGGGCCGACACCGTACGCCCGGACCGGACCATGATCGATCGGCCCAGCCGGTGCCGCTGACCGGCCGACCACCCCCGGCCCGCACGCGGCGGGCCGGCCGGACCCGGTCCCGGTCAGCCCCGGCCCAGCTCGACCGGCAGCTCCCGCAACCCGCGGACCAGGGTGGACCGGCGGTGCACCAGCTCGTCGGGGTCGACGCCCAGGGCCAGCCCCGGGCGCCGGGCGATCAGCGCGCCGATCGCCACCTGACCCTCGATCCGGGCCAGCTGCGCACCCAGGCAGTGGTGCAGCCCGTGGCCGAAGGAGACGTGGCCGGGCGGCTCGCGGTCGACGAGCAGCTCGGCGGGCCGGTCGACGTGCGCCGGGTCGCGGTTGGCCGCGGCCAGCGACAGCACCACCACCGACCGGGCCGGGATGGTCACCCCGGCGTACTCGACGTCCTCGGCGGCGAACCGGGCCGGGGTGCTGTGCACCGGGGAGTCCCAGCGCAGGAACTCCTCCACCGCGGAGGGCAGCAGGTCGGGCCGCTCGCGCAGCAGGGCCAGCTGGTCGGGGTGGGTGAGCAGGGCCAGCAGCCCGTTGCCGATCAGGTTGACCGTGGTCTCGTGGCCGGCGATGAGCAGCATCATCGCCATCGCGACGAGTTCGGACTCGCTGAGCTTGTCCTCGTCCTCGGCCACCTGGATCAGCGCGGAGATGAGCGCGTCGTCGGGCTGCTCGCGCTTGGCCGCGATCAGCTCCGACAGGTAGTTGTAGAGCTTGGCCGACGCGGCACCGGTCTCCTCCGGGCCGGACTCGTCGACCATCACGTTGGACCAGGCGGCGAAGTCGTCGCGGTCCTCGGCGGGCACCCCGAGCAGCTCGCAGATCACCATGACCGGGAGCAGGAACGCGTACCGGGACATGATGTCGACCTTGCCCTCGGCGGGCAGCGCGTCCAGCAGCTCGGCGGCGATGGCCTCCACCCGCGGGCGCAGGTCCTCCATCCGGCGCAGCGTGAACGACCGCGAGACCAGCTTGCGCAGCCGGGTGTGCTCCGGCGGGTCCATCAGGATCATCATCGGGACCGGGGTGGCCGGGTGGTCGGCCCGGGCCTCCGGGGGCAGCGTGTACCGCCAGTCCTTGCTCAGCCGCGGGTCGGTCAGCGCGGCGCGGACGTCGGCGTACCGGGAGATCATCCACACCGGGCCGTCGGGCATCTGCACCTGACGCACCGGCTGCTCGGCCACCAGGGTCGCGTAGGCCGGGTACGGGTCGCGCCAGAACGCGCCCTCGAACAGTTCCACGGATGCGGTCACGGGTCCCCTCCGCCGGCGGTCGTTGTAAGCGCGAGCTTACTGCTGTTCGGCGGCCGCCGCCGTGGCCGCCACCCCGGGCCGGGAGGGCGCCAGCGCACCCCCGGCGACCCGCACGTCCCCGGGCACCGCCGCGCCGGTGACCACCGCGGCGCCGACCGCGGCCAGCGCGGGCGAGGACTCGATGCCGAACCCGCCCTGGCCGGCGAAGAACCAGAACCCCGGGTGCCCGGGCCAGGCCCCGACCACCGGCCGCCGGTCCGCCACGAACGACCGCAGCCCGGCCCAGCTCGTCTGCACCGACCGCAGGCCCAGGCCGGTGGCCTCCTCGACCCGTTCCAGCGCGGTCGCCACGTCCAGCTCGTCGGGGCGGGCGTCCTGCGGCTCGACCGGGGTCTCGTCGCCCGGGCTGCACAGCAGGGCCGGCCCCTCGGCCTTGAAGTACCACCGCTCGGCGGCCTCGCAGACCATCGGCAGCACCGGGTCGGGGCCGCGCAACCGGGCCGGGTCCGGCACCCGGACCACGGCGATGGTGCGGCGCATCGCGGTCAGCCCGATCCGCGGCACCCCGGCCAGCCCGGCCACCGCGTCCGCCCACGCCCCGGCGGCGTCGACGACGTCGGCGCAGTCGATCCGGCCGCCGCCGGCCTCGACCCGACAGCCGTCGCCGTTGCGGCGCAGCCCGGTGACCGGCGCCCCGGCGCGCACCGAACCGCCCCGCGTCCGCAGACCGCGGACGTACCCCTGGTGCAGCGCCTCGGCGTCGATGTCGGCGGCGCCCTCGACGACCGCCGCCGCGCGGACCCTGCCGGGCGCCAGCGCCGGGCAGCGCCGCTGCGCCTCGGCCGGGTCGATCGGCTCCGGGGCACCCGGCTCGCCGGTCTGCTCGGCCAGGTCCGCGGCCAGCGTCCGCTCCCCCTCGGCGTCGAGCGCGACGTGCAGCACCGCGCGGGGGGACAGCAGCGGCGGCGTGCCCAGCTCGTCGACCAGCGCGGCGAACCGCGGTCCGCTGGCCGCGATCAGCGCCCGCACCTCGGCGTTGCCGTGCCCGGGGATGTAGGTCGCCGCCGACCGGGCGGTGGAGTGCCGGGCCAGCGCCCGGTCGGCCTCCAGCAGCACCACCGAGCGCGTCGCGGCCAGCTCGTAGGCGATCGACGCCCCGGCGATCCCGCCGCCGACCACGACCACGTCCGCTGTGTCGACCATGCCCCGACCGTAGCTGCCCCCTCCACCGGGTCCCACCGGTCGAGTTCCGCCGTGCTGGCAGCTCGTGCAGACCGTGTGGTGGCCGCGCAGCGCGCCGGCGGCTGCGCGAGCACCGAGGCAGGTCGTGGACGAGGGCG
>JASLAP010000576.1 GCA_030147065.1 Pseudonocardia sp. | reverse complement strand
CCTACTCCTGCTGGTCCCGCTCGGCGAGGACTGGCCGCCGATCGAAATCGCCTGGCGACTCGCGATCGTCGGGTTCGGGTTCGGGTTGTTCGTCACACCGGTGCAGTCGATGGCGTTGTCGATCGCGCCGCCGGACCTGCTCGCCACCACCGCCGCCTCGACCAACCTCGCGCGGCACGTCGGCCTCGCGCTCGGCCCCGCGGTCGCCACGGCCGCCTGGGCGGTCGGGGGCTACACCGTCGACGGCATGCGGGCTGGCATCGGCGCGGCATGCGCGCTCGGCGTGCTCACCATCCTCGCGGTGGCGCGGGTCGCGCCGCCGCAGCCCAGTGAAGCGGAACCACCGAAGGGAAGGGAACTCAGATGGCACTGAACGTCGCGGTCCTCTACCACTCGGCGACCGGCAATGTGCACGCGCTCGCCACGGCACTCGGCGAGGGCGCCGAGAAGGAGGGCGCGACCGTGCGGCTGCGGCGGGTCCGGGAACTGGCCCCCGACGAGGCCATCGACGCCAACCCGGAGTGGCGTGCACACGTGGAGGCGACGGCGGACCTTCCGCTGGCTACCCATGACGACCTGCGCTGGGCGGACGCGTACGCCTTCGGCACCCCGACGCGCTTCGGCAACGTCTCCTCCCAGCTCAAGCAGTTCATCGATACCACAGCGGCGCTGTGGGCGGCCGGCACGTTCGCCGACAAGCCGGTCACGGGGTTCACCTCGGCGGTGAACGCGCACGGGGGCAACGAGGCGACCCTGCTCGCCCTCTACAACACGATGTACCACTGGGGCTCGATCATCGTGCCCACCGGCTACACCGACGACGCCTTCGAAGCCGCGGGCGGCAACCCGTACGGCACCGCCCACCCGTCCGGCGAAGGCCTGCCCGGCGACGCCGTGCTGGCGGCGGCGCGCGCACAGGGCCGCAGGCTGGCCCGGATCGGCGCTGCGCTGACAGCAGCGCACGAGGCGGCGTGACCAGCAGGTTCACCGAACGCGAGCAGGCGTACCTGCGGTCCGGTGAGCGGCGTCTCGCCCGCATCGCGACCGTCGGGCGGGACGGGATGCCGCACGTGGTGCCGACGGGCTGGTCCTACAACGCCGAGCACGACACGCTCGACATCGGTGGTATCGACCTGACGGCCACCAAGAAGTACCGCGACGCGCGCGGAACGGAGCCGTGGCCGTCGTCATCGACGACGTGCTGCCGCCGTGGCGCCCCCGTGGCATCGAGGTCCGCGGTCGGGCCGAGATCGTGCAGCGTCCCGAGGTCGTGATCCGCATCCACCCCACCCGCATCGTGTCCTGGGGCCTGGAGAGCGAGAAGATCGGGGAGCGCCACGGGCGCGACGTCCCGGCCACCCAAGGATCGTCGTGACGCCCCCGGCCACCGATGTCCTGATCGTGGGCGCCGGCCCCACCGGCCTGCTGCTCGCCGGGGACCTGGCCGAGGCCGGCGTCCCGGTCACCGTCGTCGAACGCCGGGGCAGTGCGATGTCCAACCTCTCCCGCCCTTTTGGGGTGCACGCTCGTACCTCCGAGCTGCTGGACGCCCGTGGCCTCGCCGACGAACTGGTCACGGGTGAAGTGGCCCGGTTGAGCGGGCTGCGGCTGTTCGAGCGGGTGCACGTGGACCTCTCGCGGTTTCCGAGCCGGTTCCCGTACCTGCTGGTCACGGCCCAGTACAACGTCGAGCAGGTCCTGCTCGCCCGCGCGGTCAAGGCCGGTGCCGAGATCGAGTACGACGCACACATGGTCGGCCTGCGGCAGGACGCCGACGGTGTGGAAGTCGACACCCGGGGTCCCGACGGCAGCGTGGTCACGCGCCGGGCTGGATACGTGGTGGGCGCCGACGGCGTGCGCAGCGGGGTGCGCGGGGCGCTCGGGTTGCCCTTCCCGGGTCGGGCGGTGCTGCGGTCGATCATGCTGGCCGACGTGCGGTTGGCCGAGGTGCCGCCGCAGCTGCTGACGGTCAACGGCGTGGGCAACGGGTTCGCGTTCCTCGCGCCCTTCGGCGACGGCTGGTATCGCGTCTTCGCGTGGGACCGCCGCCACCAGGTGCCCGACGACGCGCCGCTGACCCTGGAGGAGATCGCCGAGGTCACCCGCCGGGCGCTGGGCAGCGACTACGGCATGCACGACCCGCGCTGGATGTCGCGGTTCCACAGCGACGAGCGGCAGGTCCCGCAGTACCGCAGCGGGCGCGTGTTCCTCGCGGGCGACGCCGCGCACTGCCACTCACCCGCGGGCGGCCAGGGCATGAACACCGGGCTGCTGGACGCGGCCAACCTCGGCTGGAAACTGGCGGCGGTGATGCGCGGGGCGCCGGAGACTCTGCTGGACTCCTACCACGACGAGCGCCATCCCGTCGGGAGAGCGGTGCTGCGCAGCAGGGGGCTCTCGTCCGGCTCGCCATGATCCGCTCCAGGGCCGGCCGGGGCCTGGCTCGCGACGATCGCGACCACCTCGCCCAGCCCACGGACCCGGCGGACCGCGTCGTCGTCGAGGTAGCCGACCATGTCCCAGAGCAGATTGCCGGCCGGTGTTCGCACGAGGTGCGCCTGCTGGCCGATCCCGACCTTGGGCTCGACCCACCCCGAACAGGTCGGGCTCGAGCTCCCGCACCAGGGTGTGGTGGCCGGCCCCGGCCAGCTCGTCGAGTGTAGTCCAGCGCTGCCCCGCCGCTGCACCCACTGTCGCTCATCTGCACAGATCGCGCACACGTCCACGGCCGCGGCGTGCTCGACGGCGCAGGTCGGACAGATCAACACGCTGCTCTCCCCATCGGTCGGACGTGCAAGATCAGCTGCTTGACAGAAAGTATACAGAGCGTGTACTTCTGTGCTGGACGTCGCGCCGGGATCGCCCTGACCCGGCCGGTCAGGCGGGGTACCGCAGAGCGCGCGGAAAGGACGGAACCGCCATGAGTGCTGAGTTCGCGAAGGGGCCCATCGGCAGGGCGTTCAGGCGGGTCCGCAACATCGTTCGGCCCAACGTCTCGGTGACTCCGCCGCCCGAGGGGGTGGTGTTGGACCGTGACGTGGAGGTGATGGTGCGGGACGGGACCGTGCTGCGGGTCAATGTCTTCCGGCCGGCGGGGGGTGGCCGGTTCCCGGTCATGATGTCGGCTCACCCGTATGGGAAGGATTACGTGCCGAAGGCGACCCGGCGCGGTTACCGGCCGTTCCCCAACCTGCGGGTGCTCCCGCAGGCACAGCACTTCTCCTTCTCGGGGTGGACCGGCTGGGAGGCGCCCGATCCGGCCTACTGGGTACCTCGCGGCTATGTGGTGATCAATGCCGATCTGCGCGGGTGGGGTCGTTCCGAGGGCGTCGGGGATCTGTTCGGGCCCCGGGAGGGCGAGGACTTCCACGACCTCATCGAATGGGCCGCGGCACAACCGTGGTCGACTGGGAAGGTCGGGCTGAACGGTGTGTCCTACCTGGCCGTGTCGCAGTGGGCGGCCGCCGCAACCCGTCCCCCGCACCTGGCCGCGATCTGCCCGTGGGAGGGGTTCACCAGCCTGTGGGACGTGGCGAGACCGGGCGGCGTCCGGGAGAACGGCTTGATGATCGTGTGGACGAGGGGCACCCGTCACAGCAGACCCGACAACCAGGTCGACCTGCGGGAGCAGCAGATCGCCCGGCCGTTGTATGACGAGTGGTGGGCCGCCAGGGACCAGGATCTGGAGAAGGTCGAGGTGCCGGCGTTGGTGTGCGCCAGTTTCTCCGACCACAACCTGCACACCCGCGGGTCCTTCGAGGGCTTCCGTCGGATCGCGTCGCCTGACAAATGGCTCTACACCCATCGCGGCCCGAAGTGGGCGGTCTACTACAGCCCGGCTGCGCTGGCCGTCCAGGCGCGCTTCTTCGACCACTTCCTCAAGGGTGAGGACAACGGCCAGGACGGTGTGGCTGCGGTCCGGTTGGAGGTGCGCGAGGACGCCGACACCATCACCTCGGTACGCGACGAGCAGCAGTGGCCGCCGGCGGCCACGACCTGGCAACGACTGCACCTGCACTCCGCCGGTGCGATGGGCACCGTGCCGTCCGCGCCCGCCACTGCGTCGTTCCGCACCCGTCGTGGCGGCCTGGTGTTCACCCACAGGTTCGCGGCTGATACGGAGATCGTCGGGCCGATGCGTCTGCGGCTGGCGGTGGAGGTCAGGGGTGGCGGCGACGTCTGTGTGTTCGGTGGGGTCCGGAAGCTGCGGGGTGGTCGGGCGGTCGCGTTCGAAGGTGCTTACGGTTTCCGTGGGTCCCTGGTCACGCACGGCATCCGTAAGGCTTCTCATCATCACGTGGGCGTCGACGACGTGGCGCGTGACGACGTCGCCACTCCGCTGCGGCCGGGGGAAGTTGTCCAGCTGGATGTCGAGTTACTGCCGTCGGCGACCTTGTTCAGGGCGGGTGAGGATCTCCAGTTGGAGGTTCGTGGGACGTGGTTCTACGCCCGCAACCCGTTCACCGGGCAGTTCCCGGCCTACTACGAGAAGAGTGCACGCGGCCGCTGCGTGCTGCACGTTGGCGGGGATCACGCCAACCATCTCGACATCCCCGTCCAGTCCTAGAGGCTTGGGTGTCGACCGCGGGCTCAGGCGGGCGCACCCCTTCTGATGTCCACGCACCCCTTCCGGGTCGACGCGACCCGTCGACGGGGTGCGTGAGCCGGATCTGGGTGCGTAGCAGACAAAGGGCGCGCGTAGGGGTCGTGGCGGACGACAGCAGCTCGCCACGCGCCGGTCACCCGATTGCGGAATGGAGATGGACCACGATGCCCGGGATTCCGGCCGTCGGCCGGCTGCGCCGTGCTCGCGCCTTTCTGAGCGCAGCCTTGTTCGTCCACGGCGCGACATTCGGACTGGTTGTCTTCGCCGTGGCGGGTAGCTCGGTCCGCCAGGTCGAGGTCGCCGTCCTGGCGGCGACGCTCGTCGTCGTGCCGTCGGTCCTGCTGTTGTGGTGGGAGTGGCGTCAGCCGATCTTCCGTCGGCCGGGTCGCTGGGTGCGACGCGCATCGGCGACCGCGGTACCGCACTCCGTCGGGTTCGGCCTCGCTGCCGCCGCTCTGGACGAGCGGGTGCTGTGGCCTGCGTGGCAGCAGGTCGTCCTGCTTGCATGCGGGGTGCTGCTGCTCGAGGTGGGAGCGGTCGGTCTGGCGAGCCGTGCACTCCTGCGGCCCCTGACGCCGGACCTGGGGGATATGAGCGTCGAAGTCCTCGTCAAGATCCGTCCAGGTGACGAGTGGCTCCCGACGTGGCTGTCCCACGACGATGTGAGGCTGACCGAGGACTCGTTGATCATCACGGTCTTGAGCCGAGGTCAGGATGCTGATGGACGCGACATCTCGTCCATGGGCGGGAGGCGACGATGAGTGGTGGCCACCCGGGCGAGTTCGTCGGCCGCAGAGCCGAGCTCGTCGCAGTCGCCGCCGCATACGCAAGGGCCAAGCGTGCTCAGCCGACCGCATTGCTCGTGGCGGGTGATGCCGGAATCGGGAAGTCGCGTCTGATCGCGGAGTTTCGCGCTGCTGCACCAGAAGCGCTCGTGCTGGTCGGGCGCTGCCTCGACCTGGCCCCGGCCGCTCCCTACGGGCCCTTCGTCTCGATGCTGCGCTCGCTCGTCCGCAAGATCGGCATGGACCGCGTACGTGAGATGTGTCCTGCTGGCGCGACTCGCGAACTGGCCTGTCTCATTCCCGACCTCGGCGCCCCGCCCGCCGACGGGGACAGCGTGAGGGCCCGCTTCATGGACGCGGTCCTCGTGCTGTTCGAGAAGCTGGCGGGGGAGGCGCCACTGGTCGCTGTCACCGAGGATGCGCACTGGATCGACCGCGCCAGCTGGGACCTGCTCAGCTACTTGATCCACAACGCCGACGCCAGCTCGATCATGTTCGTCGTGACCCACCGCGAGCTCCCGCGCGGACATCCGCTCCGTGCTTCCATCGCCGACCTCGGCTGCCGCGAGAAGGTCACCGTGCTGCCCCTGGATCCGCTCGACCGGGGCGCTGTCGCCCAGCAGGCGACCGGCATCCTCGGACACGAGCCGTCCGCGGACCGGCTCGATGACCTGGTCCGGCGCAGCGGCGGCAACCCGCTGTTCGTCGAGGCGCTGCTGGACACCCGCAGCATCACGCGGTTCGGCGACGGCCCGGTACGTGACCTCCTCCTTGCGCCGGTCGAGCGGCTCTCACCGGCTACCCGCGAGGCACTGCGGATCGCGGCCGTCGGTGGGGACGGCGTGGGGCACCGGCTGCTCGCCGCGGTGTCCGAGATGTCAGAGGAGACGCTCGACGATGTGCTGAGTCCCGCTGTGGAGGAAGGCGTGCTCGTCGCGACTGCCGACGGCTACCGTTTCCGACACACCCTCCTCGCCGAGGCGATCTACGATGTGCTGCTCCTGCCGGGGCAACGGCATCGGCTGCACCGCCAGTTCGCCGAACGGATCGAGGCCGACCCGGGGCTCGCACCGCCTGTGCTGGCGAACGCGCCGAGTGAGGCAGCTCGCCACTGGGAGGCCGTCGGCGAGTGGGCGGCTGTGCTCGGCGCCACCTGGCGCGCCGCGCGCGATTGCCGCGGACTGCTCGCTCACTCCGATCGGCTGCACATGCTGAAGCGCGTCCTCGCCGTCTGGCCGCGTGTGAAGCGCCCCGAAGAGGTCATCGGTCTCGACCGGGCTGCTGTGCTGCGGGAGGCGGTCGAGGCCGCGCATGAGAGCGGCGATGCGGAGATCGGGCTGCGGCTGGCCGACGAGGCGCTCGACGCCGCGCTGACCGCAGGGGCGCACGAGCTCGCAGCGCTGATTCTGGAGCGGAGGGCGCGCATCCGCCGACACCTCGGGATCGACGGCGCAGTCGCGGACATCGAGCGCGCGCTGCAGTTGGTGCCGGAGGAACCACCGAGCACGCTGCGGTGCCGGCTGCTCGGCTATCTCGCCTACCGCTTGCTGGCACGCGGCAACCGGGCCACGGCCCACAAGGTCGCTCTGCAGGCCGAAGCCCTCGCCACCGAGATCGGCGACGGGTACGGCCTGTCGAACTCCCTCGTCACGCTGGCCGGGCTCGACGCCGAGGAGGGACATCTGGAGCTCGCACACAGCCGGTGGAACCGGGCTCTGGGGATCGCACGCCGCGAACGCTTCCCCATGCTGGTCGTCCACACCTACCTCAACCAGTCCGCGGCGTTCACGATCGCCGATGAGCTCGCCGCATCGATCACGGCGGCTCGCCGCGGCATCGGAGAGGCAGCCGAGGTCGGCCTCGCCCGCACGCTCGGAGTCCGCGCGGCGACCCACCTCGCCACCGCGCTGACGGCGCACGGTAGCTGGGACGAGGCGCTGGAGGTGTTGTCGCACGCGGTCGACCTTCGGCCGCCGCGCACCTACCTCGCAGCCGTGCACACCGTGCGCGGCTCGATCCTGGTCGCACGCGGTGACCGGGAAGCGGCGAACACGGTTCTCGCTGAGACGCGCAGCTTGTTCCCGTCCCGCTTCGAGGCGGCGGGGGAGCAGTTCGCCCAAGCCGCGTGGGAGTCGGAACTGCACCTGCTGGAGGGCAACTCACACGCCGCGGTCACGTGCGTCGTCACGGCGCTCGACGAGTTCGATGCCGACCTCGCGCCATCACAGGCGTGGCCGATGATCGTGCAAGGCGCGCGGGCACACCGCCTGGTCGAGCGCACGGGCCGGGTGCGGCCTTCGGCGGTGCCCGTCCCCGAGAACGCGCTGGACGTCCTGAACACGACCGCGCGCAGCCTCTCCTGCCGCACCCGCACCGATCGGGCGTGGCGGGCTTCCTTCGCCGCCGAGACTTCCGATCGGGCCAGTAGGTGGGAGGCCCGCGAGACAGAGCTGGCAGCGTGGGAGCTCACCGGTCAGCCTTACCGGATCGCGCTCGCGCTGGTGGAGTCGGCGGAGGGGAGCGTGGCGCAGCAGGACCGCGGCCTTGCCGCCGAACGGCTGCGTCGCGCGATTGCCATAGCAGAGCCGCTAGGGGCTCGGCCGCTGCTCGACGTCGCGCAGAGACTCGCGAACCGGGCGCGGATCGAGATGACGGACCGACCGGTCGAGCTGCCGCCGACCCCGGGTGGACTCACCGCGCGGGAGACGGCGGTACTGGAGCGAGTCGCGCAGGGTCGAACCAACCGGCAGATCGGACAGGAGCTGTTCATCTCGGCGAAGACCGTCAGCGTGCACCTGTCGAGGGTTCTGATGAAGCTCGGCGCGGCCAATCGCGGCGAGGCCGCCGCGATTGCGCATCGCCTCGGGCTGCTCAGCTGGGACGAGTAGGAGGAGAGTCGGCGATCGGCGCACCTCGTGCCGAGTCTGTGGATGCGGGAAGCAGGCTTTCCGGAGATCCTCACGACCCTTCGCCGTCGGCCGTCACCTCCTGGTCGGGCCTTGCCGGGGCCGTCCAGACCGGGCCGGCCGGCTGCTGCAGCCAGCCCGTCGCGACGACGGTGAGGACGTCACGCACGTTCCACGCGGCGATGCCCTGCTTCACCCACCGCGTCAGCAGCTGGGTGGTGACCTTCGCCTTCCGCCCGCCGGTGGGGGCGAGACTGAATGGCTCGTCGGCGGCCAGCAGCCGCACCCCGGCTCGCTCTGCCGTCGTCGAGCACGGCGACGACCATCGCCACCCCATCGCGAACGGTTTACTTTGACCAACCGCGGCCCCGCAATGTGCTCCCCGCGCTCGCGGGGGTGGTCCCTGGGCGGCCTCGGCGTGCTCGACCACGGCGAAGTGCTCCCCGCGCTCGTGGGGGTGGTCCCGAGCTGGCCGTCGGCGGCGGCGAACACGCCGAGTGCTCCCCGCGCACGCGGGGGTGGTCCCTCGGTCCATGATATTCCCGAGGTTCCTTACAGCTGGTCCCCGCGCTCGCGGGGGGTCCCTTGTCGCGGTCGAGACAGGAGGCCACCGAACGGTGCTCCCCGCGCTGGCGGGGGTGGTCCCTGCTCGGCGCCGATCGCCGACGCCGGCGCCGCGTGCTCCCGCGCTCGCGGAGGTCCCAGCCACAGCCTGAGCTGCAATCTGGGATCCGAGTGCTCCCCGCGCTCGCGGGGGGTGGTCCCCGGCGGGTGCAGTTGCACAACTGGTCCCTGAGTCCCCACTAACCCGCCTACGGCGCCTATCGCTGAGGGACGAACTGAGTGACAACGACCCCGGACAAGCCCGCCCGCCGTTGGACTGCGGTGGACGACAGAAGCCCGCTGAGCTGCGAAGATGCCGACGTAGCGAGCACGCCTGCGTTGCTTCGGGACGAAAGGGTCGCGGCTGCTGGGCTACTGAAGCCACCGAACTACAACCGCCTGCACGAGGCCACAGCGCGACCACGCCACAGCACGTTCCAACCACGCGCTCGCCAACGTCTGCATCACGGCGGGCCATCCGTCGACCACGTAGGCGGCCACCGCACTGAGCAGGGTCCAACGCATCTGATCAAGGACGCCGTCCAAGGACGGCGCCGCTGATATGGGAGCGCTGCGATGCCGGATCCGGACCTGCTGACCCTGCAACAGGTCGCCGACCGCCTGCAGGTGTCGCGCTGGACGGTGTACCAGCTGATCTGGGCCGGCGAGCTGCACAGCATCCACATCGGCCGCTGCCACCGCATCCGCGCCACTGACTTCGCCGACTACCTCGAGCGGCTCGGCACCGGTGCAGCGTGACGGCCGAGCCTCCCCCATCGGAGTCAAGCCGCGGACGACGCGCACGTAAACGCGGCAACGGCGAGGGCACGATCGCCAAGCGCTCCGACGGTCGCTACGCCGTAGCCATCTTCGTCACCCGCCCCGACGGCACCCGCGGCCGCAAGTGGATCTACGGCCGCACCCGCGCCGAGGTCGCCACCACCAAGCTGACCGCGTTGGCCCAGCGCGTCCAGTCCGGCGCCGTCGTGCCCACCCGCTCCCCGACGTTGTCGAGCTACCTCGACTACTGGATGACCGAGGTCGTCAAACCCAAGCTGCGACCCACCACCGCCGCCAAGTACCGCAGCACCATCGAGCTCTACCTGCGCCCCGCGTTGGGCAGCCAACAACTCGAGAAGCTCACAGTCGCCTCCGTGCAGCGCTTCCTCAACAGCCGCCGCACCGCCGGCGACTCCGTGCAGAAGCTGCGCATGATCCGCGAGGTCCTCAGCTCCGCCCTCGGCCGCGCTCAGCGCGAGGAACTCGTCGCCCGCAACGTCGCCCAGCTGACGACTCTGCCCACCGAGCAACGACGCCGACGCACCGCCTGGACCGCCGACCAAGCCCGTACCTTCCTCAGCGCGGCCGCCGGCGACGCCGCCCATCCCCTCTTCACCCTCGCCCTCGTCTACGGACTCCGACGCGGCGAGATCTCGGCCCTACGGTGGGACGACATCGACTTCGACACCGGCAAGATCAAGGTCCTGGCCACGCTCGTCCGAGTCGGAGGACAACTGGTTCGCGGGCCAACAAAGAGCGCCGCCGGCGACCGCGTCCTCCCCATGGTGTCGCTGACCCGCGAGGCGCTGCTCGCCCAGCGCGAGCGCCAAGCCGAACAACGACAAGCCGCAGGCGCCAGCTGGAACGACACCGGCTACGTGTTCACCACCCGCACCGGCCGACCCATCGAGCCGCGCAACGTGACCCGCTCCTTCGACCGCATCATCACCGACACCGGGCTCCCCAAGATCGCCTTTCACGACCTACGGCGCACGGCGGCCACGCTGCTCAAGGACCTGGGCGTCCCGGCCCGCGACGCCCAGGTGATCCTCGGCCACTCCCACATCAGCGTCACCCTCGGCATCTACAGCGAGGTCTTCGACGACCAGATCAGCACCGCCCTCGACCGCATGGACGGAGCCCTCGGCGGCCGCCGATCCAGCAACGTCCCGCACCGTCAGGCCAGCGAGCCCACACCGCCGCGCCTCACTGGTCCGTGACCGGCCTGTAGATCACGCCGGGTCCGCCGTTGTTGTCACAAGTGTGGTCAGCAACAGCCGCGCCCGCCCATGCCCTGGCAGGTCTGCGCCGGTGCGAGCGATAGCGGCATCACGCTGACGAAGCCGAGGGAGCTGACCCGCCTCGGGGAGTAGATGACCTGGTCGGCGGCCACGGTCCGCGTCGCTCAGAGACCCGACCGCGCCCTGGCTACTCCAGCGTTTGCCCAGCTCACGCTCGCCGACAGCTGCGGTTGCTCGCCTGCGTTGTTGTCAAATGTGTAGTCAAACGGCCCCTCCCGATGATCGGGAGGGGCCGTTTGCGCTGGTGGGCGATACTGGGATCGAACCAGTGACCTCTTCGGTGTGAAGCAATCCGAACGGTTGCGTGGCCAGCGGGTTTGCGCAGCTCAGAGGCGTGATCGTGTCCGCTGAGGTCCGCCGAGATCCGGCCGAATCCATAGCCGTAGTCACGCAGTTAGTCACGCAGACGGTGATCACTGGTCGGGCGCGCCTGGGAATCGTCCTCGCCACCGCGCCGTCGTCGTTGTCGGTGGCACCCCTCACCATCGTTCGCATGGATCCGGGCCCGGCACCGCCGGCCAGCTCTCCCGCCGCTACCCGGACGATGAAGGCGAACCGCCGTCGGGACACCCTTCCCGAGCTACGCGTCCGTCGAACCCTGCATGGTCTCGGCCTGCGCTTCATCGTGGACGTCCCGGTACCCGGCACGTCCCGCCGGCGCCGTGAAGATGTGCTCCTGCGCGGTGCCCGGATCGGGCCGTACATCGACGGCTGCTTCTGGCGCTCCTGTCCTGAACACCAGCACCTACCCGGGCGAATCGCGAGTGGTGGCAGCGCAAGCTGGACTCGATCGTCGAGCACGACATCCACACCGACGCTGCCGTGCACACAGTCGGCTGGTGGCCACTGCGGATCTGGGAGCACGAAGATCCCGTGCGGCCGCGAAGTGGATCGCTCACCTCGCGAACGCTCGCCTGTGGGCAGGGGGACCAGCAATCGCCTGGCTGCCGCCAGGCCCATCCCATCGGGAGTCGTCGGTATCCTGGGAGCACCGGAGCCCGTAGGACCGAGCGAACAGTGGTCAACCGAACGCCACGGCCAGCGGCTGGCCAGGATCCGCTGCGTTCCCACCGCCCGTGCGCCCGTCGTCAGATGCGGGCGAGGAGTTCCGCCTTCTTGACCTCGAACTCGGCTGGCGTGACAACCCCGGCGTCCCGTAGCTCACCCAGCTGCCGCAGCTTCTGGAACACGTCGTCAGGGCTCTGGTGCGGCACTGGGCCCGACATCCCCTGGTCCGGGGTGCGGGCGGGGACGACCGAGCCGGCGAGCCGGGTACGGATCAGGTCGACGATGTCCTTGCCGTCAGCCTTGGGCACCTGCTTGATCTCGGCCTTGTTCCCCGAGGCGAAGACGATGATCGAACCCATCATCACTCCCGATGACCACTGGACCGACGACACCCGGTCCAGCGGGAAGTCCTCGCTGGTCTGGCTCATCCATCCGTCCTTGAGGAAGAACAGCCGCCGGTCAGTGAGGACGACTAGGCCGATCCCGTTCCCGTAGGCGCCCGAGGTCATTCGCTCGACCTGCTCGGACTCCCAGAGGTGCTCGACCAGCTTCCTGATCTCCCGCTTCGCACCCATGGCGGTACTCATCCGCGTCGCGGCCGCCGCGATGTCCGGTCGCAGATCGTCCACGCTGACCCCCTCCACCCGTCGTCAACCGGCGAGTCTGCCCTGCCCGACGGGACGGCGCCGCGCCAGTAACTCCTTCGCGTCGACTTGCCGCGCAGGGCTTGCGGTGGCGACCCCGAGCAGCTGATCAGCCGCGCTCGACCTCGACGAGCACAGTCCGTGGCGGAGCCCGCCGACGACCTCGGATCCACCCGCGCTGGTTATCGTCACGGATTTCGGCGGCGACTGGGCTGCGCGACGAG
>JASLAP010000719.1 GCA_030147065.1 Pseudonocardia sp. | reverse complement strand
CGGTGAGCCCGGTGACGGCCAGATCGGGGTAGCGGTTGCCGCCCGCGGCCGCTTCGGCGATGGCGTCGAGCACCGCCTTCGACGGCGGCAGCGACACCTCGTTGCTGGCCAGTTTGATCGCCCCGGGGATGGTCCGGCCGGGCACGTAGGCCGGAAGGCTGCCCAGGTCGGCGCGGATGGTGGTCATAAGGTGAACGGTAGCTGCCCGGCGCCGGGAGGACGCCGGCTCCGTGCCACCCTTGTGGACATGACCGAGATCCGCACCGAGACCGTCCCGCTCGTCGACGGCAGTGCGCTGCGACTCACCGTCGCCGAACCGGTCAGCTCGGTCCGCGGGGGGATCGTGGTCCTGCACGAGGCACGGGGGGTCACCGACACCGTGCGCGGGCTGGTATCCGGACTCGCCGGGGACGGCTGGCTCGTCGTCGCGCCGCACCTCTACCACCGCGACGGCACCGATGAGCTCGACGACGCCGCCGACGACGCGCAGGTCCAGGAACGCGTCGACCGGCTGGACACCGGGCAGGTGATGGCCGACACCGACACCGCCTTCGGCTGGCTGGCCGAGCACGACATCAGCGCCGACCGGATGGGCGTCATCGGGTTCGACCTGGGCGGCTCGGTGGCCATGCTGGTGGCCGCGGAGCGCACGCTCGGCGCGGCGGTCACCGTCGGCGGCGGCGGGGTGCACAGCCCGTCCGGCCGGCTGGACAACCTGATCGACATGGCGCCCGGGCTGACCTGCCCCTGGCTGGGCATCTACGGCGAGCCGGCCGACGGCGACAAGGACCCGGAGATCGACCGGCTGCGCAACGCCGCCGCCGCCTCCGAGGTCGCCACCGACGTGGTGGTCTACCCGCGCACCGGGCACCGCTTCGACGACGACCCCGAACAGGCCGCCGACGCCTGGCAGCGCACCCTGAACTGGTTCGACTCACACCTGCGCTAGCCGGTCGTGCGCGGAAAACAGTGTTCCGGCACGGTTCTCCGCGCACGACCGGTGTTGCATGCTGACCGGCATGACCGCCGCCGAGACCCCCGAAGTGCTGTGGACACCGGACCCGGAGCACACCGGGCCGATGACCGAGTTCATGGCCTGGGCGGCCCGGACCCGCGGGGTGGACCTGCCGGACTACGCGGCGCTGCACGCGTGGTCGGTTGGCGACCTGGACGGGTTCTGGTCGGCGGCGGCGGAGTTCCTCGGCGTCCGCTGGCGGGACGAGCCGTCGGCGGTGCTGGGCTCGCGCGCGATGCCGGGGGCGCAGTGGTTCCCCGGCGGCACCCTGAACTACGCCGAGCACGCCCTGGCCGCCGGTCCGGACTCGCCGGGCGGCTGGTCGGCCGACGACGTCGCGGTCGTGTTCGCCCGCGAGGACGGCCTGGAGCGGGAGGTCACCCACGGCGAGCTGCGCGACCTGGTGGGACGCGCCCGCGCCGGGCTGGTCCGGCTGGGCGTGGGGCGCGGCGACCGGGTCGTCGCGCTCGCCCCGAACTGCGTCGAGACCCTGGTGGCGTTCCTGGCCACCGCCAGCCTCGGTGCGATCTGGTCGTCCTGCTCGCCGGACTTCGGGCCGCGCGCGGTGCACGACCGGTTCGCCCAGATCGAGCCGGTCGTGCTGCTGGCCGTCGACGGCTACTGCTACGGCGGCAAGCAGTACGACATCCGCCCCAACCTGGCGTCGCTGCGCGCGCAGCTGCCCACGCTCCGGGCCACCGTCCTGATCCCGTACCTGGACGACAGCGCGACCCTGGACGGCACGGCGACCTGGTCGGAGCTGACGGCCGAGGCGGCACCGCTGGAGTTCGAGCCGGTGCCGTTCGACCACCCGCTGTGGGTGCTCTACTCGTCGGGCACGACCGGGCTGCCCAAGGGGATCGTGCACGGGCACGGCGGGATCGTGCTGGAACACCTCAAGGCGCTGCGGCTGCAGATGGAGCTGGGCCGCGGCGAGCGCTTCTTCTGGTTCACCACGACCGGCTGGATGATGTGGAACTTCCTCATCGGCGGCCTGCTGGTGGGGACCACGGTGGTGCTGTTCGACGGCAGCCCCGGCCACCCCGACCTCGGGACGCTGTGGCGGCTCGCGCAGCGGCACCGGGTGGGCTACTTCGGGGTGTCCGCGCCCTACATCCAGTCCTGTCTGAAGGCCGGCGTGCGCCCGCGCGACGAGTTCGACCTGTCCGCGATGCGGGCGATCGGCTCCACCGGGGCCCCGCTGTCGGTGGAGGGCTTCCGCTGGATCGGCGACGCCGTCGGCGGGCACGTGCAGATCTGCTCGGTCTCCGGCGGCACGGACGTGTGCGCGGCCTTCGTGGCCGCCGCCCCGATCGTCCCGGTGTGGCTGGGGGAGCTGTCCTGCGCGGCCCTGGGGTCGGCCGTGGTGGCCTACGACGAGACCGGCCGGGAGGTCGTCGACGAGGTGGGCGAGCTGGTCATCACCGAGCCGATGCCGTCGATGCCGGTGGCGTTCTGGAACGACCCGGACGGCACCAAGCTGCGCGAGGCCTACTTCGAGGACTTCCCCGGCGCCTGGCGGCACGGCGACTGGGTCCGCCGCACCCCGCGCGGCTCGTACGTGATCTACGGCCGCAGTGACTCCACCCTCAACCGCGGCGGCGTCCGGATGGGCACCGCCGACTTCTACGCCGTCACCGAGGGCCTCGACGAGGTGCTGGACTCGCTGGTGATCGACACCACCGAGCTCGGCGCCCGCGACGAGGGCGCCCTGCTGTGCTTCCTGGTCCTCGTCGAGGGCGCGACCCTGGAAGACGTCGAGCCCAAGCTGCGCCGCGCCCTGCGCAGCGAGCTGTCCCCCCGCCACGTCCCCGACCGGTTCGTCGTGATCGGGGCGGTGCCGCGCACGCTCAACGGCAAGAAGTGCGAGGTCCCGGTCAAGAAGATCCTGGCCGGGGTGGCCCCGGAGCGGGCGGTCAGCCACGGTGCCCTGCAGGACCCGGACGCCCTGGCACCCTTCCTGGCCCTGCGGACCGGGGGGTCGTGAACCCGGTTGGACCGCCTGTGTACCCTGGGAACCGCTGGAGGGCCGAGAGGCCCCGGGAGGCTTCGCCTAGTCTGGTCTATGGCGCCGCACTGCTAATGCGGTTTGGGGTAACCCCCCATCCCGGGTTCAAATCCCGGAGCCTCCGCGCCGGTGGTCGGGTCAGCCGACCGGCCGGGGTACGACAACTGAAGAGCACGCGCCCGTAGCTCAACGGATAGAGCATCTGACTACGGATCAGAAGGTTAGGGGTTCGAATCCCTTCGGGCGCACACACGAGATCCTCGCCCTGACCAGCACCAACGGTCAGGGCGAGATCATTTGAAGATCGCTCTACTCGATCACGATCCACAAGCCGTGCTAGCTTCCGCCACCATGCGCTTGGCTCCGACCCGGCGAAGTCCCGCCCGCGCGGGAACATCAGGCGGATGCGCGATCGCGTCCAGGTGCGCGTGTCAGCCGGCGAGGACCCGAGCACCGGCGAGCGGATCATCCTCGTCGACAGCGTGCCCATCGAAAAGCCCGGCAACGAACGCTCCGAACGCGCAGCGCTGAAGGACGCGGAGAAGCTGCGGATCAAGATGCTGGCCGACGCCGACGCCCTCAAGGTCGCCCGGACCCGATCCACCCTCGGCGCTCTGTTGGATGGCTCAGCACGAGATCGACTCGACGACACGGATGACCTACGAGGCGCAGATCCGGCTCTACATCGAGCCGAACCTCGGCGACGTGCCGCTGGTGCTGTTCGTCCGCGAAGCCGCCGAGCGCCTGGAGTCCCTCTACAGCCGGTTGCGGAAGTGCAGGCAGCTTGCGCGGGTCGCCCGTTCGTCGAGCGCCACGCCAAGGACGGTCGGCACGACTGCTCGACAGCGGGCTGCGAGTGGCACCGGTGCAAGCCCTACGCCGCATCCAGCGTGCGCTCCATCCACGCCATCCTCAGCGGTGCGTGCAGCGCTGCCGTCCGCTGGGGCTGGATCAGCTTCAACCCGATGTCCGGCGTCCGGCCGCCGGCCACCGCGACCGCACCACCGTGGCCGTGAACTACCACCTCGACGCCACCCCTCTCGGTAGTCGGCGCCAACGCATCGGCATCGACCGGGTACGCCTCCGGCTCTGCGCGGGTCACCGTGCGCGGGCGACGACCAGCTCGCCGGCACCGACGATGCCCGTTCGCAGCGCTCGATGTGAGACCGCAGATCTCCACGATCTTCCGAGGTCGGAGGGGGTGACCGCCTGCCGCAATGCCCCGGGTGGCGGAATGCCTCCCAAGATCACGGTCCTACCCTGCCGGGACGGCTACAGCATCCACCGAGATGGGGAGGCTCACGTCATGTCCGATTCCACTCAGGTAGCGATCGAGCGTCGCCTCCTCCAGGAGGTGTGGGGCAAGGGCAACCTCGACGTGACTCACGAGATCCTCGCCGAGGACTTCGTCCGCCACGGTCCCGACGTGGAGGGCGGACAGATCAACAGTCGGGAGGCGTTCAAGGGGCTCGTCACGGCCTACCGCACCGGTATCCCGGACCTGGACGTCCCGATCAACGAGTTGTTCGAGATCGGCGACCGCGTCATCACCAGCTGGCGCGTGACCGGTACGAACACCGGGCCGGTACTCGGCCAGGACGCCACCGGTCGGTCGTTCGAGATCTCCGGTCAGCACATCCTCCGGTTCGCCGACGGGCGGGTCGCGGAGGAGTGGGTGGCCTACGACACCCTCGGCCTGATCCAACAGTTGGGCCTGCAACCGCCCGGGTAGATCCCACACCGCCGGCAAGAACACCGAGGCCTGCCGGCGCACCGCATCGGAGAACGACGGCACGACCACGTCGTGGCTCCGCTTCGTCTCGACCGGATCGGACGAGGTCGTGGCGGTCGACGCCATCGGCCGGTACGAGAGGGCGGCGGGGGTGTCGGCGGTGTCCTCGTGCGACGTCTTCGAGTTCGACGGCGACACCGTTCGCACGATCACGTCGTACACGGTGGAAGTCGACCCGGTGACCCCGCACGTGATGACTCGGCCTGAGACGGCGCCGGTCCCGCGGGCCGTGCCGTCAGCGCGACAGGGCGACGGTGCCGCGGGCGGACTGCTCAGGGCTCAGCCAGGTGCCCTGCTCGATGCGGTCGTGGTAGTTGCGGTACGCGGGCGACCCGGGCGGCCACGCGTCCAGGAAGTGGGCCAGCCACGCGTCGTGCCGGTAGTCGACCGGCAGCGCGTCGAAGCGCAGCCGGCCGATGGTGATGCCGTAGAGGCTGTCGGTGGGTGTGCCCGGTCGGGCGGACAGCCGGGTGATCACCCCGTGGCGGCCGTCGGCGAAGTCGGGTAGTCCGGCGCAGCCGTTGTTCACCACCAGACCCCGGCCCGCGGCGTGCGGGAAGTCCTGGGCGTAGGGCAGGCCGGTGTGGGTGCAGCACAACGCGTCCACCTCCGCGCGCCGCAGCCAGCCGACGACCCGCGCGGCGGGGGTGGGTGCACCGGTGAACCCGGTGCGTCGGCGGATCTGCGGGTCCTGCGGCTCGGTGGCCTCCAACGCGAGCTGCCAACCGGCCAGGTTCTCGGCGTCGCCATGCACGATCCCGACCCGGGTGTCGCCGACCGCGACGGTGAGGTGGCGCGGCAGTTCGGAAAACCGCATCTGGCCGTCCACCGACGCGCAGGCGCTGCGGAGCCGGGCGACGACGGCGTTGGAGTCGGCGACGACGGTGTCGGGCACGTAGGCGGGGTAGTCGCAGCCGCAGCCGAGGCTGTCGTCGTCACCGCCAAGGGCGTACTCGATGTTGCCCAGCGTGGGGTGATGGGCCCGCACCCCGTCGTCGACCGCCCGGAAGACGTCCGGGTCGACGTCGAGGTAGTGGAAGTCGCCGTTGAAGACGATCTCGGGCGGGGCCGGCTCGGCGCTCGCCCGGGCCAGCACCGCGTCGAGGGCGTGGGGGTTGCCGTACATCCCGCCGACGACGTACAGGGTGGTGCAGGTGAACGCGGGCGGCCCGGCGAGATCCTCGGGGCGGTAGTGATAGGCCACCGGGCAGGCCGGGCGCAGCACGGCCGTCACCGGACGGCGACATCAGGTGCGGGGGCCACCGGGATCAGGCCGCCGTCCTCGACGTCCACGCTCCGGCGGCGCTCAGCCTGCCCGCCGGGAGGATCGACGGGGATGGGGCCACCTGGCCGCCGGCCGGGCTGCGGCTCGTCCACGTCGACCAGGATGCGCTCGCCACCCTCCCACGTCCAGGGTCCGCCGAGCGGTGGACGACGAGTTGTCGGCGCGACGAACGTCGTGCCTCGGTGTCCTACCGCCTCGCCGTGGACGGCGGCTCCAGCTGGACCAGGATGTCGAACTCGAGTCCGTCCGCCACCGAGAGGTAGACCGGCTGGTCGAGGTGGTGGTCGTGGAGGTGCAGGAGTCCGCGGGCACCCTCGTAGGAGACGGTGTCGGCGACCGCGCACACGTCGGGCACGCTGGTCGAGCGGGCGGTGTCGACCAGCGCGGCCAGCAGCTTGACGCCTTCGTAGCACGACTCGCCGAGGCTGTTGAGGATCGGCGCCTCGCAGCCGAAGCGACTGGTGTAGCGGCGGCCGAAGTCCAGGCCGTACGCGCTGGGCAGGGCCTCGAAGAAGCCCGCAGCCGAGTAGAGGGCGCGGGTGCTGTCGGCGCCGGTGGCCAGGAGCATGTTCTCGTCCATCAGCGGGCTGAAACGCAGGCATGCCGCATCCAGGCCGCAGGCGGCGAACTGGCGGTTGAAGTTCACCGCGTCGTCGCCGACCAGCAGCATGAGCACGAGGTCGCAGCCGCGGGTCTCGATCGCGCGGAGGGTCGTGGCGAACTCGGTGGTCCCGAGTGGCACGAAGGTCTCGAGGGCGATCTCGGCCCCGAGGGCCGCGGCGTAGCGCCGGGTGACCCGGGCGGTCTGCCGGGGCCAGATGTAGTCGTCGCCGACGACCGCCCAGCGCCGTACGCCGCATTCGGCGCGTAGCCAGCGCAGGGCGGGATGGACCTGCCGATCGGGGGTCTCGCCGGTGAGGAACACGCCGGGTCGGTGTTCCCCGCCCTCGTAGAGCGGTGTGTAGACGTAGGGGGCGCGGCCCGCGATGCGGGGTGCGACGGTGTTGCGCACGGCAGAGATGTGCCAGCCGGTGACCGCCTCGACCGCGCCGTCGGTCAGTAGCCGGTCCACGTCCGCGGCGACCTGCACGGGCCGTCGGCCGCCGTCGACCACGACGAAGCGCAGCTCACGACCCAGCATCCCGCCGTCGGCGTTGACCTCCTCGGCGGCGAGCCGGGCGCACAGTTCACAGGAGGGTCCGAAAATGCCTGAGGGACCCTGCAGCGGGACGACCAGCGCGACGTGGAGCGTCTGACGCGCCGTTCGGCGTCGGTGCGGCAGGGCCGGAGGCCCGGGACGGGCGTTCGGTGGCGACTTCGGCACGGTCAAGTATTCATCGGTAAACTGTTCTCGTGGAGGAGTATCCGACAGTAGTGGGCGTGGTGGCCTGGCACAATGGCTGACCAATCCCCGGAACTCGGACTCCTGGAGCTGCTGAGCCATGCGCAGTTCCGGGTGACCAGCCGAGTCGCCGCCGCCCTGCGGGCGCGGCGCAGCAGCCTCGAGGAGTGGCGCGTGCTGTCGCTGCTGGCCGACGGCGAAGGTCATGCGATGAGCGAGATCGCCGAGTTCACGCTGATGCCGCCGCCGTCGACCACGAAGCTGATCGACCGGCTGGTGTCCGCCAACCTGGTGTACCGGCGCGTGGATCCGACCGACCGGCGCCGGGTGCTGGTCTTCCTCGCGGCCCGTGGTCGCGCGGCGCACCGCAGGCTGCGCCCGGTGGTCGACGAGGCGATCGCCGGCCTGGACGACGAGCCGCTGCGCGACCGGATCCGCGAGCTGCTGCGCCGCGTCGGGCCGCAGCAGAGCTGAGATCGCAGCTGCCGATCAGAACGACGGTGCCGATCAGAACGACAGGGCGCCGATCAGCACCACGAATCCCAGCGCCCACGCGGTGACGACGCCCTCGATGATCGCGAGCCACCCGACGACCCGGCCGATGGGCCGCTCCAGCGCCAACAGCGCGAAGAACAGCGCCCACAGGACGGCCCAGGCGAACCAGTTGAGCCCCAGCCACACCCCGGCGGGGTTCCCGCCCGCGGTCTGCAGGGTGAAGATCCCGGCCGGGACCGCCGTGATCGCCACGAACAGGCAGTACCAGCCGAACGCCCGGCCACTGCCGCTGATCACCTGGTTGAACGCCACCCACAGGTAGGTGAAGGCGAACAGCAGTATGAAGCCGCCCGCGCGCGCCGAGGCGAGGTCGTCCTGCACCGCTGCCTGGATGAGGAAGATCGTGGCGATCACCACGCCCACGAAGCCGGTGAAGATGTTGATCACCGCGACCTCGCGGCCCTCCAGCAGGATGGGCGAGCGCCTGGCGGCTGCGGGATCGGCGCCGCCGACCGCAGCCGCACCGGCGGGGATCGGCTCGGCCGCCGCACCTGCCCGGGCGGGTACGGGCTCGGCCGCCACCGCGCGCGCCTGTCCGATCAGCCAGATCCCGTTCACGCCGAGGACGGCCCCGACGTACAGCAACACCACGGCGAGCAACATCGCCATCGCTCCTCAGCATGGTCGGAGACGATCGTGATCTCCGTCGTCAATGCCCGGAGAGCACCCAGGGGGGTGTCGGCGAGGTCGCCAGCTGCGGCATCGGCCGTCCGCGCTTCTCCCGGACGACGCGGGGCTCGTGCGCGCTGGTCTCCTCCGCCGACAGCGCCCGTCGCACACCGGTCGCCAGGAGGGGCAGGTTGGGCGCGGTGAAAACCCGCCGCGCCTGCCCCCGGCAGGTCGGGCAGCTGGCCCGATCACCCGCCCTGGCCATCGGCCTGCTCTCCTCGAACCGGCCACAGGCCGGGCAGGTGAAGACGTAGACCGGCATCGGTCAGCTGGTCTTCGCGGCCGACCCGCGGTCGGCCGATGCGGGCCCGTCATTGTTGGGCCGCACGTCGAAGTCGAAGATCGCCGTCGGCAGGTACAGCGAGCAACAGGCGTTCGGGATGTCCACCACACCCGACACGCGTCCCTCGATCGGCGCCGAGCCCAACAGCAGGTACGCCTGCTCGCCCGAGTAGCCGAACTTCTTCAGGTACTCCACCGCGTTCAGGCATGCCCGCCGGTAGGCGACGGTCGCGTCCAGGTAGTAGTTCTCGCCCGAGGTCTCGTCGACCGACACCCCGATGAAGGTGAGGAACTCGCTGTAACGGGGTTCGACCCGGCCGGGGATGAGCATGGGGTTGGCGGTGATGCCGTACTTGGCCATCCCGCCCTTGATGAGGTCCACCCCGAAGTCGATGAAGCCGCCCATCTCGATGGCCCCGCAGAACGTGATCTCGCCATCGCCCTGGGAGAAGTGCAGGTCACCGCCGGAGAGCTTCGCTCCGGCGACGTGCACCGGGTAGTAGACCCGGCTGCCGCGGGTGAAGTTCTTGATGTCGTGGTTGCCGCCGTTCTCCCGGGCCGGAACCGTGCGCGCCCCCTCGCGGCCGACCCGCTCCAGCTCGGCCCCGGACAGCGTGCCCGCCAGCACGCCGTCCTCCAGCGGCGGCAGCGCCAGCGGCGGCACCCGGTCCGGGTTCGTGTCGATCAACGCCTGTTCCCGGCGGTTCCACTCGGCGAGCAGGTCGGCCGAGGGGGCGGTGCCGAAGAGCCCGGGGTGGGTGATCCCGGTGTACCGGACCCCGGGGACGTGCCGCGACGTCGCCTCCTGGCCGTGGAAGTCCCAGATCGCCTTGTAGGCATCCGGGAAGTGGTCGGTGAGGAAGCCGCCGCCGTTCACCTTGGCGAAGATCCCGGTGTAGCCCCAGCCCTGCCCGGGTGCATCCCCGTACTCTTGCGGCGGCTGACAGGGGCCCAGGTCGAGGATGTCGACGACCAGCAGGTCGCCCGGTTCCGCGCCCTCGACCTCGATGGGCCCGCTGAGCATGTGCGCCACGGCGAGGTTGACGTCGCGCACGTCGTTGGACGAGTCGTTGTTGCCCAGCTGCGCGTCGGTCCACTCCCGGCACTCCACCCGGAACTCCGAGCCGGGGCGGACCGAGGCCGCGGAGGGGATGTCGGGATGCCACCGGTTGTGCCCCGGCACCGCCTGGTCCCGCATCGACTTGGACTGGTCCACGCTGAACAGCACCTCAGGCATGTCCGGCTCCCTCCGACGAGATCCAGCGCAGCTGCTTCCTGTGGAAAGTATTCTCACAGTAGACTGTCGTGTCAACGAGGGAGGTCGGATGCCTGCACGCGACGACTATGAGGTCTACGAGATCCCCGACTTCACGCTGGAGTGCGGGGTGACGCTGCGCCCCGCCCGGGTCGCCTACAAGACCTACGGCACGCTCAACGCGGACCGGAGCAACGCGATCGTGTACCCGACCTGGTACTCGGGCCGGTACTGGGAGAACGAGTGGCTCATCGGGCCCGACATGGGCCTCGACCCGGCCGAGTGGTTCATCATCGTGCCGAACATGCTCGGCAACGGCCTCTCGTCCTCGCCGTCGAACACCCCACCACCGCACGACCGCGCCCGCTTCCCGAGGGTGAACGTCCGCGACAACGTGCAGTCCCAGTACCGCCTGGTCACCGAGCACTTCGGGATCGAGCGGCTGGCGCTGGTGCTCGGTTGGTCGATGGGGGCGGGCCAGACCTACCAGTGGGCGGTCAGCCACCCGGAGATGGTGCCGCGCGCCCTCCCGTTCTGCGGCTCGAGCCGGACCAGCCCGCACAACGTCGTGTTCCTGGAGGGCGTGAAGGGCGCGCTCACCTCGGACGGCGCCTTCCGCGGCGGCTGGTACGACGAGCAGCCGGTCACCGGGCTGCGCGCCGCCGCGCGTGTCTACGCGGGCTGGGGCTTCTCCCAGGCGTTCTACTGGGACGAGGTGTGGCGCGAGATGGGCTACACGTCGCTGGAGGACTTCCTCGTCGGGTTCTGGGAGGCCTTCTTCCTCGACGGCCGCGACGCCAACAACCTGCTCTGCATGCTCGACACCTGGCAGCAGGGCGACGTGGGGACCACCCCGGGATGCGACGGCGACCTGCAGGCGGCGCTCGGCGGGATCACTGCCCGCATGATCGTGATGCCCGCCGAGAAGGACCTGTACTTCCCGCCCGAGGACGAGCGGTGGGCCGCCCGGTTCATCTCGAACGCCGAGCTGCGGGTGATCCCCGGCGTCTGGGGCCACTTCGCCGGTGGCGGGGCGAACCCGGTGGACACCGCCTTCATCGACGGGGCCGTGCGCGAGCTCCTGGCGGCCGACGTGTGACGGCGGCCCCGGCGCCGCCGCTGTCCGCCTCGCCTGCTGCGCCCCTGTGGGGAGGTCGTTCGACTATGCCGGAACCACCCCGATGACCGCCCCGGGCCGCGGCCCCCGGACATCGATCCCGACCTCGAGCCGGCCGACCTGCCCCGTCGTCGGCGTGAGCCACGCCTGCCCACGCTCGTCGCGGCGGTGGCGGTCGGCGGGGTCCTCGGCGCCGATGCGCGCTACGGCCTGGGCGTCGCGCTGCCCATGAACCCCCGCAGCTGCCCTCCGCCACCCTGCTGATCAACCTCAGCGGCTCTCTCCGCGCCCCCGGGCAGTTCGAGATTGCGGCAGCTTGGTCGGACTGGCGTGCCTGCTGTTCGGGCACTGCCGCGGCCGACGAAGCCGCCGGAACTGTCCAAGCCTCGCCCGCGCCACCGCGAACGAGGCATGGCCAACTCCACGCTCGGCCACCGACCCCGGCCACCCGAGGGCATCCCGACAGTGTCCTCATCGGACGGTTGGTGATCGCCGATCCACCAACTGATCCACGAACTGCAACGCACTGCTTCCAGACATGCCCGATCCGGCGCTTGTGGCTCATGCTGCTGCCGGCGATACCGGACATGTGGGCGGAAGCGTTCGGACTACGGATCAGAAGGTCAGGGGTTCGAATCCCTTCGGGCGCACATCTCGAATCCTCGCCCTGACCAGCGCCAACGGTCAGGGCGAGATCGCTTTGCTGGCCGACGCCGATGTCCCCTGGGCCGCCCGGACCCACCCTGGGCGCTCTGCCGAGACGCTCAGCTCCCCAGGATGAAGACCGCGACGGGAGTCGTAGCGCTGGTGTAACAGGAGGCGGCCCAGCTGCGACTGTGCGCAAAGAGGCAGCTCCCCATCGGTCGTGCACCAGCGATGGCCACCTACGAGCCATCCCTGGTGCCTCGTGTGCAGGTCGTGACGGGCAACTGCCTCAGCCCGGCCGTCGCGCCGCGCTGCTCACCGGCGAGAAGGAAGTCGCGTACGTGTTCACCCTGGTCTACCTGCTCGGATGGCTCGGCACTGCTGCGCTCGTCGGCTGGCTGTTGACTCGACGCCGTCCTGGACGTCCGAGGGTGCTCGCCGTGCTTGTCGGACTCGCGGTCGGCCTGTTCTGGCCGGTCACGCTCTGGATCGCTGGAGGCGTGTGGTGGCGGCGCCGAGCCGGCGCGGCTGCGGGCTCCGCTGCGCCGGTCCGTCGTCCTTCCCTGGCCGGCACGATCGCTGTGGGTGCGGTGGGGTCGATCATGACGGTCGCCGCGCTCGGCGCTGCCGCTCCTCCGCCTGCGCCCACGTCCTCGCCGTCGTCGCTCGCCAGCGCGACGGCGCCGTCCACGGCGACATCGGCACCCCTGCCGGTGGCTGCGTCGGCGCCCCTGCTCGTGGTCGATGTCGTGGACGGCGACACCGTGGACCTCAGCGATGGCCGGCGTGTTCGGCTGCTCGGTATCGATGCGCCGGACGAGGGGGAGTGCGGGTACCGGGAGGCGACCGAGTTCGCTCGCACCTCGTTGCTCGACCGGCAGGTGCAGGTCGCTGCTGATCCCACTCAGGCCGGGACCGACCAGTCCGGCCGCGCGCTCTTGTACGTGGGCGCGCCACAGGACTACTCGATCGCGGCGGCTGCGGCCGGCTGGGCCGAGCACTACGTCTTCGACGGCAAGCCCGTGCAGAAGGCGGCGCAGATCG
>JASLAP010000543.1 GCA_030147065.1 Pseudonocardia sp. | reverse complement strand
CGCCGAGCAGGAAGTTGTCCTCGTTGGCGAACGGGTCGAAGCTCTCGCCGGCCTTGATCAGGCCGGCCGCGGTGGCGGCGGCGTTGAAGGCGTCGGTGAGGTTGATCTCCGGACGGGCCACCTTGGCGTCGCCGAGGGCGGCGCGCAGGAAGTCGACGTGCGCGCGCTCGTCGTTGGCGATCTCGGTGGCGTACTGCCTGCCCAGGCTGGACTCGAAGTGCACCTTGCGCCCGCCGACGACGCCGCCGAGCCGCCCGGTGCCGCTGATCTGGTCGTCCCGCAGGCCCTCGCCGAACACGCCGCGCAGGTAGTACTCGGCCTCGAGGTACTCCAGGTTCAGCGCGAAGTTCAGCACCGCGCCGTCACTGGGGCCCTGGTGGCTGCCGGACTCGCCCTCGGTCGCGAACGCGGTGCCGGCGGTGAGGCCCAGGGCGCCGACCCCGGCGACCCCGACCCCGGCGACGCCGGCGGCGCGCAGGAACCGGCGGCGGTCCATCGCGTTGGCCGAACTGCGGGTGATGGCGTCCCGGACGAACACCTTGTTGAAACCCTCGAACACAGCATCTCCTGACGGCGAGCGGGACCGGACCGGAGTTCCGGACCGGGTGGGGAGCACCCGTGCGGGCGCAGCGCAGAGAACCGCCGCTCCCTATGACGTCCATAACGATCGGTCGTTGCCCCTGAACGGGCGAACATCCGATACGCTGAACAGCCCTGGGTAGGTCGCCCGGCTATTCGGTTCCGGCGCCGATCCGGTTCAGCCCGCCGCCGGGTGCGCCGGATCGCGGCCCACCTGACCACCCGAGCAGGTAGCCGGTCGCCGGTCGGGTCGGCGATACTCGGTCCCCGACCTGCCGGGCGGGTGTCCGCCCGAGCCCGATGGGGGGCGCCGATGACCTCTGGCGCGCGCCGGGCGACCCCGGTCGACGCCCCGACCCGGTTCCGCGCGCCCGCCTACGTCCGCAACCTGATCGAGCGGCGCCGCCTGCTCGGGCTGCTGCGCGCCGGGTCCGGGCGCCAGCTCGTGGTCATCCACGCGCCGGCCGGCTACGGCAAGACGACGCTGGCCGTGCAGTGGCTGCGGGTGCTCGAGGACGAGGGCGCCGCGGTCGCCTGGCTCGGCCTGCACCGCGACGACAACGACCCGCCCTGGTTCCTGTCGCACCTGCTCGAAGCGGTGGGCCGGGCGCTGCCGGAGGCCGGCGGCGCCCTCGGCGACCTGCAGGAGCTGATCGAGCAGGGCGCCGAGGACACCCAGCGCTACACCCTCTCGGCGGTGCTGGAGCTGATCGCCGCGCAGCCGCGCCGGGTGGTGCTGACCTTCGACGACTGGCACCTGGTCGACGACGAGCAGGTGCACCGCGCCCTGGTCCACCTGCTGGACCGGGCGCCGCCGAACCTGGCGCTGATCCTGACCAGCCGCACCCGCCCCCGGCTGCCGCTGAGCCGGCTGCGGGTGCGCGGGCAGCTGACCGAGGTCGACGCCGCCACCCTGCGCTTCGACCTCGACGAGACCCGGGCCTTCCTGGTCGACCTGAACGGCCTGCGGCTGCAGCGCGAGGACGTGGCGCGGCTGTCCGAGGGCACCGACGGCTGGGTGGCCGCCCTGCAGCTGGTGTCGCTGTCGCTGCGCGACTCGGCCGATCCGGCCGCGCTGATCCGCGGCTTCTCCGGACGCCACCACTCGATCGGCGAGTACCTCACCGAGAACGTGCTGGCCGCACTGCCCGCCGAGATCCTGGACTTCCTGCTGGCCACCTCGGTCTGCGACCGGCTGTGCGGGGACCTGGCCGGTGCGCTCGCCGACCGCGCCGACGGGCAGGCGGCGCTGGAGGAGCTGGAGCGCCGCGACCTGTTCCTGCGCCCGCTGGACGCCGAGCGGGAGTGGTTCCGCTACCACCACCTGTTCGCCGAGCACCTGCGCCGCCGGCTCGAACGCGACCACCCGGCCCGGGTGGCGCGGCTGCACCGGTGCGCGTCGGCCTGGTTCGCCGCGCACGACCTGGTGTCCGAGGCCGTCACGCACGCCCTCGCCGCGGGCGACGTCGACCGCGCCACCGACCTCGTCGAGCGGCACGCCATGCCGCTGGTCGAGCACAGCCGGATGGTGAGCCTGCTCGGGCTGACCGGGCGGCTGCCCCGGCACGCCCTGGACGACCGGCCGCGGCTGCTGATGGCGGTCGCCTGGGCGAACTGCCTGCTGCAGCGCGCGCAGCCCGCGCAGCGCGCGCTCGACGACCTGCGCCGGGCGCTGCCGGCCGGTGCCGACGAGGAGGTGCACAGCGAGGCCGACGTCGTCCAGGCCTGCATCGACATCTACGGCGACCGCACCGACCGGGCCGAGGAGCTGGTCAGCCGCAGCCTGGCCCGGTCCGGGGAGTACCGGCCCTGGGTGGTGGCGGTGGCGGCCAACATCCAGACCTTCTGCGACATCCACGCCGCCCGGTTCGCGGCCGCGCGGGAGCGCCAGACCTGGGCGCGGCCGTTCCACGACCGGACGATCGGGCCGTTCGCCGGGGTCTACGGCCGTTGCTTCGCCGGCATCGCCGCGCTCGCCCAGCTGGACCTGCCCGCCGCCGAGGAGCACCTGCACGGTGCGGTCGCGCTGGCCCGGGAGTCGGCGGGCCGCCGTTCGCACGCCGCGCAGCTGGCCGGCGCGCTGCTCGGGGAGCTGCACCACGAGCGCGGCGACCTGGACGAGGCCGAGCGGCTGCTGGCCGAGAGCCGGGAGCTGGGCGCGGAGAGCGGGGTGGTCGACTTCATGGTCGCCAGCTACCCGCTGCTCGCCCGGATCCGGGCCGGCCGCGGGGCGACGGCCGAGGCCGCGGAGCTGCTGGCCGAGGGGGTCCGGGTCGCCGACCGCCTCGACCTGCCCCGGCTGCGCGCCGCGGTCGAGGCCGAGCGCATCCGGCAGCTGCTGGCCGCCCGGCGGGTGCACGAGGCGCGGCGGGTGGCCCAGCGGCTGCCCGACGGCACCGGCAGTCCGGGCGGGATCGGCGTGGCGATCGGCCAGATCCGCACCGGCTCGCTGGCCGCGGTGCTCTCCGCCGAGGGCGACCAGGACCGCGCCGCCGAGCTGCTCGCCGACCTCGTCGCCGACCTGGAACGGCGGGGCCAGCTCCGGGCCGCGGTCTCCGCGACCGTGCAGCTCGCCGCCGTCCAGGAGCGGGCGGCGCGGCAGCTGGCCGCGGAGCGCACCCTCGCCGCGGCGCTGGGCCGGGCGCTCCCGGCGGGGCTGGTGCAGCCGATCCGGGACGGCGGGCCGGAGGTCACCGGGGTGCTGGGCCGGTTGCTGGCGAGGGCCGAGGGCCGCACCTGGCCCGACGGGCTCGCGCCGGTGGCCGCCGACCAGGTGGCCGCGCTGGTGGCCGCCGCCGGCGCGCCGGCCCAGCGGACCGGGTGCGCCGAGCTCAACGGGCGCGAGCTGGCCATCGTGCGGATGCTCGACCTCGGCCGCAGCAACCAGCAGATCGCCGGCTCGCTCGCGGTCACCGTCAACACGGTGAAGTGGCACCTGAAGAACATCTACGCCAAGCTCGGCGCCGCGAACCGGGCCGAGGCGGTGTCGCGGGCGCGCCGGGGCGGGATGTTGCGGTGACGGGACCGGGCGCCCCCGGCCCCGGCACCGCGCCCGGTCAGAGCGCCGCGTAGACCGCGCTCTCGAAGTCGGCGTAGGTCTTCCAGGCCTCCTCGGTGATGAACGGCAGCGAGTTGGTGTAGATCGAAGCGCAGACCCCGGTGCTGCGGTCGATGAAGAAGTGGGTGTTGAACAGCCCGGCCCAGGCGCCGGTGCCGGCCCGCCGCCCGCCCGCCACGTCGACGGTGTTCAGCAGCAGCCCGTAGCCCCACTTCCAGCCCGGCCCGACGTTCAGCGACGCGGTGATCGGCGGGTCGGCGGTGGGGATCTCGGCCGGGAAGTCGAGGTCGCCGATCTGGTTGGTGAACGCCGCGTCGACCGTCTCCTCCCGCAGGATCCGCTCGCCGTCGAGCTCCCCGCCGCGCAGCAGCGCCCGCTCGAACCGGATGTAGTCGCGCGGCGTGGAGTACAGCCCGTGGCCGCCCGCCCACCAGTCGGGCTCCTGGTTGAGGATCTCCCCGGCCGACGTCCAGGACCCGTCCTCGCCCGGCACGTGCACGGTGACGCAGTTGGCGTAGCGCTGCGGGTCGAGGCGGAACATGGTGTCGGTCATGCCGAGCGGGCCGGTGATGCCGTCGGCGATCACGGCGTCCAGCTTCTTCCCGGCCACGGTCTCGACCACCCGGCCCAGCCAGTCGGTGTTGATGCCGTAGACGAAGCGGCTGCCGGGATCGGTCACCAGCGGCGCCTTGAACGCCTCCAGGGAGCCGGGCACGACGTTGGGCAGGCCGGTGACCTCCTCGTAGCGCTTGAGGTCGGCGTTCCAGAACCAGTACGCCAGCCCCGAGGTGTGCGTGACCAGGTTGCGGACCGTCGCGCGGTTGCCCGCCGGGCGCAGCTTCGGGGTGTCGCCGTCGAAGCCCTCCAGCACCTGCAGGTCGGCGAACTCGGGCAGGTAGGTGTCGACCGGGGCGTCGAGCTCCAGCTCACCCCGCTCCACCTGCTGCAGCGCGGCCGTCGTGGCCACCATCTTGGTCATCGACATGATCCGGAAGTGCGTCGAGGTGGTCACCGGGTCGTCGCTCTCCCCGGCGATCCGCACCCCCGCGCCGCCCTCGTAGAGGATGCCGTCGCGGTCGGCGACGATCGCCGCCACGTGCGGCACCGCACCGCTGCCGACCGCACCGGCCAGCACCTCGTCGACGGTGCTGCCGTCGAACCCTGAACCCATGGTCGAACTCCTTCGGTCGAGAGGGGTTGCCGCGTCAGCGGATGTCGAAGCCGGGGTAGCCGCTGCGGGCCACCTCGTCGCACTTCTGCCGGTAGACACCGACGCCACCGGTGTAGGACAGCACCCGCCGGGGCTTGCCGGGCACGTTCGAGCCGAGGTACCAGCCGGTCGTGTTCGCGATCAGGGTGGCCCCGGCGGTCTCCTCGTGGTGGGCGACCCAGGCCTCCTCGCCCTCCGCGGTGGCCTCGATCGTCGACCCGCCCCGCGCCCGGACGTGCGCGATGGCGTCGCTGATCCACTCGGTCTGCTGCTGCAGGCAGGTGGTCATGTTGCACAGCGCCGCCGAGGGCGCCAGCGGGACCGCGGTGGTCAGCAGGTTCGGGTAGCCGTGCACCTGCAGCCCCATCATGGTGCGGATGTCGCGGCCCCAGTCCTCGGTGAGGCTGCGCCCGTCCCGGCCGCGGACGTCGATCCGGGTCAGCGAGCCGGTCCCGGCGTCGAAGCCGGTGGCCAGCACGATCACGTCCAGCTCGTGGGCGGTGCCGTCGGCCAGTTCGATCCCGGACGGCGTGATCCGGGAGATCGGGTTGTCGCGCACGCCGACCAGCTCGACGTTGTCGCGGTGGTAGACCTCCAGGTAGTCCCGCTCCAGCGGGACGCGGTGGGTGCCGAACCCGTAGTCGGTCGGCACCAGGACGTCGATCAGGCGCTGGTCGGACAGCCGTGCCCGCATCTTCTCCCGGACGAACTCGGAGACCTCGTCGTTGACGTCCTGGACGAAGAACATCTCCCCGAAGCTGGCCAGCCACAGCTTGAGCGAGCCGTCCTGGTAGATCTCCTCCAGCACCGCGCGGCGCTGCTCGGGCGTGGACTCCGCCCAGACGTGCTCGAAGTCGTACTCGAACCCGCTGAACGTGTTCGGCAGCGTCGAGCGCAGCTCGTCGAACCGCGCCTTGTAGGCGGCCTGCTCGGCCTCGCCGTAGGCCGGGCTCTTCATCGGCAGCGTGTACTGCGGGGTGCGGGCGAAGACGGTCAGCTTCTCGACCTCGGCCGCGATGGTCTGGATCACCTGGATGCCGGTGGCGCCGATGCCGACCACCCCGACCCGCTTCCCGGCCAGGTCCACGCCGTCGGTTGGCCAGCGCGAGGTGTGGAAGATCTGGCCGGTGAACGAGTCCTGGCCCGGGAAGACCTCCTCCAGCGGCGCGGACAGCATCCCGGCGCAGCTGACGAAGAACTGCGCGTCGATCACGTCGCCGCGGTCGGTCCGGATCGTCCACCGGCCGCGGTCCTCGTCGAAGTGCGCGCTGGTGATGGTGGTCGAGAACGTGATGTCGCGGCGCAGGTCGAGCCGGTCGGCGACGTAGTGCATCCAGCGCTCGATCTCGGGCTGGCCGGGGAACTTCTCGCTCCAGCTCCAGTCCCTGTAGAGGTCGGAGTCGAACAGGTACTGGTAGATGTAGGCCTCGCTGTCGAAGCGGGCACCCGGGTAGCGGTTCCACCACCAGGTGCCCCCGACGTCGCCGGCCCGGTCGAACGCGCGCACGCGCAGGCCCTGCTGGCGCAACTGGTGGAGCTGGTACAACCCGGCGACCCCGGCGCCGAGGATCACGGCGTCCAGTTCCAGGGTCTCGTCGGTGGCGGCTGGCTCGGTCTGGGTGGCGGACGTCATCGTCGCTGGTGCCCCTCGGTCTCGGCGACGCCGCGGCGGATCCGGAGCCTCCGCGACGTCTGTGTCGGCTGCCACAGCGTGCGGGGTGATCTGCCGTCGCCACCCACCCGAGCGGGTAGTCGGTGCGGGCGGTCAGCCGGCGGCGACCGCCGGCGCGATGACGGAGTCGACCAGCTCGGGGTAGTCCGCCGACCGCGCCGCGGGTCCGTCCCCCACCTCGTTGCGGACCACGACGACCAGGTCGAGGTCCGGGACGACCTCGATGAGCTGTCCGCCGGAGCCGGCCGCGAGGAACGCCGGGTGCCCGCCGGCCGTGGTCACCCACCACTGGTAGCCGTAGCCGGCCAGGGTGCCCCCGGTGCGGACCTGCGGACGGGTCGCCTCTCCCACCCACGCCGCGGACAGCAGCCGGGTGCCGTCCCACAGCCCGCCGGCCCGGTACAACCGGCCGAGGGCGAGCATGTCCCGGGCGCTCAGCTCGAGGCCCGTCCCGCCCAGCTGCCGGCCCTGGGGGTCGGTCTTCCAGGCGACCCCGGATCCGGGGACCCCGATGCCGAGGGGTGCGAACAGCTCCTGGCGCGCGTAGTCCCGGGCGGACATGCCGGTCGCCTCGGTGAGCACCGCGGAGAGCAGGTGCGAGCCGGTCGTGGAGTAGACGAACCCCGCGCCGGGCGGGGTCTGCGGACCGAGGGTCAGGGCGCGGTGCGCCCAGTCCTCGGTCGGGCCGGGTGGCGAGGCGTCGGCGGCCCGGTCGGCGACGGTCCCGGCGGTCATCGTGAGCACCTGGCGCAGCGTCGCGGTGCGCATCGGGCCGGGCATCGCCGCGGCGTGGTCCGGCAGCAGCTCGCCCAGCGTCCGGTCCACGCCGGCGATCCGGCCGTCGTCGACGGCGATGCCGATCAGGGTGGCCAGCACGCTCTTGGTCACCGAGCGGACGTTCCCCCGGGCGGCGGTGTCGCCGCGGGCGTAGCGGAGCTCGCCCCCGACGTCCACCAGGACGGCCCGGGCCCGGTCGTGCGGTCCCGGGGCGTCGGCCCCGAGGAACGCCTCGATCCGGTCGGCGAGGTCCCCGGTCGCCGGTGGTGCCGCGGCCGGCGCCGAGCCGCACCCCGTCAGGAGCACGAGCACCGCGGCGAGGGCCACCAGGGCGACGGGCCTCCGCGCTCGGGGCGCCATCCCCGCCGACCTGCGGTTCACCTCGGATCGGTCACGAAGACGTCGAACAGGGTCGGGTTGTAGGCGTTCACCAGGATGCCGAAGATGATGGCGTCGAAGGTCAGGTGGACGGTGACCACGTAGGTCAGCGACCGGGTGCGCTGGAAGATGTAGCCCTGCAGCAGCGCGAACGGGATCGTCAGCAGCGGGCCCCAGCCGCGGTAGCCCAGCTCCCAGAGGAACGACACGAACACCACCGACTGCAGGACGTTGGCCTGCCAGACCGGGAAGTGGTGGCGGAGCAGGGCGAACACGATGCAGATGAAGAACAGCTCGTCCCACAGCCCGACGCCGTTCACCCCGATGAACAGCCGGACGATCTCGTCGGCGCCGGAGATCTCCGGCCAGTTCCGGTAGGCGCCCGAGCCCAGGAAGTACACCGGCAGGATCAGGTAGCCGGCCACGACCACCAGCGCCAGGTAGCCGTACTCGAACCGGCTCCACCGGTTCCCGGTGCCGACCGGGAACCTGATGATGTCCTCCCGGAACCACCAGCGCGAGAGCGCGTAGGGCAGTGCCACCGCCGCCGACAGGGTGATCGCGAACCGGGTCATCCCGGCGTTGCTCAGGTCGGCCTTCAGCGACATCGTGCTGATCACGACCAGGCCGAGGGCGATCAGGCCGAGGTGGCGCAGCAGCAGGCGGTCGACCAGCGCGGCGACGACCAGGCCTGCGGCGATCAGCGCGTACCCGACCGGGCGCACCTCCAGGCCGAACAGCGCGACCGCGGAGACCACCACCAGCCCCGCGGCCAGCAGCCGTGTCCAGGAGGGCGGCGCGGCGGACCGTTCCCCGCGGCTGTCGGGGGTCGTCGCCTCGGTGCTCACCCCGCCAGGATGGTCGGAGCGGGCTGGGCCGACAACGCCACCCCGGCCCGGGCACCGCGGTTCGGCCGCGTTCCGGTAGTGCATTCGGTCTACCCTGGTGCCATGCCCAGGGCCGCCTCCGGCGAGCGCCCCCGCCGTGAGCGGGTCGGCGAGCAGGAGCGTCAGCAGACGATCGAGGAGATCCGGCGGACCGCGTTCGCCCTGCTCGACGCCGAGGGCGTCACCGCGGTCTCGCCGGCCGCGGTCGGCAGGGCGATGGGCATGACCCGGCCGGCCCTCCACCGCTACTTCCCGTCGCGCGACGCGCTCGTGGACGCTCTCGTCGTCGCGGCCCACGCGGACCTCGGCGTCGCCGTGGCCGCCGCCGCGACCACGGCTCCGCGCGGTGGGACGGTGCCCAAGGGGGCCCGGGTGGCCCTGCTCGCCCGGGAGTACCGGCGGTGGGCGCTGGCCCATCCCCGCCGGTACATGGTGCTGTTCACCGACCGGTCGCCCGACGCGCAGGACCCCGTCGACGGGGCCGCCGCGGTCAACCGGGGAATGCTCGCGCTGATCGCGGCGCTGGCGGAGATCGCTGCGCCGGCCGCCACCACCACGCTCGACCGGGCGTTGCTGCGGTGGGGGCAGTCGATCGGCGCACCCGCGGACACCCCGCCGGCCGTCCTGGGATCCGCCGTGCAGCTGTGGTCGCGCATCCACGGCCTGGTCACCCTGGAGATCGCCGGTGCCTTCGACAGCATGGGCGTGGACGCGGGACTGCTGCTGGACGTGGAGGTCGGGACCGCGCTGGACGCGGTGACCGGCGGGTGAGTCAGTCGACCTCGACGACGATCTTGCCCCGGACCCCGCCCCGCTCCAGCGCCCGGTGCGCGGCGGCGATGTCGGCCAGCGGGAACACCCGGTCGACCTGCGGGCGGACCGCCCCGGTCGCGACCCAGCGGCCGAGCTCGGCCAGCAGCGGGGCGGTCGGGTTGCCGCTGAAGGCGCGCACCCAGCGGCGTGGGCGCGCCGCGTGCAGGGCGAGGTAGCCCAGGGAGCGGACGATCCGGTCGAGGTCGAAGGCGATCGTGACCATCCGCCCGCGCGGGGCGAGCAGCCGGTGGAAGGCGGGCAGGTCGGTGCCCACCGTGTCCAGGACGACGTCGAACCGGGCGAGGTCGCCGGGCGCGCGGTAGTCGACCGCCTCGTCCGCGCCTAGCTCCTTCACCAGGTCCAGGTTGGACTCCCGGGCCAGCCCGGTGACGTGGGCGCCCATCGCCTTCCCGAGCTGCACCGCGACGTACCCGACGCCGCCGGTCGCCCCCCGCACCAGCAGCCGCTCGCCGGGCGCGAGCGCGGCCACGTCGCGCAGTGCGGTGATCGCCGTGGTCCCGGCGGGGAGCGCGGCGGCCGCGACCGCGTCGAGCCCGGCGGGCACGTGGTCGAGCCGCTCGGCCGGCACGGCGACGTACTCCGCGGCCGTGCCCATCCGCCGCCCGAGCAGTCCCCAGACCCGGTCCCCGGCGGTGAACCGGCTGGTCCCGGGCTCGACGACGTCGCCGACCAGCTCGATCCCCACCCGCTTGGGGAACCGGTTGCCGCTGAACGGGCGCAGTCGCCCCGCGCGCATCCCGAGCTCGCCACCGTTGACCGACACCGCCCGGACCCGGACCAGGACCTCGCCGGGGCCGGGGCGCGGAACGGGGGCGGTGGTCACGGACAGGACCTCGGGCGGGCCGTACCGGTCGTAGGTCGCCAGGCGCATCGAAGTGGAATCCACGCTCCACTTCTATCACCGAAAACCGGACGGGGTCCTCCACTTCGCCTAGAGTGAGAGCGGTGTCGACGCCATCGTCTCGCTTGCGCTCGGACGCGGCCGGTAACCGCGCCCGGATCCTGGAGGTCGCCCGGGAGACCTTCGCGACGGAGGGCCTGGACGTCCCGATGGCCGGCATCGCGCGCCGCGCGGGCCTGGGCGTGGCGACGCTCTACCGCCGGTTCCCGACCAAGGAGAGCCTGGTCGCCGAGGCCTTCGCCGGGCAGATGGACCACTGCGCCGGCCTGCTCGACGCCGCCCTCGCCGACCCCGACCCGTGGCGCGCGTTCTGCCGGGTGATCACCGAGGTGTGCGCCATGCAGGCCCGGAGCCGGGGGTTCGCCACGGCCTGCGTCACCGCCTTCCCGGACTCGGTGGAGTTCGAGGCGCTGCGCGAGCGGGCCGAGCGCGGCCTGGTCGAACTCGTCCGCCGCGCGCAGGACGCGGGTGACCTGCGCCGCGACTTCCACCCGGCCGACCTGTCGCTGATCCTGCTGGCCAACAGCGGTATCCGGGCCGGGACGCCGGAGGCGACCGCGGCCGCGTCGCGCCGGCTGGTGGCCTACCTGCTGCAGGGGTTCCGGGCCGCCGGGGCGGCCCCGCTGCCCCCGCCGGTGGCCATTTCGCTCGACGCGGCCCTCGGCTGAACGCCACTCATCCGCACCGGGCAGCCACGCCCTGCCGGGGGTAGGCGCCACCCCCGGGTCAGCGCGGGTTGATGAAGATCCGGACGGTGGTGCCGGTGGAGCGGCGGTGGATGCGGACCAGGTCGCAGACCTGGTGGACGATGTAGAGCCCGTGGCCGATCTCGGGCGGGGCCGGTGGGCGCCGGCCGGCCAGCGGGTCGGTGATCCGGCCGCCGTCCTGGA
>JASLAP010000713.1 GCA_030147065.1 Pseudonocardia sp. | reverse complement strand
GCCCGCGTCAGACTGTCCATCACGGCCACCGCCGTCGCTTCGAAGACTCGCAACTCCGAAGCATCCAGCGGTGGCCGCCCTCATGCCAGACCCCGAATCACAGCCCTGCAATCCGACGCGGCCGGGGTTAAAAGGCGAGCTAGGAGGCTGCTGAATAAGGGGGCAGGGCGCGCTGTGGGCAGCTCAGGCTGCCGCAGAAGCGGGTCGCCCCGCCCCGGGTGCGCGGTCGTGCGGACGGGGTCGCCGGTCACGAGCTCCGGTGGTGTGTGGCGGGCGGGTTCAGGCCAGTGCCCAGGTCCCGTTCGTGCCGGTGAGTCCGAGGTTGAGCAGGCGGCGGAGGTTGATCGCGGCGACCCGTAGGTGCAGCCAGGCGTCGTTCCTGGCCACGCCCCGGTAGTGCAGGCGGTGGTTGTCGCGGGTGAGCCAGGCGATGCTGCGTTCGATCATCGGCCGGTGCCGCCGGTAGGTCGCCTGAAAATCCGGGTCGGTGGCCCGGGCACGATGAGCGCGGGTCAGGGTGTCGTGCTCGGTGAGCACGACGGTGCGCCCGCGAGGACTGGTGGTGCAGCGGGTCCGCAGCGGGCAGCCGGCGCAGCGGTCGGCGAACCGCGCCGCCCGCTTGACCGCGGTGTAGCGCACGGTGTGCCCGGCGGGGCAGGTCACGGTGCCGGCGATCTCGTCGACGGTGAAGTCGGCGGCGGTGAACCCGCCGGGGATCAGCGAGCGGGTCGGCCAGGGCTTGATCACCGCGGTGTGTCCGGCGGCGGCCAGGGCGGCGAGCATCGGCCCGGTGCCGTAGGCGGAGTCGGCCAGCACCTCCATGTGCCCACCGATCGTGCCGTCCCCGGCGAGTAACCCGAGCTCAACGGTGGCGTCGCCGGTGTCCGGGCCGCTGGCCCAGGTCAGCGTGCAGCCGGTGATCAGCCCGGTGTCGGGCTCGGCCACCAGATGGGCCTTGAACCCGTCGGTGCGCCGCTGCACGGTCTTGTGCGCGTGCCGGGCGTCGGGATCGACGGTGGAGAGGACCCGGTCTTCGGCGACCCGTCGGGCGATCTGCCACCGGCCGTCGGTGCCGTCGCCGTCCTCGACCGGTTCGACGTCCTGGCCGGCGATCAGTGCCAGCAGCGCGACCGCCTCGGCCGGGCGCGGCCCCAACTCCTGAGCGGGCAGGCGTCCGAGCAACCGGTGCGCGTCGCCGACCAGCGCGTCGACCAGCCGCGCGCGGGCCTCGGCGTCGTTCCAGGCGATCGCCGGTTTGCCGGGGTCGTCGTAGTCGTGCGCGGTGCAGTGCGCCGCGACCACGTCGGCGGCACCGGGCACCTCGCGGCGGACCCGGCGGATCGCCGCGATCAGCTGGGTGACGGTGTCCTGGGTGGCCACCGCGTCCTCCAGCACCGTGGAGTCCAGCGCGCGCCGGGTCTTTCCGGTCAGCGCGCCGGTGGCGGCCACCACCTGGCGGACCGCGTCGAAGATCCGATTCGGCCGGGCCGAGGCGGCCAGCCGGCGCCGCCAGTAGGTCAGCACCGCGGGATGGAACCCGGCCGCGGCGATCGGCAGCCCGCAGGCGGCCTTCCAGCGCAGGTCGAACGTCAGCGCCTCGATGGCCTCCCGATCCGAGCGGCCCTCCAACGCCTGCAGCACCAACACGCTGGCCACGACATCGGCCGGCACGCTGGGCCGGCCCAGGTGCGAGGGAAACAGATCGGCGAACAGGGCATCGGGAAACAGCTCCCGGCGGTGCTCGGCCAGAAACGCGTACACGCTGCCCGGCGGCAACAGGTGACCCGACACCGAGACGGCCTCCATCACCACATGCTCAGGGTGGGAAGAGCCCTGCACGACCCTCATCGTCCCGTCGACTCGGATTCAGCCGGGCGGCCTTCTTCAGCAGGCTCCTAGTACTGCAACGGCACTTGCTCGTGGCCCGCGCGAAAACAGCAGCTCAGGGCTTCAAAGGCCCGTTGCGAGACTCGCGCGGCGCACGCCGTTCTCGCAGGTCACGGAGTCGACGCTCAGCAAGCGCCGTTGCAGTACTAGCGGCGGCGGCCGGGTGCGGTTCCCCTGGGAACGACCTCTCCCAGGACGACCGCAACCGGATGACGCGGTCGGTCGACCTGGCTGCGGCGCAAACCGGGATCGACTACCGCGCCGAGATCGGCTCTCGGGAGGCGGTCAATCTGGAGACCGCGACGGTCTGCGCGATGAAAGCGGACGGGGAGACGGACCTCTCCGTCATGGCCGCCGTGCAGGACGACCACCCGGCGTGGCCGGAGTACACCGTCGGACTCTTCGTCGATCTGTCCGTGGGGACGTTGTGCCCCGAGCTGATGAGCGGCGAGATGCGGGAGGGCCAAGCGTGAGCCTGCAGTGAGACGAACCGGAGGTGATCGTGCGGAAGCGGGGTGAGCCGGGCTGGCTGGTCATCGCGCTGTGCGCCGTGGGCGGCTTCGCGCTGGCCATGGGCGTCTCGTACAGCGGCTGGGACTGGAGTAACACCGTCTGGCGGGTTGTGTCGGTGCTCGCCTTCACGGCGGCGGGTCAACTGCGGCGGCCCCGGGCGAAGTTAATCAACAAATCGAAGGAGACGGACTCGTGAGCTTTGGCTGGGCGATGTTCTGGGCGGAGATCGTCACCGCCCTCATGCACGGGGCCCTGCGGTGGGTGTTCGTCTACCCGTTGGTGGCGCTCTGGTGGTTGTTCGCGCTCACCTGCCGGCTGTCGGCCGCCGCGCTGATGTGGACGGTCGTCGGGATGGTCGCGCCGACCCGTTCCACGGCGTCCGTGGCGCGTCGCGGTCACCGGCGGGTGCTCCGGTGACCGGCACCCTGCTGTCGCTGGTGACCGACGTCCTCGCTGTGCTGCAGTCCGTCTGGTCGGACGTCGTGGCGTTCGTCGTGAGCCCGATAGGCCCGTGGGTCGTGGTCGTCGTGGTGGCCCCGGTGACCGTCCACGACAGCCGGTCCGAGGTCGAGGAGAAGCGAGCCGCCGATGAGTTGGTCTTCCCCCGGTGATACACGACGTCATCACACGCAGAGCCCCTCCGGTCCCCTGTGCCGGAGGGGCTCTGTCGTGTCCCGACGCAATGTCTCAACCGGTCGTTGTGCTGAATTAAGACTCTCACTGTAGTGAGCGCTGGATCACAGCCCACCGGACGGTTCGGGGTCGAATTCCGTCGACACGCCGCGACGACACGCGTGACGGGCCGGGAACCCCGGTCCGACAGGCCCCGTGCGCGGCATCATGGGTGACACCGGAGCGCCGTTGGTGCCCCGGCGCAGAACCAGGGGGAAGTGCACGTGCAGGTGGCCAGCAGGCCGGCGTCGGTCGTGGGCGTCGTGGCGCTCGCCCTCATCTGCGCCGGCATCGCCCTCGCCGGGCCCGCGGCCGCC
>JASLAP010000705.1 GCA_030147065.1 Pseudonocardia sp. | reverse complement strand
CAGCCGGGCCCGGCGCCGGCGCGAGGTCCGGCGCTGGCGCACCGCGGCCGCCGTGCTGGCCGTGCTGGCCCTGGGCGCCGGCACCCTGGCCGCCGTCGCCACCGTGCAGAACCGCCAGATCACCCGGCAGCTCGCGGCCGTCAACGCCGACCTGCTGGCCGACGAGTCGGCCGCCCGGCTCGCCCGCGACCCGGTGCTCGCCGCCGAGATCGCGGTCGCCGCGTGGCGCAACGACCCGGACCGGGCGTCGGCGCGCACCGCGCTGGCCGACGCCTACCTCACCCTGGACGGGGTCGACGCGGCGTTCCCGACCCCCGACGGCGAACCGGCGTTCGCCGCGGTCGCGGCCGGCAGCCTGCTCGCCACCGTCAACGGGGCGGGTGGGGTGTCCTTCACCAGGGACGTGCTGAGCGGCGCGCCCACCCCGTGGACGGTGGCGGAGCCGACCGGGGTCGAGTTCGTCTCGCCGGCCCCGGACGGCTCCCGGATCGCGGTCGTCGCCGGGGACGGCGCGCTGCGGTTGTGGCCGGTCGGGGCCGACACCGGCGCCGTCGACCTGGCCGGCGCCGCCGAGCGGGCCCGGCAGCCGGAGTTCTCCCCCGACGGTTCGCAGGTCGGCTGGATCACCTCCACCGCGGGCGGGGACGTGCTGCGGATCCGCGACCTGGCCGGCGGTGCGACCACCACCAGCGCCCTCCCGCCCGGGTCGGCGAGGTTCAGGTTCACCGACGACCCGGACCGGGTCCTCGTCCGGACCGGCGCCGGGCTCGTCGTCCGCTCGCTGTCCACCGGCGCCCAGGCCCGGATCGTGCCGGAGGGCGCGTGGGTGGTCGGGGGATCGGAGGTGGAGTGCGTGGACCCGGCCGACCCGGCGGCGCCGGCCGAGCTGGTCGTGCGGGACGCGGTCTCCGGGGCCGAGTCGCGTCGCACGGTCCTGAACAGGCTGTCGTGCTCCTCCGGTGTCGGCCCCGTCGGCCGGTACGTCCTGGAGCGCGTCGACGACGCCGGGGTGTCCTCGGCGACCGAGGCGATCCGGGTGATCGACCCGGCCACCGGATCGACCGCCCAGTTCCGGGTGCCGGTGTTCGACCCGGTGGTGTGGCAGGACGTCGCGTCGGCGCCGCCGCCCGTCGCCGTCCTCCCGACCGGCGACGGCGGGCTCGCCGCGGTGGTGGTCGTGGGGTCGACGGTCCTGCGGGTACCCGCCGAGCCCGAGCCGCCGCTGGGGCGGTCCAGTTCGGTCCGCCCGGTGACCGGCGGTCTGCTCGTCGCCGACGGCCTCCGGCCGGCCCGCTTCGCCACCCACGACCCGGCCGGGCGGCCGATCGCCGGGATCGAGGTCGGATCCGCCGCGGTCCGCGGCTGGTCCACCGAACCGGGCGAGCTGTGGGTGCTCGGGGCGGAGCAGGCCCGGTGGCAGTTGTCGAGCTACTCGCTGCCGCAGTTGCGGCCCGGGTTCCGGATCGACGTGCCGGTCGACCCGCAGGCGGCGCCGGTGCGGATCGGCGTCGAGGACGGCGGGCCGGTGGTGACCCTGGCCGACGGGGTGCTCACCGCGTGGGACCGGCGCACCGGCCGGCAGCTCGGCCCCCCGGTGCCGGTGCCCGGAGCGACCGACGACAGCCTGCTGCGGGTGCGCGCCGGCCATCCCGAGCAGGCCGTCGTCACCGCCGCCGACGGCATCGAACTCTGGGACGTCGTCGCCGGTCGCCGGTTGAGCCGGGCCGAGGTGGCGCCGGACCCGCCGCTCGCCCACGCCGAGGAGGCCGACCTGGTCGTCGTGGACGACACCGTGGTGACGAAGAACCCCGGCGGGGTCGTCGAGCGACGCAGGCTGCCGGGGCTGGAGCCGGTCGGCGAGCCGCGGATCGCCCCCGGCCTCGGCGCCCTGCTCGGCGCCGACCGCGAGGGCAGGCTGGTCGGCGCGGACGGGAGCACGATCGTCTTCTGGGACCTGGAGGCCGGCGCCGAGGCGGGCCGGATGCGGCTGCCCGGCCGGGCCCCCGACACCGTCGAGGACGGGCGGCTCGTGGTCGAGGGCACGTCCGGCCAGCTGCCCCGGCAGCTCGACCTGGCCGCCGCCGGCTGGCACGAGCGGCTGTGCCGGCTCGTCCCCGATCCGCCGAGCCCCGCCGCGGCAGCCGTGCTCGGCGACCGGGCGATCAGCGGGCCGCACTGCCCGTGACGCGGCTCAGACGTCCGGGGGCGGGTAGTGGTCGGCGGCCCGGACGTCGCCGTCGACGAAGGTCAGCACCCAGGTGCTGGCCTTCTTCGCCGGCAGGTCGTCCGGGTCCACCCCGGCCGGCTTGCCCAGCGCCCCCACCACGTCCGGGATCACCCCGCCCTGGCTGCACACCACCACCACGCCGGGCTCCGCGGCCAGGGCGAGCAGGCGCTCGCGCCCGGCGTCCGGATCGGCCCAGTAGCCGGCCTCGCCGAGCAGCGGCTCGTCGGCGATCGGGGCCGTGTCCAGCCGGTCGGCCAGCGGGGCGAGGGTCTCCCGGCAGCGCACCGGGGGCGCGCTGAGCAGCCGGTCGGGACCGAACAGGGCCAGGAACGGGCCCAGCGCCTCGGCCTGGCGCCGGCCGCGGCCGGACAGCGGGCGCAGGGTGTCCGCGCCCTGCCAGGCGTTGCGGCTGCCGGCCTTGGCGTGCCGGACCAGCACCACCGTCGAGGTGGGCGGGCCGGTGTCGACGAACCGCTGCAGGACCTCCAGGTCGTGCCGGTAGGACAACCGGTCGGCGGCCCGGTCGATGGACTCCCAGACCAGCTGGTCGACCTCGTCGTTGGCGACGAACTCCCCGGCCCTGGCCCGCGCCGCCCAGTAGCGGACCAGCTTGTCGCCCTCCGGCACCGGGTAGCGGATGTCGCCGAGCAGGGCGCCGAGCCGGGCCCGGAACCCGGTCTCCTCCTCGACCTCGCGCACCGCCGCGAACGGCATCGCCTCGCCGCGCTCCAGCTTGCCCTTGGGGTAGGCCCAGTCGTCGTAGCGGGGGCGGTGCACCAGCGCGATCTCGGGGCCCTGCGGGCCGGGCCGCCACAGCACCGCGCCGGCGGCCAGCACGTCCGCACCGGGTGCGTCGTCGCGCGGTCCGAACGGACTCATCGGCCCCTCACTCGGCGTCCACGGCGGCCGAGACCGCGTGCGCGAGCATCATCTCCGCCTGGTGGTCGCGCACCGGCACGCTCTCCCCGGCGTCCGGCACCGGCGACGGCTCCCAGGAGCCGTCGGCGTTCAGCGTCCAGCACCGGGTGGTCGGGTCCAGGCAGGAGTCCAGCATGTCGCTGAGCCGGGTGGCCAGCCGCGGATCGGCCACCCGCAGCAGCACCTCGACCCGGCGGTCCAGGTTGCGGTGCATCATGTCCGCGCTGCCGATCCAGTACTCGTCGGCGGAGCCGAAGTGGAACACCCGGGAGTGCTCCAGGAACCGGCCCAGGATCGACCGGACGTGGACGTTCTCGCTGAGCCCCGGCCGGCCCGGCCGGATCGCGCAGATCCCGCGCACCACCACGTCCACCGGCACGCCGGCCTGCGAGGCCCGGTAGAGCGCGTCGATCACCTGCTCGTCGACGATCGAGTTGACCTTGATCCGGACCCGGGCGGCCGGGTTGCCGGTCCGGTGCGCCTCGATCTCGTCGTCGATCCGCCGGACGATGCCGCGGCGCACCCCGTACGGGGCGACCAGCAGGCTGCGGTAGGAGGTCTGCCGGGAGTAGCCGGTCAGCGAGTTGAACAGGTCGGTCAGGTCCGCGCCGATCGTCGGGTCGGCGGTGAGCACGCCCATGTCCTCGTAGAGCCGGGCGGTCTTGGGGTTGTAGTTGCCGGTGCCGATGTGGCAGTAGCGCCGGATCGTCGAGCCCTCCTGGCGCACCACCAGCGAGGTCTTGCAGTGCGTCTTGAGCCCGACCAGCCCGTACACCACGTGCACGCCGGCCTTCTCCAGCTCGCGCGCCCAGCGGATGTTGGCCTGCTCGTCGAACCGGGCCTTGATCTCCACCAGGGCGACGACCTGCTTGCCGGCCGCGGCCGCGTCGATCAGCGCGTCCACGATCGGGGAGTCGCCCGAGGTGCGGTAGAGGGTCTGCTTGATGGCCAGCACGTTCGGGTCCGACGCGGCCTGCTCGATGAAGCGCTGCACGCTGGTGGAGAACGAGTCGTAGGGGTGGTGCACCAGCACGTCGCCCTCCCGCATGGTGGCGAACACGCTGCGCGGGGTCTCCCGCTCGGCGAAGGCCGGGTGGGTGGCCGGGACGAACGGGTCGTCCTTGAGGTCGGGGCGCTCCACCCCGTGCAGCGCCCACAGCGCGGTCAGGTCGAGCAGCCCGGGCACGGTGATCACGTCGGCCGGGTCGACGTCGAGCTCGCGCAGCAGCAGCTCCAGCACGTGCTCGCTCATCGTCTCGGTGACCTCCAGGCGCACCGGCGGGCCGAACCGGCGCCGGGCCAGCTCCCGCTCCAGCGACTGCAGCAGGTCCTCGTCGCGGTCCTCCTCGACCTCGACGTCGGCGTTGCGGGTGACCCGGAAGACGTGCACCTCGGCCACCACCATGCCGGTGAACAGCTCCGACAGGTGCGCCGAGATCAGGTCCTCGATCGGCAGGAAGGTCACCCGGCCCTCCCGCGGCGAGGACTCCGCGGTGGGCACCTCGACCAGCCGGGGCACGTTGTCGGGCACCTTCACCCGGGCGAACCGCTCGGTGCCGCCCTCCGGGTCGCGCACCGTCACGGCCAGGTTCAGCGACAGCCCGGAGATGTAGGGGAACGGGTGCGCCGGGTCCACGGCGAGCGGCGTGAGCACCGGGAACACCGTGTCCATGAAGTAGTCCGACAGCCCGCCGCGCTGGGTCTCGTCCAGGTCGGCCCAGCGCAGGATGTGGATGCCCTCGTCGTCGAGCTGGGGGCGGACCTCGTCGAGGAACACCCGGGCGTGCGCCTCGGCGACGGCCTGGGCCCGGGTGGCGATGCGGGCCAGCTGCTCGCGGGGGGACAGCCCGTCGGCGCTGCGCACGGCCAGCCCGGTGTCGTTGCGCCGCTTCAGCCCGGCCACCCGGACCATGTAGAACTCGTCGAGGTTGGAGGCGAAGATGGCCAGGAACTTGGCCCGCTCCAGCAGCGGCTGGCTGGGGTCCTCGGCCAGCGCCAGCACCCGGGCGTTGAAGTCCAGCCAGGACAGCTCGCGGTTGAGGTAGCGGTCGTCGGGCAGCTGGGAGACCGGCGCCGGGGTGCGGGCCGGCGGGCTGGTCGGCACCCCGGCCGAGAGGGCGTCGGAGGTGCGGGCGGCGGTGGCCGGGACCACCGGGCCGGGCTGCACGCTGCCCTGGTCGCTGTCGTGGCCGGCGCCGGCGGCCGGCTCGGGCACCGCCTCCACCGTCGCGGCGTTCCGGGTGCTCACCGGGGTGCTGGCGGCGTGCACCCGGCGGGTCGACGGGCGCGGCGCCCGGCGCGGGCCCCGGCTGCGCCGGGCCGGTGCCGGATGCCCGTCGGACCTGCCGGAACCGGTCCCGGCCGGCTCATCGCGCTGCTCTCCCAGATCACCCACGCCGGTGATTGTTGCTCACGTCAGGCGGGGCGGGGCGCATCCGTCCACGGTCATCCGGGTGAACTCTGGGCGACGACCCGACCCGGATGGATCAGGGCGCCGGGGTGCGGGCCAGGACCGCCCGGGTGTGCGGGCCGAGCCCGAGGTCGGCCGCTCCGCGCAGGTCGTCGGAGGTGTCGACGTCGCGGCGCAGCCCGGGCCAGCCGCCCGACAGCGGCACCGCCGCGGAGGCGGCGTGCCGGGCCGCGGACCCGGCGCCGAACAGCGGGTCGAGCGCGGTCCCGGGCGCGGCGAGCAGCAGCGTCGTGCCGGTGCCCTCGGCGTCGGCGACGAACGCGCGGGTGGCCGCACCCGCCGCGAACAACGCGGTCGCTGCCTCCAGCGCGCCGCACAGCTCGTCCGGGCGGACGGCGGGCAGGTCGGCCTGCAGCGCGCCGACCACAGCGGCCGGGTCGCGCCCGCGCAGGACCGCGGCGCCGCGGCGGTACGCCGCGTTCAGCCCGGCCACCGGCTCCTCGGGCAGCACCTCGACCCCGCACGCGGCCAGCTCGGCCGCCACCACCGGGTCGGAGCTGACCACCAGCAGGTGCCGGACCCGGGGGCAGGCGCGCACCGCGGCCACCGTGTCGTGGGCCAGGGCGAGCGCCAGCCGGGCGTGCGCGGCGGGCTCGCCCAGCCCGCCGTCGGCCGCGCCGCGCAACCGGGACTTGGCCGCGTGCAGCGCCTTGACCGGCACCACCAGGTCCACCGGCGCGATCATCGGGGTCACCCCACCATGGTGGCACCGCGGCGCGGCCACCCGCGCGGACTCCCCACCGGCCCCCGGTGGTGGACCATGGGAGGTGGGCCGGGGAGACTCCCCCCGGAGCCGTCGAGCAGGAGGATCGTGTGCGTACGCGTGAGAAGGGCGGTTTCTGGATCGCGTTCTGCGCGGTCTTCTTCTACCCGATCGGCTTCCTGACCGGCCGCAGCCGGTTCGAGGGTCTGCAGCACATCCCGGCCACCGGCGGCGCGCTGGTGGTGGCCAACCACATCTCGCACCTCGACCCGGTGTTCAGCGGCCTGGTCGTGCACCGGGCCCGCCGGGTGCCGCGGTTCCTGGCCAAGCACAGCCTGTGGCGCACCCCGGTGCTCGGCCGGGCGCTGCGCGGCAGCGAGCAGATCCCGGTCTACCGGGAGTCCGCCGACGCCCAGCAGAGCCTGCGCGAGGGCACCGCGGCGCTGCACGCCGGCAAGGTCGTGGTGATCTACCCGGAGGGCACCATCACCCGCGACCCGGACGGCTGGCCGATGTACGCGCGCACCGGGGTGGCCCGGCTGGCGCTCTCGGCGGACGTGCCGGTCGTGCCGACCGTGCACTGGGGCACCCGCGACGTGCTCGACGGCTACTCCCACAAGTTCCGCCCGCTGCCGCGCAAGCCGATCGTGGTGCGCTGCGGCGAGCCGGTCGACCTGTCGGCCTACCGCGGCCGTCCGGTGGACGCCGCGCTGCTGCGCGAGGTCACCGACCTGCTGATGGAGAGGGTCCGCGACCTGCTGGCCGAGGTGCGCGGCGAGCCGGCGCCCGCCGAGTTCTTCCGCCGCGGGGCGGCGTCGTGAACCGGGCAGTGCACAGCGCCGCCGAGGTGCGCCGGGTCGCCGTGCTCGGCGCCGGGTCGTGGGGCACCGCGTTCGGCAAGGTGATGGCCGACGCCGGGCGCGAGGTGCGGCTGTGGGCGCGCCGCCCGGAGGTGGCCGCCGCGGTCAACCACCGCCACACCAACCCCGACTACCTGCCCGGCGTCGAACTGCCGGCGCTGCTCACCGCGACCACCGACGCCGCGGCCGCGCTGGCCGGCGTCGACGCGGTGGTGCTGGCGGTGCCCTCGAAGACGCTGCGGCACAACCTGGCCGGCTGGCGGGAGCTGCTGCCGGCCGGGCGCACCCTGGTCAGCCTGGCCAAGGGCGTCGAGCTGGGCACGCTGCAGCGGATGAGCCAGGTGATCACCGACGTGACCGGGGTGCCGGCCGACCGGGTGGCGGTGGTGTCCGGGCCGAACCTGGCCCGCGAGATCGCCGGCGAGGAACCGACCGCCACCGTGATCGCCTGCCCCGACCACGACCGAGCGGTCGCCCTGCAGCACGCCTGCACCACCGGCTACTTCCGGTCCTACACCAACACCGACGTGATCGGCTGCGAGATCGGCGGCGCCGGCAAGAACGTCATCGCGCTGGCCTGCGGGATGGCCGCCGGGATGGGCTTCGGCGACAACACCAAGGCCTCCATCATCACCCGCGGGCTGGCCGAGACCGCCCGGCTCGGGGTGGCCCTGGGCGCGGACCCGCTGACCTTCGCCGGGCTGGCCGGGCTGGGCGACCTGGTCGCCACCTGCTCGTCGCCGCTGTCGCGCAACCGGACCTTCGGCGAGCGGCTGGGCCGCGGGCAGAGCCTGGCCGAGGCCGAGGCGGCCAACCACGGGCAGGTCGCCGAGGGCGTCAAGTCCTGCACGTCGATCTGCGCGCTGGGCGAGCGGTACGGCGTCGAACTGCCGATCGCCGACGCCGTGCGCCGGGTCTGCCACGAGGGCCTGTCCGCGGCCGAGATGGGCAAGGAGCTCATCAGCCGCACCCCGCGGCCCGAATGACCGCCGTCCCCGCCGGCCGCGACGGGGACGGGACGCGGTGCGTGCACGGTGGGCACCCGGACCCGGTGACCGGGGAGCCGCTGCACCCCGGGCCGGTCCTCTCCGCGCCGTTCCACCTCGGCCTGCCCGGCGAACCGACCCCGACCGACTACTACGGCCGCGCCGACAACCCCACCTGGCGGGCGCTGGAGGCGGCGATCGGCGAGCTGGACGGCGGCGGCTGCGTCGTGTTCGGCTCCGGGATGGCGGCGATCGCCGCGGTGCTGCGGCTGGGCGCCGCGCGGGGGGCGCTGGTGCTGCCGTCCGACGGCTACTACCAGGCCCGCGACCTCGCCTACCGCGAGCTGGCCCCGCTCGGCGTCGAGGTCCGGGAGGCGCCGACCGCCGGGCCGTGGCCGTCGCTGGACGGGGCCGGGCTGGTGCTGGTGGAGACGCCGTCCAACCCCGGCCTGGACGTGTGCGACATCGCCGCCGCCGCGGTCGCCGCCCACGCCGCCGGTGCGCTGCTCGCGGTGGACAACACCACGGCCACCCCGCTCGGCCAGCGGCCGCTCGCGCTGGGCGCCGACCTGACCGTCGCCTCGGACACCAAGGCCCTGGCCGGGCACGGCGACGTGCTGCTCGGCCACGTCAGCGCGACCGACCCGGACCTGGTCGCGGCCCTGCGCGCGGCGCGCGGCCGGGCCGGCGCGATCCCCGGTCCGCTGGAGACCTGGCTCGCCCACCGCGGCCTGGGCACCCTGGACCTGCGGCTGGCCCGCCAGGCGCAGAACGCCGCAGCGCTGGTCGAGGTGCTGCGCGCGCACCCCGCCGCCACCGACGTCCGCTGGCCCGGCGACCCGTCCGACCCGGCCCACCTCGTCGCCGCCCGGCAGATGCGCCGGTGGAACGGGGTGCTGCGGTTCACCCTGCCGTCCGAGCGGGCGGTGGGGGAGTTCCTGGCGGCCTCCCGGCTCACCGCCTCGGCCACCAGCTTCGGCGGCCTGCGCTCGACTGCCGACCGCCGCGCCCGCTGGGGCGACGCCGTCCCGCCCGGCCTGCTGCGCTTCTCCGCCGGCTGCGAGGACACCCCCGACCTGGTCGCCGACCTCCACCACGCCCTCGACGCCGTCACGCCCGACTAGCGCCGCCCCTCGCGCAGCGCGTGGGGTGTCGTCGCAGGGTGTCGGCGGGCTGCGAGCACGTCTCGCGGTCTGCGAGGCCTGCGACGGGCTGCGAGCTGGGGGCGTTGGTGGTGGGGCGGGTCGTGTCGCTGTCGCAGCGCGTGGCGGGTCGCGCAGCCCGTCGGGGGTCCTCGCAGCGTGTCGGCGGGCTGCGAGGGCACTACACGCGCTGCGCGAGCCGCGACGCGCTGTGCCGGTGGGGTGGGACGCGAGCGGGCCCCGGCCGGGGTGTCCGGCCGGGGTCCGCTCGTCCCGGGTGGGTCAGGAGGTGCGGCCGGGGGCCTCCGGGCCGAGCCACATCTTGGCCTGGTGGCGGGTGCCGTAGTCCGGGTGCGGCCAGGCGTCGTGCAGGTAGTCCTTGTAGATCGACAACCCGTCGTAGACGTAGAGCGGCACCGGGTTCGAGACGTTCTCGATGATGTAGCGCTGGGCGTCCTGGATCATCCGCTCGCGCGCGGGGCGGTCCAGTTCACCGCGCTGGGCGTTGATCATCTGGTCCAGCTGCGGGTCGCTGATGTTGTACCAGTTGCGCGGCCCGGTGGAGAGCCACTCGCTGGACAGGTACTCGTCGGCGGCCAGCATCGGGGTCTGCAGCCCGTAGCCCATGTCGTAGTTCTTGCCGGCGAAGCTCTCGGTGAAGTAGGTCGCGTAGTCCTGAACGACCAGCTCGACGGTGATGCCGACCTTGGCCAGGTCCTGCTGGACCCACTGCGCCTCGCGGACGACGTTCGCCCCGTACCCGTCGGTGACGATCATCTTGGTGGCGAAGCCCTCCGGCAGCCCGGCCTCGGCCAGCAGCTGCTTGGCCTGCTCGGGGTCGTAGGGCGCCAGCCGGGCGGCCTCCTCCGAGGGCAGCCCGCCGAACAGCGTCGGGGTGACCGGCCCGGTCGGCACGCCGCCGGCCCGGATCGCGTCGACCATCGCCTGCCGGTCGATCGCCAGGGCCACCGCGCGGCGCACCTTGAGGTCGTCGAACGGCTCGCGGGCCTGGTTCATGAACAGCCGGGTCTGGGTCAGCCCGGACTCCCGGTTGAGGACCGCGGTCGGGTCCTCGGCGAGCACCTTCTCGGCCTGGGTCTTGTCCAGCGACAGGGTGGACAGGTAGTCGGTCTGGCCGGTGCGGAACGCGGCCAGCGACGCGGCCTGGTCGGGCACGATCGAGACCTCGATGCGCTCGATGTAGGGCTCGCCCTCGACGAAGTAGTCGGGATTGGCGACCAGGATCCGCTCCCGGTCGCGCTCCCAGGTCTCCAGCACGTAGGCGCCGGTGCCGATGGCGGTGGTGTTCAGGTCGTACTGCCCCTCGGTGCCCTCGCACGGCAGGATCCACATGAAGTGCCCGGCCATGCTGGTGTCGAACTCGGCGTAGGGCGTCTTCAGGGTGAACACCACGGTGCTGGGGTCCGGGGCGGCCCAGCTGTCCACCACGGCGAGCTGGGAGACCTGGTGCCCGGGCAGGGCGCGGATCCGGTCCATCGTGCAGATGACGTCCGCGGAGGTGAACTCGCGCCCGTTGACCGGGGCCGTGTTGTGCCACTTGACGCCCTGGCGCAGGGTGAACGTCCAGGTCAGGCCGTCCGGCGAGGGCTCCCAGGACTCGGCCAGGTCGCCCTCGAGCTCGGAGGCCCCGTAGGGGATGTCCGGGCCGGTCTTGTAGTCGACCAGCTTGCTGTAGGTCGACCCGATGGCGATGTGGGTGTTGAACGACGACTGCGCGTGCGGGTCGAGCGACCGGGCGTCGGACGGGAGCGTGTAGCGGAACACCCCGCCCGGCTGGGCCGGGCCGGCGTCCTGCTGGAGCCGCTCCTCCTCCAGCGCACCCCCGGAGGAGGCGGGTGGGCTGAAGCAGGCGGTGCCCAGCGCTGCGACCAGCAGCGTGGCCAGGGCGAGTCGTATCCGGGTGGGACGGCGCATCACGGCTCCCGACGTTGGGATCGAGCGGGCATCAGGGGGACGGGGGGATCGGGTCGGCGCCGGCGGCGTTGCCGGCTGGGTCGGCTGGGCGGGTGATCAGCGGGTGGCCTGCTTGGGGTCGAAGAAGTCGCGCAGGGCGTCGCCGAGCAGGTTGAAGGCGAGGACCGCGACGGTCAGCGCGCCACCGGGGAACACCACGATCCACGGGGCGATCTCCATGTAGCTGGTGCCCTCGCTGAGCATCGCGCCCCAGGACGGGGTGGGCGGCGGGGTGCCGATGCCCAGGAAGCTCAGCGCCGACTCGGCGATGATGACCACCGCGAACATCAGGCTGCCGACCACCAGGATCGGCGCCAGCAGGTTGGGCAGGCCGTGCCGGCGCAGGATCCGCCAGGTGCTGCAGCCGCTGGCCCGGGCGGACTCCACGTAGAGCTCCTCGCGGATGCGCAGCATCTCCCCGCGGGCCACCCGGTTGAACGACGGGATGATCAGCAGCGACAGCGCGATCACGGTGTTGCGGATGCTCGGGCCGAGCAGCGCGGCGATGAACAGCAGCAGCACGATGCCCGGCACGGCCATCAGGGTGTCCATGATCCGCTGCAGCAGGGTGTCGATCCAGCCGCCGGCGAAGTACCCGGAGACCACCCCGATCGCCACCCCGATCGTCCCGGCCGCGGCCAGCGTGCAGACCGCGATCAGCAGCGAGGTGCGCGCGCCGTAGAGCACCCGGCTGAAGATGTCGCGGCCCAGGTCGTCGGTGCCCATCAGGTACGGGGCGCCGGGGACCTGCAGGAACGCCTCGCGGTGCTGCTCGGTCGGGTCGAACGGCGCGATCCACGGGGCGAACGCCGCCGAGACCACGAAGACCACGATCACCGCCGCGGCCACCGCGCCCAGCGGCTGGGTGCGCAGCAGCCTGCCCACCCCGCGCCGGCCGGCCACCATCCGGCCGGCGGGCGGCGCGACCACCGGGGCGTGCCCGGCGTCGATCTCGCTCATGACTGCCCCCTCAGGCGTAGCGGATCCGCGGGTCGATGACTCCGTAGAGGAGGTCGACGACCAGGTTGACGGCCACGAACACGGCGCCGAAGACGACGACGCAGCCGAGCACGACCGGGTAGTCGCGCATCTGCACGGACTCGAAGATCAGCGACCCCATGCCGGGGATCGCGAAGATCGATTCCAGGATCACCGTGCCGCCGAGGATCGCCCCGACCTGGACGCCGATCAGGCTGAACACCGGGACCAGCGAGTTGCGCACGGCGTGGGTGAACAGCACCGTCCGCTCCGGGGCGCCCTTGGCCCGGACCGTGCGGACGAAGTTGGACCGCATGACCTCCAGCAGCGACGAGCGCAGCATCCGGGCGATCGCGGCCATCCCGGACACGCCCAGCGCGAACGCCGGCAGCGCCATGTGCACCAGGTTGCTGCCCAGGTCCTCGGCCGGGGTCCGGTAGACCAGCGGCGGGGACCAGCCGAACCAGATCGCCAGGTAGGTGACCAGCAGCAGGCCGAGCCAGAAGTTCGGGATGGACAGCCCGGCCACCGACACGACCCGCAGCGACTGGTCCAGCCAGCTGTTCTGGCGCATCGCCGAGACCAGCCCGAGCGGGACGCCCAGGACGATGCTGATGACCAGGGCCATCACCCCGAGCTGCAGGGTGGTGGGCAGCCGGTCGGCGATCAGCGAGGTGACCGCGTCGCCGTTCTGGAACGAGGTGCCGAAGTCGCCGGTCGCCGCGTCGCCCAGGAACCGCAGCAGCTGGGTGAGCACCGGCTGGTCCAGGCCGAGGGCGGCGGCCCGCTGGGCGATCTGCTCCTCGGTCACGCCGGGCGCGTCGGCCAGCTGCAGCCGGACCACGTCGCCGGGGATCAGCCGCAGCGTGAGGAACACGAACACGGTGACCAGGGCGATCACCAGCAGGCCGTAGAGGGCCCGGCGGACGACGTACTCAACCACGGTCGGCCCCCGTCCCGGTCGCCGGGCGGGATGCGGGATCGAGCAGGTGGCAGGCCGCCGACCGGCCGGGACCGGCCGGCAGCGGCAGCGGGACGTCGACCGGGCAGCGGTCGAAGGCGTGCGGGCAGCGCGGGTGGAACGGGCAGCCCGACGGCGGGTTGCTCGGGCTGGGCATCTCGCCGCGGACCACGGTGCGCCGGATGCCGCCGCCGGTGCGCGGGTCGGCGGCGATGGCCCCGGCCAGGCTGCGGGTGTAGGGGTGCTGCGGGTCGGCCATCACCTGGTCGGCCGGCCCCTGCTCGACGACCCGGCCCAGGTACATCACGCAGATGCGGTCGGAGATGTAGCGGACCACGTTCAGGTCGTGGGCGATGAACAGGTAGGACAGCCCCAGCTCGGCCTGCAGCCGCTTGAGCAGGTTGAGCACCTGGGCCTGCACCGACACGTCCAGCGCGCTGACCGCCTCGTCGCAGACCAGCAGCCGCGGGTCGGTGGCCAGCGCGCGGGCGATGCCGATGCGCTGGGCCTGGCCGCCGGAGAACTGGTGCGGGTACTTGTCCAGGTCGGCGGCCGAGAGCCCGACCAGCTCCAGCAGCTCGGCGGCCCGGGAGCGGGCGGCGGCGCCGCTGGACAGGCCCTGCGCCTCCAGCGGCTCGGTGATCACCGAGCAGACCGTCATCCGCGGGTTGAACGAGCTGACCGGGTCCTGGAAGACGATCTGCATGTTGCGCCGCAGCGGGGTCAGCTCGCGCTGGGACAGCGTGGCCAGCTCCCGGCCGTCGAACCGGATGCTGCCGCTGGTCGGGTCGAGCAGCCGCAGCACCAGCCGGGCGACGGTGGACTTGCCCGAGCCGGACTCGCCGACCAGCCCGACGGTCTCGCCCGCGCGGACGGTGAAGCCGACCCCGTCCACCGCGCGGACGTGCCCGACGGTGCGCCGCAGCAGCCCCTTGGTGATCGGGAAGTGCTTGACCAGGTCGGTGACCTCGAGCAGGTTCGGGGTCCCCTCGGTGGTCGGCTTGCTCGTGTCGATCGCCGGGGAGGACATCAGGCCCCCTTCTGCGCGGTGGCGGCGGCCAGCGGAGGCGCGGGCGGGGCGGTGATCAGCCCACCGTCGCCACCGCGGTGCAGCAGGCAGCGGCTGGACCGGCCGCCGGCCAGCTCGTAGAGCGGCGGGGCCTCCCGGGTGCAGTCGTCCCAGGCCAGCGCGCAGCGCGGGTTGAACCGGCACCCGGCAGGCATGTCGCGCAGCGCCGGCACCGCGCCCGGGATGGCCGGCAGCTGGCGCTCCTTGGCCGAGTCCGGGTGCGGGATCGCGGCCAGCAGCGCCGCGGTGTAGGGGTGCTGGGGGTCGCGCAGGACGCGGTCGGTGGGCCCCTGCTCGACGACCTGGCCGCCGTAGAACACCACCACCCGGTCCGCGGTCTCGGCGACCACCCCCATGTCGTGGGTGACCAGCAGCATCGCCGTGCGGTACTCCTGCTGCAGGTCGTGCAGCAGCGCCAGGATCTGCGCCTCGATGGTCACGTCCAGCGCGGTGGTGGGCTCGTCGGCGATCAGCAGCCGGGGCGAGCAGGCCAGCGCGATGGCGATCATGACCCGCTGCCGCTGACCGCCGGAGAGCTGGTGCGGGTAGGCGGTCAACCGCCGGCGCGGGTCGGGCATGCCGACCTGCTCGAGCAGCTCGACGGCCCGCTCGCGGGCGGCCCGCCTGCTCGTCCGCCGGTGCAGCCGCAGCGCCTCGACGATCTGGTGCCCGACGCTGTAGAGCGGGTCCAGCGAGGTCATCGGGTCCTGGAAGATCATCGCGATGTCGTTGCCGCGGATCCGGCGCATCTCCCGGCGGTCCAGCCCGGCCAGGTCGCGGCCGTCGAAGCGGACGCTGCCGCTGCTGATCCGGCCGCCGTCGAGCAGCTGCAGCACGGCCAGCGCGGTCACGCTCTTGCCCGAGCCGGACTCGCCGACCACGGCGACGGTCTCCTCCGGGCCGACGGTGAAGCTGACCCCGGCGACGGCCTCGACCGGCCCGGCGGCGGTGCTGAACTCGACGTGGAGGTCGTCGACCTCCAGCAGGGGTTGCGGGTGCACGCGGCCTCCTCGTTGGGGCGGTGCGCTCGCGGCGCGCGAGCGGTCCGAAGCCGTTAGAATCGGGCTCTAGAACGTGGGTCGATCGTGATGGACACCACCCGCCCGTGTCAAGCTCGGGACGGGTGCGCGGTGGTCTCGGCGGGCCCGCTGAACTGCGGCTCGACCGTCACGGCGAGGGCCGGGACGGGCCCGCGCGGACCCTCGTCGGGTACCGCGGGGCGTGCGGGCGCAGCTCTCCGACCAGGCGTCCCCGGCCCAGCGCGGCGACGAACCCGGCCGGTCCGTCGAAGTCGGGCATCTCCACCCAGGCCGCGCCGACCCCGGCCGCGTCGTGCGCGTCGGAGCCTGCGGTCACCGGAAGGCTGTGCCGGGCGGCCAGCTCCGCGGCGGCCGCGTTGTGCGCCGGGTCCCCGACCTTGGCGTTGAACGCCTCGACGAACGAGACCGCGCCGCTCGCGCACAGCGCGTCGGCCACCGCACCGGTGCCCGACCGGACCGGGTCGAACGGGTGCGGCAGCCCGACCAGCCCGCCCTGCGCCCGGATCCGCTCGACGACCACCGCGGTCGGCAGCACGTAGGGGATCCGTTCGCGCAGGAACAGCCCGAGCAGCTCGCCGTCGGGCGTGCGGATCTCCTCGCCGACCTCGATCCGCACCCCGAGGTCGCGGCGCTGCAGCCGCAGCGCGGCGGAGATCTCGTGGTGGTCGGTCACGAACACCACGTCCACGCCCTCGGCGACGGCCCGCTCGGCCAGTTCCTCCAGGCCGAGCACGGCGTCCCCGGAGGCGACGGTGTGCAGGTGGCAGTCGACCCGCACCCAGCCGGCGGGCAGCTCGGGCGGCCCGGTCACCGGGGCAGCGCCGTGCCCAGCTCGGCCAGCAGGTCCTGGGAGTAGGCGACCCGGCCGGTGAGCGGCTCGGTGCCGGGCGGGGTGGGCCGGCACAGCGCGAACGCCGCCTCGGCCATCACCTCGTCGGGCTCGGCGTCGGGATCGTCCTCGCTGGTCAGGTGGTGGAACAGCGTTCCGGGCGTGGGCACGACCTTGTTCGGCGAGAGCGCGTTGACCCGGATCCCGTCGGCGTGCACCTCGGCGGCCAGGCCGGTGCTGAACCGCTCCAGGGCGGCCTTGCACATGCCGTACACGGTGCCGCCGCGCCCGGGCCGGGTGGGCGGCGGGTGGATCGCGGCCCGCGAGGAGATGTTGAGGATCGCCCCGCCGCCGCGCTCGCGCATGCCCGGGACCACCCGCCGGGCCAGGTCGAACGGCGCGGTCACCTGCACCTCGAACATCAGCGCGTAGTGCTTCTCGGCGAACCCGGTGACCGGGGTGAACCAGGTGACCGCGGCGTTGTTGACCAGCACGTCGACCGGCCCGAGCCGGGCGGTCACCCGCTCGACGAGCGCCGCGCGCTCGGCGGGCACGGCGAGGTCGGCCCGCACCGCGATGGCCCGCCCGCCGGTCCCCTCGATCTCCGCGACCGTCCCGGCGATGGTGCCGGCGAACCGCGACTCGCCCTCGGCGACCGTCCGCGCGGACACCGCCACCGACGCCCCGGCCGCGGCCAACCGCCGCGCGATCGCCGCCCCGATGCCCCGGCTGGCCCCGGTCACCAGGGCCACCCTGCCGTCCAACTCGCCCATCGCTCCTCCTCGTCCCTACCTGTCGAGCCGGGTCACCCGTCGATGTCGGGGACCGCGGTGCGGCTGCCGGCCGGGGCGGCGGTGCGCCGCCCGACCAGCGACGCCAGCACGCACAGCGCCGCCATCACCGCCATCACCCCGAACGCCCAGCGGAACCCGGCGATCAGCCCGTCCAGGGCGTCCGGGGACACCTTCGCGATCGAGCCCTCCAGCACCTGCCCGCGCAGCGCGGGCGGCAGCGGCAGGCTGATCAGCATCAGCGAGACCGCGGTGCTGATCACCACCCCGGAGCTCTGCGCCATCAGCCGGACCCCGTTGACGATGCCCAGCCGGTGGGCCGGCACGTCCTGCAGCATCGCGGTGCTGTTGGCCGGGATGAACGCCCCCGAGCCCAGCCCGATCACCACCACCGCCGCGATGATCAGCGGGTACGGGGTGTCCACGTCGATCACCACCAGCAGCAGGACCAGCCCGGCCAGCGAGACCGTGGAGGCGATCGCGGCCACCGTCCGGGCCCGGATCCAGCGCAGCAGCACCCCGGCCCCGGGCGAGGAGACGATCGAGGCCACCGCCAGCGGCAGGATCTTCCAGCCCGCCTCGCTGGGCGAGTCGCCCTGCACGGCCTGGAAGTACAGCCCCATCAGCAGCACCACCGCGAACCGCGACATGGTGCCCAGGAACCCGGCCAGCACGCCGATCCCGATCACCGGCTCGCGGAACAGCCGCACGTCCACCACCGGGGCCGCCACCCGCCGCTCCACCAGCAGGAACACCGGCACCGCCACGGCGAAGGCCACCGCGCCACCGATCACCCACGGGTCGGTCCAGCCGGTGGTGCCGGACTGCGACAGGGCCAGCAGCAGCCCGCCGAGCCCGAGCACCACCAGCAGGTTGCCCACCGGGTCCAGGCGCAGCGGCTCGCCCGAGCGCGGCACCTTCTCCATCACCCGCAGCCCCCAGAGCAGGCACACCACCCCGAGCGGCACGTTGATCAACATGGTCCAGCGCCAGCCGAACTCGTCGGTGACCACCCCGCCGACGGTCGGGCCGAGCATCTGGGCCAGCGAGAACGAGGCCATGTAGATGCCCAGCCCCTGGCCCAGCAGCCGGCGCGGGAACGCCGCGGTGATCAGCGCCGCGCTGTTGGTGATCAGCATCGCGGCCCCGGTCGCCTGCAGCACCCGGCACACCAGCAGCAGCCCGACGTCGGGCGCCATCCCGGCGAGCAGGCTCGCCACGGTGAACAGCCCGACGCCGGTCAGGTACATCAGCCGCCGGCCCAGCACGTCCGCCAGCCGACCGAAGAAGATCATCAGCGTGACGTGGGTGAGCTGGAAGGACAGCAGGATCCAGCTGGCCTGCACCGGGGTGGCGGACAGCCCGGAGACGACGGCGGGCAGCGCGATGTTCAGCGAGCTGACGTTGATGCCGGTCATCAGCGAGGCCAGGCAGACCACCGACAGCAGCCGGTAGCCGTACCGGGTGCGCTCCCGCTCGGTGTCCGGTCCGCTCCGCAGCGCGCCCGTGCCCACTACCGAGCCCACCACCGATCGCCGTACCCCCGTCCCCGTCGCGCGGTTCAGACGCCGATGGCGTCGGCCAGCCGGGCCCGGTGGAACGCCGGGTCGCCCAGCCACAGCCGGCTCGCCTCGGCCCGCTTGAGGTGCAGGTGCGCGTCGTGCTCCCAGGTGAACCCGATGCCGCCGTGGATCTGGATGTTCTCGGTGGCGGCGAAGAAGTAGGCGTCCGAGCAGTAGGCCTTGGCCAGGCTGGACACCGCGGGCACCTCCGGGGAGCCCGCGGCCACCGCCCAGGCCGCGTAGTACGCCGCCGCCCGCGCCGACTCCACCTGCAGCATCACGTTCGCGGCCTTGTGCTTGATCGCCTGGAACGAGCCGATGAACCGGCCGAACTGCTGGCGCTGCTTGGCGTACTCCACGGCCATGTCCAGTGCCCGCTGCGCCCCGCCGACCTGCTCCAGGGCGATCGCCACGGCGACCTTCTGCAGCGTCGCGGCCATCGTGGTGCCGGCCGCGCCGTCGGTGCCGACCAGCCGGCCCGGCGCCCCGTCCAGCTCGACGGTGGCCAGCGGGCGGGTCTGGTCCAGGGTGGGCAGCGCGGTCCGGGTCACCCCGGCCGCGGTGGTGTCCACCGCGAACAGCGACAGCCCGGCGTCGGTGCGGGCCACCACCAGCACCAGGTCGGCCAGCGCCCCGTCCGGGACGTAGGCCTTGGTGCCGTGCAGCGCGAAGCCCTGCCCGTCGGGGCGGGCGACGGTGCCGGTGGCGGCCAGGTCCCACCGGCCGTCGGGCTCGGTGACCGCGACGGTGGCGATCGTCGTGCCGTCGGCCACCCCGGGCAGCAGGTCCTTGGCCGCCTCGTCGTCGCCGGCGTCCAGGACCGCGTAGGTGGCGAACACCGCCGACAGGAACGGTCCGGGCATGATCGCGCGGCCGAACTCCTCCTGCACCACGGCCAGCTCGACGAAGCCCGCCCCGCTGCCGCCGTGCTCCTCGGGCACCACCAGGCCCTGCAGGCCCAGCTCCTCGGCCATCCGCTTCCACCGGGCCGGGTCGTGGGCGTGCGGGGTGTCCATCAGCGTGCGGACCGTCTCGGTGGGCATCTGGCTGTCGCAGAACCGGCGCACCGAGCGGCGCAGCTCCTCCTGCTCGGCGTCGAACACGAGCTGCATGACGTCCTCCTGCTAGCGGTCGGAGCCGGTGACGGCCGGCTTGAAGATGCGTTCGACGAGGTCGGCGAGCTTCTCCGGCTGCCAGGGCGCGTCGGAGTTGAGCTGGCGCAGCGGCGCGGGCTTGTTCATCAGCTGGACCTCGTAGCCCTTGGCCCCGATCACCTGCCCGGTGAGCCAGTCCGAGGCCGGCGAGGCCAGGTAGGCCACGATCGGGGCGATGTTGTCCGGCGAGAACTCGTCGTCGGACTGCATGGTGCTGCGCCGGCGCTCGGTCGGGATCGACCCGGTCATCCGGGTCGCGGCACCGGGGGAGATGGCGTTGGCGGTCACCCCGTAGCGCCCCAGCGCGTTGGCGCAGGAGTAGGTCAGCCCGACGATGCCCATCTTCGCCGCGGCGTAGTTGGGCTGGCCGGGCGCGCCGTAGAGCCCGGAGACCGAGGTGAAGTTGATGATCCGGTAGTGCCCGTCCGGGTTGCGCTGCTCGCGCCAGTAGCTCGCGGCCGGCTTGATGGTGGCGAAGTGCCCCTTGAGGTGCACCCGGATGACGTCGTCCCACTCCTGCTCGGTCAGGTTGAAGATCATCCGGTCGCGCAGGATGCCGGCCACGTTGACCAGCACGTCCAGCGACCCGAACTTCTCGATCGCGGTGCGGACCATGCCCTCGGCGGCTCCGGTGTCGGAGATGTCCGAGCCGTCGACGATCGCGGTGCCGCCGGCCGCGGTGATCTCGTCGACCACCTGGGCGGCCGGGCCGGCGTCCTTGCCGGTCCCGTCCAGCTCCGCGCCCACGTCGTTGACGACCACCGCGGCGCCCTCGGCGGCCAGCAGCCGGGCGATCCCGGCGCCGATGCCGCGCCCGGCCCCGGTGACCACCGCGACCCGGCCCTCCAGCCGGCCGGCCAGCGGGTTCACCGGGCACCCCCGACGGCCACCCCGGCCGCTCCGGCCGCGGC
>JASLAP010000352.1 GCA_030147065.1 Pseudonocardia sp. | reverse complement strand
TGCGGCGGGCCGGGCTCACGGCCGGGACCGGACTGCGGCCGGACCGGCTCGCGGCCGGGTCCGGAGCCGGGACCGGACTGCGGCGGGCGGGGCGGGGCCTCCGGGACCGCCCCGCGGACGGCCGGCGACACCGCGGTCGCGTCCTCGCCGCCGGGCACCCCGCGGTGGGCCCCCGCCGGCGGTCCGATGCCGACCGGGGTTCGACCCCGCGGGGTGACCTCGGTGCGCTCGAAGTCGGGGACCTGCTGGTGCGCATCCGCGTGGGCGCCGACAGCTTCCGGGACCTGCCGCTCGTCGCCGAAGCCCGCGGCGGGCCCCGGTGCCGCGTGCTGCTCGCCGCCGGTCGGCCGCGCATCGGCAGCACCGGCAGGACCGGCAGCACCGGCATCGGCGGGACCGGCCGGGGCACCGCGCTTGGCCAGCACCGGCCGGTCCGGTTCCGGCGACGGCTCGACCGCCTCGAACGGGGCCGGGGACGAGCCGTCGTCGGCGAAGCCACCGGCCTGCCCGCCGCCGGGTCCCGCGTCGCGGTGCGCCTCCGCCCCGTACTCCTCGGGACCCCGTTCGGGACCGTCGCGCTCCGGGCCGCCGTACTCAGCGCCTCTGTGCTCAGCACCTCCGTGTTCGGGGCCGCCGCGCTCCGGGCCGCTGTGTTCTCGATCGCTGCGTCCATGGCCGCCGTGCTGCTGGCCGCCGTGCTGCTGGCCGCCGTGCTGCGGGCCGCCGTGCTGAGGGCCGCCACCGAACAGCCCGACCGCCGGTACCCCGGCGGGCCGGTCCGGGGCCTCGTGGGCGCCTCCGGCGCCGGCGGCGGGCTCCGCGTCGAACGCCGGGACCGCGTCGGGCGGGTAGTCCGCCGGTACGGCCCGCTCGTCCCACGCCGGCCCGGCCGCGGGCTCGTCCCACGCCGGCACGATCCCGGGGGCGGCCTCCGCGCTCGACCTCCCGGTCGCCGTCTCCGGCTCGTCCGTGCCGGCCGGGCGACCGGCGGGGACCAGCACCACCCCGCTGCCCGGCACCACGCCGAGCCGCAGGTCGTGCACGCCGCCCATGTCCGGCGGCACCGCCACGCCGTCCAGCGCGAGCGCGACCGGGCCGTCGGGCGTGGGCAGCAGCCGGTCGGTCCAGGCCGCCGACTGGGCGCCGGACAGCGCCAGGTCCTGGTTGGGCACCACCAGCTCGACCGCCCCGGACAGGAAGGTCGCCCACTGCCCGCCGGCCACGGCGAGCGTGCCGAACCGCAGGTCGTCGCCGGGTCCGTCGGAGCCGTCACCGGCCCCGAGCCACATGGCCAGCCGGCGGGCCAGCGCCCGCCCGGGCGATCCGCGCTGCTCGGCGGCGACCGCGGCGCACAGGTCCAGCAGCCGGGCCAGCGCGTCCGGGTCCGGTCCCTGCGCGACGCACACGAGTCCGGGCCACCGGCCGACGACGGCGTCCGGCGGGCCCCCGGCGACCACGGCGGCCCGTCCGGCGTCGAAGTCCACTACTGCCCCTCCCCGGTCGGCCGGTGCCCGCGGGCGGGCACTAGACCAGCCTCCCGCCGCGGAAGCGCCAGTGGACGAACGGCACCCGCATGGGTCCGTTCACCACCAGCCAGACCACGATCCAGGTGGTCAGGAACAGCAGCAGGAAGGCCCCGAACGGCACCGGGCCGTCGATGCCGGGCACCGCGCCGACCGACAGCAGCAGCCAGACCAGGGCACCCTCGTTGACCACGGTGACCAGCCCGAACAGCGTCGGCCAGTCCTTCTCCCAGCGGAACTGCATGAGCAGGTGGTAGAGCAGTTCCCAGCCGACGCCCAGCACGATGGTGGTCAGCAGGATGGTGAAGGTGGTCGCGTAGGCGTCGCGGAGGCTGCCGCCCAGCGGCAGCAGCGGGGTCAGCAGGAGCGTCCACAGCCCGCCGACCACCGCGAGCACGGCGATGCGGGTCTGGATCCGCCCGTTGAGCGTGGGGAGCACGGTCAGATCCTCTTCCCTCGGGCCCACAACCACCACTGGTGGGTGGAGCGCATCGGGCCCAGGCCGGAGCAGAACCCGAGGGGCCGCAGGTCGTCGGCGATCTCCTGGGCGGCGATCTGCAGGCCCAGGAAGGTGTCCACGCCGGGGAAGTAGCCGCCGTTGGCGGCGCTGCCCGACAGGTACATCCGGCCCGGCTCGCTGCGGGTGCCGCGCAGCTCGAAGCTGCGCTCGACGTCCATCCGTCCCAGCGGGTTGCGCCCGGCCCCGCCGTGGTCGAGCAGGTCGGCCAGCACCCGGTGCTCGCGCACGTCGGCCTCCAGACCGGTGCAGTCGACCACCCCGACGACCTGCACCTGGCGCGGGCCCTGCGCGGTCTTCAGGTCGACGTTGACGGTGCCGCCCTGGCCGGGGCGCATCGCGGCGATCTCGCCCTGGAACGCGTGGTACCAGCCCTGGGCCCGGCCGCGGCGCATCTGGGCCTGCCAGTTGCGCCGGCGCGGGGTGTTGGTGCCGGCGAACTGGTCGTAGAGGTTCTTGCGGTCCTGGCCCTCCAGCTTGCGCAGCCGGGCCTTGAGCTGCCCGCCCCACACCGACTTGGGGTAGTTGAAGCCCTGGTAGGCCCAGCCGTCGCCGCCCCGGCGGCGCATGAAGATGCTCGGGCCGTGCGAGCCGGTGACGAAGGTCCGGAACACGTGCAGGATCTGGGTCTGCAGGCCCATCCGGTCGCGGTCGTCGATCAGCCGCTGCAGCACCCGGGAGGCGACGATGCCGCCGCCGCGCACCAGCACCGCGCCGGGGGCGGCCTGCAGCCGCTGGTAGATCTGCTCGTGCGGCTCGTAGGCGTTGACCACGCTGCCGTAGTCGCGGTGCCGCTCGCGGTACTCCTGCAGGTCGGGCAGGAACTTCAGGCCCGGGTAGCCGACCGCGATGTGCACGTAGCGGCTGCGGAACGCCACCCGCCGGGTCGGGCTGGCGCCCTCCGGCGGGGTGAGGATGGTGAAGTAGCCCCCACCGATGCGCCGGCGCACCATCCGGACCTGGCCCTTGACCACGGTCTCGGCGTAGCCGATCCGGTCGTGCTCGCGCTCCATCGACTCGAAGGCGTGACCCGCCTTGGGGGTCCAGTAGTCGTCCAGGATCGGCTCGGTGAGCAGCTGGAACAGCGGCTTGACCGACTTGGTGGCCCAGGCCTCGCGGATGCCGTAGCTGGGGAAGCCCCAGATGTTGTCCGGGCAGGAGGCCGAGTCGCTGCGCAGCCGCTCGCCGCGCGGGATCTGGGAGACCCGGGTCAGGTACTCGTAGCTCTCCCACGGGTGGTTGAGCTGGGTCAGCACCCGGATCGCCGACGTCGGCACGCCGCAGATGCGCAGGTAGTCGACGGTGACGAAGGACCCGATGCCGCCGCCGATGCTGACGAAGGGGATGTCCACGACCGGGATGCCGGCCCGCACCAGCATGTCGTCGGACCACCAGTCGGTGTTGATCAGCTCGGGGGTCAGGTCCCCCGGCTGCACCGCCTGCACCGGTGCCGGGTCCGGCACCGGTGGTCCGCCCGGCAACTGGATCGTGTCCTCGCGCATGTCCTCGCGCATGTCTCGGCCCCGCCCCCCTCGCAGTGCGCCCGGCCGGCCGACGGCCGACCGGACGTCGTCACTGACCCCTCGTCGTCTCCACCAGTCGCCGCACGACGTCACCGACGGCGACGTCGGTGCGCTCCCCCGAGCGGCGGTCCTTCACCTCGACGGTGCCGCCGGCCAGCCCGCGCCCGACCACCACGATGGTCGGCACGCCGATCAGCTCGGCGTCGGCGAACTTGACCCCCGGCGAGGCCTTGCGGTCGTCGAGCAGCACCCGCAGCCCCGCCGCGGACAGCTCGGCGGCGATCCGCTCGCCGCCGGCGGTGATCTCCTCGGTCTTGCCGGCGATCACCAGGTGCACGTCGGCCGGAGCCACGGCCCGCGGCCAGACCAGGCCGGACCCGTCGTGGTTCTGCTCGGCGATCACGGCCACCAGCCGGGACACCCCGACGCCGTAGGACCCCATGGTGATCCGGACCGGCTTGCCGTCCGGGCCCAGCGCGTCCAGGCCGGCGGCGTCGGCGTACTTGCGGCCGAGCTGAAACACGTGCCCGATCTCGATGCCGCGGGCGGCCGACAGCGGGCCGCTGCCGTCCGGGGCGGGGTCGCCCGGGCGGACCTCGGCCGCCTCGATGGTGCCGTCCGGGGTGAAGTCGCGCCCGCAGACCAGGTCGACGACGTGGTGGTCGGGCTTGTCGGCGCCGGTGGCCCAGGCGGTGCCGGTGACCACGCGGGGGTCGACCAGGTAGCGCACCCCGTTGGCGGCCAGCGCGCCCGGGCCGATGTAGCCCTTGACCAGGAACGGGTGCCGGGCGAAGTCGGCCTCGTCGAGCAGCGCGACCTCGGCCGGCTCCAGCGCCGCCTCCAGCCGCTTCAGGTCGACCTCGCGGTCCCCGGGCAGGCCCACGCCCAGCAGCGTCCACTCCGTCGAGCCCGGCCGGCGGGTCTTGACCAGCACGTTCTTCAGGGTGTCCGCGGCGGTGAAGGTGCGCCCGCCGAGGTGCGCGTTGAGGTACGCGACGAGGGTCGCGATGGTCGGGGTGTCGGGCGTGTGGTGCGCCTGCGCCTCGGGCAGCCCCGCCAGCGGGCGGGGCTCGGGCGCGGGCGTGGTGACCGCCTCGACGTTGGCCGCGTAGCCGCCGGGGCTGCGGACGTAGGTGTCCTCACCGGTCTCGGCCACGGCCAGGAACTCCTCCGACGCCGACCCGCCCATCGCCCCGGACGTGGCCGCGACGACCACGTACTCCAGGTCCAGCCGGTCGAAGATCCGGACGTAGGCCTCGCGGTGGCGCCGGTAGGACTCGGCCAGCCCCTCGTCGGTCAGGTCGAACGAGTAGGAGTCCTTCATCACGAACTCCCGCCCGCGCAGGATCCCCGCGCGCGGCCGCGCCTCGTCGCGGTACTTGTTCTGGATCTGGTACAGAATCACCGGGTAGTCCTTGTAGGACGCGTACTCGCCCTTGACGAGTTGGGTGAACAGCTCCTCGTGGGTGGGCCCGAGCAGGTAGTCGTTGCCGCGCCGGTCCTTGAGGCGGAACAGCAGGTCGCCGTACTCGGTCCAGCGGTTGGTCGTCTCGTACGGCTCGCGCGGGATCAGCGCGGGGAACAGGACCTCCTGCCCGCCGATCGCGTCCATCTCCTGCCGCACGATGCGGCTGACCCGCTCGAGCATCCGCACGCCGAGCGGCAGCCAGGAGTAGATGCCGGGTGCGACGCGGCGCACGTAGCCCGCGCGCACGAGCAGCCGGTGGCTCGGGACCTCCGCGTCCGCCGGGTCCTCACGCAGGGTGCGCAGGAACAGGGTGGACATGCGGAGCACGGAGTACCTCCAGGTGGGCGGGCTTCGAGCCTATCGGCGCCCGCATCCGTGTTTTGCGCGCTACTTGCCGTCATTGGGGTTGCCCGCGCCGTGCCCGGCGCCCGCGAGCGCGCCGGCCTTGGTCCAGGCCCGCTCGCCCATCGGCGTGATGCCGTACTCCGCGAGCTGCTTGAGCTC
>JASLAP010000334.1 GCA_030147065.1 Pseudonocardia sp. | reverse complement strand
CCCCGGGACGGCCCGCACGAGGAGGTCTGGGGCGACGCGCTCGACTCCGCCGACCAGGGCTCGCGGTTCCTGGTCGTCCGGGTCTCCGACCGCGACAGCGCGGCCCTGCGCTACCTCGGTGAGCTGGGCGTCTTCCCGGGCGTGGTGGTCGAGGTCGACGAGCAGGAGCCGTTCGGCGGGCCGCGCTGGGTGCGGGTCGGCGGGGAGCGCCGCTCCCTGGGCGCCCCGCTGACCCGGCTGGTGCACGGCCGGGTGCTCGAACCCGGGGGCTGATCCGGCGGCCACCACGGCCGGTCGGACCGCAGCTGCTCTCGCCCCGGCACGCCGGCCGAACGCGGTTCTCGTCCGTCCGACGGTTCGGCCGACGACGGCCGTCGTCAGCGCAGGCCGGTGCCCCGGGCGAGGGCGGTCTCCACCAGGGTGCTGAGCAGGGTCGGGTAGTCGATGCCGGTGACCGCCCAGGCGCGCGGGTACATCGAGATCGGGGTGAACCCGGGCATGGTGTTGACCTCGTTGACGGTCAGCTCGCCGTCCGGGCCGAGGAAGAAGTCCACCCGGGCCAGGCCCTGGCAGTCCAGCGCGCGGAACGCGGCGATCGCCATCTCGCGCAGCCGGTCGGCGACGGCGTCGTCGAGCTTGGCCGGGATGTCGAACTCGCAGACGTCGTCGAGGTACTTGGACTCGAAGTCGTAGAACTCCGGGGTGTGGCCGTCGGCGCCGACGAGCCGGATCTCGGCGGGCATGCTGGCCCGCAGCGAGCCGTCCGGGAACTCCAGCACCCCGCACTCGACCTCGCGGCCCACGACCGCCGCCTCGACGAGCACCTTCGGGTCGTGCTCGCGGGCGGTGGCGATCGCGGCGTCCAGGTCGGCCCAGTCCGAGACCTTGGTGATGCCCACCGAGGAGCCGGCCCGGGCCGGCTTGACGAACACCGGCAGGCCCAGCCGTTCGCGCTGCCCGTCGGTCAGCGTGGGGGTGCCCCGGCGCAGCACGACCAGCTCGCCGACCGGCAGGCCCTCGGCGGCCAGCAGCTTCTTGGCGAACTCCTTGTCCATGCCGGCCGCGCTGGCCAGCACCCCGGCGCCCACGTAGGGCAGGCCGGCCATCTCCAGCAGACCCTGGATGGTGCCGTCCTCGCCGAACGGGCCGTGCAGCACCGGGAACACCACGTCCACGCCGCTGAACACCTGCCCGGCCCGGTCGGGGTCGAGCACGACCAGCCCGCCGCGGGTGGGGTCGCCGGGCAGCGCGAGCGCGGTGCGGCTGCCGTCCACCTCGGGCAGCGCCCGGCCGTCGATGACCAGCTCGCGCGGGTCGTCGGTGCCCAGCACCCAGCCGCCGTCGGGGGTGATGCCCACCGGCACGACCTCGAACCGCTCCGGGTCCAGGTGGCTCATCACGCTGCCCGCCGACACGCAGGAGATGGCGTGCTCGCTGCTGCGACCGCCGAACACCACGGCCACCCGCACCCTGTCGCTGGTCATGGGGCCCGAGCGTAAGGCGTCGCCCCACCGCCCCCACCGCGGCCCGCCCAGCTCACCGGGGGTCGTGAGTGGAAAGCAGTGCTCCAGCCCGGTTTTCCGCTCACGACCCGCGGAAGCGCTGCTCCAGGTCCTGGATCTCGGGCAGGCCGATCAGGTCGGTGAACTCGCCGAAGGTGGGCAGGCCGGGCAGCGCGGCGGTGGGGACGCCGTCGGCGCGCAGGGTCTGCAGCAGGGCGCGGATGCCGGCGGTGGCCGCGAGCAGGGTGCCGATCGGGAACAGGACCAGGCTGAAGCCGAGCTCGGCGACGCGGGCCAGCGGGATCGGCGGGGTGCGCCCGCCCTCGGCCCAGTTGAACACCAGCGGGGCCACCCCGGCCAGCTCGCCGGCCACCCGGGCGATGTCGTCCTCGGTGACGGGGGCCTCGACGAAGAGCACGTCGGCACCGGCGGCGGCGTAGGCGCGGGCCCGGGCGATCGCCGCGTCCAGACCCTCCACGGCGGCCGCGTCGGTGCGCGCGATCAGCAGCAGGTCGGGGTCGCGCCGGGCGGCCACGGCGGCCTCCAGCTTGCCGACCATCTCCGCGGTCCCGATCACCGCCTTGCCGGTCATGTGCCCGCACTTCTTCGGGCTGACCTGGTCCTCCAGGTGGATCCCGGCCACCCCGGCCTGCTCGTACTCGCGCACCGTGCGGACGACGTTGACGGCGTTGCCGTAGCCGGTGTCCGCGTCCGCGATCACCGGGACGTCCACCGCGGCGGCGACCCGGCGGGCGTTGTCGATCATCTCGGCGCCGGAGAGCAGCCCGACGTCGGGACGGCCGAGCAGCGAGGCCGTGCTGCCGAACCCGGTCATGTACACCACGTCGAACCCGGCCTGCTCGACCAGCCGGGCGGACAGGGCGTCGTAGGCCCCGGGGGCGACCACCGGCCCGCCCGCACCCAGCAGGGCGCGCAGAGCGGCCCGCGGCGTCGTGGGTCCCGACAGCAGATTCCCCACCGAACCTCCCAAGTTGTATGCACGCAGGCAAAAACTAGCCGCTCATCCCTGGACAGCGGAAGCCGTCGCTCCTAAGTTGCACACAATCCCGACCAGGAGGGACGTATGACGCGAGCATCGGAGCGAGCGGTCGACGCGCTGCGGGAGCACATCCTGCGCGGTGACTTCCCGGCCGGTGCCCGGCTCGGCGAGGTCGAGCTGGCCGAGCGGCTGGGCGTCAGCCGCACCCCGGTGCGCGAGGCGCTGGCCCGGCTGGCCGCGGAGGGCCTGGTCGAGATCGCGCCGAACCGCGGCGCCCGGGTGGCGAGCTGGACGGTCGCCGAGCTGGAGAGCGTGTTCGACCTGCGTGCCGCGCTCGAACCGCGGCTCACCGCGCGGGCCGTGCCGAACGCGACCCCGGCCGACACCGACGTGCTCGACGAACTGGCGACGGAGATGGTGCGGGTCGGCAGCCCCGCTCCCGACCAGGACCTCGACGCGCTGGTCCCGCTCAACCGGAGGTTCCACAGCCGGCTGGTCGCCATGGCCGCGCACCCGGCGATGGCGGTGGCCCTGGCGGGTGCGGTGCAGACCCCGATCGTGCTGCGCAACTTCCACACCTACGACGACGCCTCGCTGCGCCGCAGCCTGGCCCACCACGTCGAGATCGTCGCCGCGCTCCGGGCCGGCGACCCGGCGTGGGCGGCGGCCGTGATGACCGCCCACATCCACAACGCGCGCGCCGTGATGGTGCGCGCGGCCCGGCAAGCTCAGGAGGACGCATGACCTACCGGCTCGGTGTCGACGTCGGCGGCACCTTCACCGACGTGCTGCTGGTGGAGGAGGCCAGCGGCGCCACCTGGCGGGCCAAGACCGCCTCCACCCCGGCCGACCAGGCGGTCGGCGTGCTGACCGGGGTCGGCAAGGTCTGCGCCGAGGCCGGGATCGAGCTGCGCGAGATCGCCCAGGTGCTGCACGGCACCACGGTCGCGACCAACGCGATCCTGGAGGGCAAGGGCGCGACCGTCGGCCTGGTGACCACCAAGGGCTTCCGCCAGGTGCTGCAGATCGCCCGGTCCTACGTGCCCGGCGGGCTGGCCGGCTGGATCATCTGGCCGAAGCCGGAGCCGCTGGCCGCGCTGGAGAACACCGTCGAGGTGGCCCAGCGCACGGCCAGCGACGGGTCGACGGTCCGCGAGCTCGACGAGGACGACGTGCGCGCCCAGCTCGGGAAGCTGGCCGGGCGCGGCATCCAGGCGCTGGCCGTGTCGCTGATCAACTCCTTCGCCGACCCGACCCACGAGCGGCGGGTCGGCGAGATCGCCGCCGAGGTGCTGCCCGGGGTGCCGGTGTCGCTGTCCAGCGACGTGCTGCCCGAGCTGCGCGAGTACGAGCGCACCGTCACCACCGTCGCCAACGGCTACGTGCAGCCGCAGGTCCGGAAGTACGTCTCCACGCTGTCGTCCCGGCTGCGCGACGGCGGAGTGGCCGGTGAGCTGGCCATCCTGCGCAGCGACGGCGGGCTGTCCTCGGCCGACGCCGCCATCGACGCTCCGGTCACCATGCTGCTGTCCGGCCCGGCCGGTGGGGTCACCGGCGCGGTGTGGATCGCCGAGCAGTGCGGCTACCGGGACTTGATCACCTTCGACATGGGCGGCACCTCCACCGACGTCGCGCTGGTGCAGGACCTCACCCCGCGGATCGGGCGGGAGACCAAGGTCGGCGACCTCACGGTGCGCGCCTCCAGCGTCGACATCCGGACGGTCGGCGCGGGCGGTGGCTCGATCGCGCACGTCCCGGAGCTGACCCGGGCCCTGCGCGTCGGTCCGCAGTCCGCCGGCGCCGACCCCGGCCCGGCCGCCTACAGCCGCGGCGGTACCGAGCCCACGGTCACCGACGCGAACGTGGTGCTGGGCTACCTGCCGGCCGCGCTGGCCGGCGGCGAGATCACCCTGGACGTGGACGCCGCCCGCGGCGCGGTCGGCAAGGTCGCCGAGGCGATGGGCCTGGGCTCCCCCGAGGCCGCAGCGGCCGGGATCGTCGACATCGTCAACGAGAACATGCTCGGCGGGCTGCGCCTGGTCTCGGTGCAGCAGGGCTTCGACCCGCGCGACTTCGCCCTGGTCGCGTTCGGCGGCGCCGGTCCGCTGCACGCCAACGCGCTGGGGAAGCTGACCGGGGCGTGGCCGGTGATCGTGCCGCCGTCCCCCGGGGTGCTCAGCGCCCTGGGCGACGCGACGACGTCCAAGCGCAGCGGGTCGGCGCGCACCGTGCTGTCCCGGTTCGCCGACCTGACCGGCGACGGCCTGGCCGGGGTCCTGCGCGAACTGGCCGCCGAGGCCGGCGGCCGGCTCGCCGGGCAGGGCGTGCCCGGGTCCGACCAGACCGTCACCTACCAGGTCGACGTGCGCTACCACGGGCAGGGATTCGAGATCGGGGTGGACGTCGACCCGTCCTGGCTGGACGCACCGGACGCGCTCGACCGGCTCGCCGCGGCCTTCGACACCGAGCACGAGCGGCTGTTCTCCTTCCTGCTCGGCACCGACCACGAACTGGTCAACGCCCGGGCCACGGTGTCCGGGCCGCGCCCGCAGGTCGCCGCGGTCACCCTGGCCGAGGCGCAGGGCGACCCCGAACCGGTGGACCGCCACCCGATCCACGTCTCCGGGGCGAGCGTGGAGGCCGCGATCTACGACCGGGCGACGCTGCGCGCCGGGCACGTGATCACCGGACCGGCGATCGTCACCGAGATGGACTCGACCACCCTCGTCCTGCCCGGGCACGCCGCGACGGTGCACCCGTCGGGCAGCCTGCTGATCAACCCCGTCCAGACCGACAGCACGGAGGGCTGAACGATGGCACGCATCATCGAGACCGCGACCGGGGCCGTCGAGAAGGGCGAGGTCGACCCGGTCACCCTGGACCTCATCGAGAACGGGCTGCGCAACGCCCGCTACGAGATGGACGAGGTGCTGTTCCGCACCGCGCTCTCCCCCGGCATCCGCGAGCAGCACGACGAGTTCCCGCTGATCGGCGACCCGAGCGGGAAGATGGTGGTCGGCCAGTTCGGGCTGTCGATCCCGGACTTCCTGGAGGGCTTCGACGACACCGTCGAGGAGGGCGACGTCCTGCTCACCTCCGACCCCTACGCCTGCGGGGCGGCGATCAGCCACGCCAACGACTGGCTGGTGGTGGTGCCGATCTTCCACGAGGGCCGGGTGGTCGGCTGGGCGTCGATGTTCGGGCACATGTCCGACGTGGGCGGCAAGACCCCGTGCTCGATGCCCACCGACGCGCGCACGATCTACGAGGAGGGCGTGGTCATCCCGCCCTTCAAGCTGTACTCGAAGGGGAAGCTCAACTCCGACGCGCTGCGGATCATCCTCAACCAGGTGCGGATGCCGGACTGGAACCGCGCCGACCTCAACGGCCTGGTCGCGGCCTGCCGCACCGCGTCGCGGCGGGTGGTCGAGATGTGCGAGCGGTTCGGCACCGGCACCTACCTGTCCGCGCTGGACGCGCTGCTGCAGCGCAACTACGACGCGATGAAGGTCCTGCTGGGGATGGTGTTCGAGGAGGGCCGGACCCTGTCGTTCACCGACTACATCTGCGACGACGGCGTCGGCAACGGCCCCTACGAGCTCAAGCTGTCGCTGACCCGCACCGGGGAGAAGGTGCACCTGGACTTCACCGGGTCCAGCCCGCAGGCCGCCGGGCCCATCAACTACTACATCAACGAGAACCTGACCCGGATGTTCTTCGGGATCTACATGATCACCGTGGCCGACCCGCAGATCCTCTGGAACGACGGCTTCTACCCGCTGGTCGACGTCACGATCCCGGACGGCTCGTACTGGAAGCCCAAGCACCCGGCCTCGCTCAACGGCCGCAACCACGGCATCGGCCGGGTGTTCGACCTGTTCGGCGGGCTGCTCGGGCAGACCAACCCGGCGCTGCTCAACGCGGCCGGGTTCTCCTCCAGCCCGCACTTCATGTACTCCGGGCACTACTCGTCCGGCGACCGGGCCGGGGAGTGGTTCCAGCTGTACTCGATCGGCTTCGGCGGCATCCCCGGCCGTCCGCTGGGCGACGGGCCGGACGGCCACTCGCTGTGGCCCAGCTTCGTCAACATCCCGTGCGAGTACCTGGAGTCCTACTACCCGCTGCGGATCGACAAGTGGGAGACCGTCGCCGACACCGGCGGCGCCGGGTTGCACCGCGGCGGCAACGGCGTCGACGTGGCGTACGTGTTCGGCGAGCCGGGCACCATCGCCATCCACGACGACCGCTGGCTGACCTACCCCTGGGGCGTTAACGGCGGAACGCCGGGCGCGCGCGGCACCAAGTGGCTCGACCGCGCCGACGGCACCCGCCAGGTCCTGCCCAGCAAGTGCCACGACGTGCCCGTCTCCGCCGGCGACGTGCTGCACTTCGTGACCTGGGGCGGCGGCGGCTGGGGCGACCCGCTGGAGCGCGACCCGGAGCTGGTGGAGCTGGAGGTGCGCCGCGGTCTGGTCACGGCCGAGGGCGCGCGCCGCTACGGGGTGGTCGTCACCGACGACGGCGTGGACGCCGCGGCCACCACGGCCCTGCGCGAGCAGATGCGCGCCGACCGCCCCGCCGACCTCCCGGTGTTCGACATGGGCCCGCCCATCGACGAGCTGCTGGCCAACTGCGAGGCCGAGACCGGCCTCCCCGCCCCCAAACGCCCCGCATGGACCTGACCGCACCCCGTCGAGAGCGGGGGTGGGGGTGAGCGGGCCGCACGGGAGCGCCTTCAGCGGGCGGGTCGGGTGGGGTGCCCGGCCGGCGGTGCTGGTGATCGACCTGGTGCGGGCCTACACCGAGGCCGGTGGGCCGTTCCTGCTGCCCGATCCGGGCCCGGCCGTGGACGCCACCGCGGAGCTGGTCGACGCGGCCCGGGCCGCCGGGCACCCGGTGCTGTGGACGGTCGTCCGGTACACCCGCGGCCTGGCCGACGGCGGGCTGTTCGCGCGGAAGGTGCCGGCGCTGGCCGCGTTCGCCGAGGACGCCGAGGGCGGCTGGGGCGAGCTGGTGCTCGCCCCGGCGCCCGGCGAGCCGGTGGTCCCCAAGCAGTACGCGTCGGGCTTCTTCGGCACCTCGCTGGCCGCCACCCTGCACGCCGCCGGGGTGGACACCGTGGTGATCGCCGGGGTGTCGACCTCGGGGTGCGTCCGGGCCACCGCCACCGACGCGCTCGGCCACGGCCTGCGCCCGCTGGTCGTGCGGCAGGCCTGCGCCGATCGCACGCCGGAGGTGCACGAGCAGAACCTGCGCGACCTGGACGCCAAGTACGCCGACGTGGTGGACCTGGCCGAAGCGCTGCGCCATCTCGGTCGGTGACCCCGCTCGACCCGGACCGGAGCACGACGAGCTAGTCCCGCCCGGCTGGCCCTGCGGTGTCCTGGTCGGCCCAGGTGAGCAGTCCGTGCCGGTGGGCGTAGAGGGCCGCTTGCACCCGGCCGTCCAGCCCCAGCTTGGCCAGCACCCGCTCCACGTGGACCTTGACGGTGCCCGGCGAGATCGCCAGCAGTTCGGCGATGCGGGCGTTGGAGTGCCCGAAGCCCAGGCAGCGCAGCACCTCGGTCTCGCGGCCGGTGAGCCGGTCGAGCTCGCGGCCGGCCGGGCGCGGTGAGGTCGTCGCGAACCGGCGCACCAGCCGCGGGGTGACCTGCGGGTCGATCAGCCCGCCCCCCTGATGCGCGGTGCGCACCGCCCGCCCGAACAGCTCCTCGTCGCCGTCCTTGAGCAGGAAGCCGATCGCCCCGGCCTGCAGCGCGCCGAACAGGTGCTCGTCGGTGTCGAACGTGGTCAGCGCGATCACCGCGGGGGCGGGGTCGAGCCCGGTCAGCAGGTGGATCGCGGTCACGCCGTCCATCCCGGGCATGCGGATGTCGGTCAGCACGACGTCCGGGCGGCGCCGCCGGGCCAGCGCCACCAGCTCGACGCCGTCCGCCGCCGTGCCGACGATGTCGATGTCGGGCTCGCCGCCGAGCAGCATCCGCAGCCCGTCGCGCACGGCCTCCTGGTCGTCGGCGATCAGCAACCTGATCACGCCCGCGCCCCCTCGTGCACCGGAGCCCAGGGCAGCGCGGCGCGGACCCCCCAGCCGCCCCGGCCGTCCGGCCCGGCCTCCGCGGTCCCCCCGAGGGCGTTCGCGCGTTCGGCCATCCCGCGGATCCCACCGCCGGTGCCGTCCCGGCCCACCGCGTCCGGCGAACGGGCCGGTCCGGGATCGCGCACGGACACCACGACCGCACCACCGGCGCGGTCGATCCGCACGACCGCCGCCCGGGCTGCGGAGTGCCGCAGGACGTTCACCAGTGCCTCCCGCACGATCCGCACCACGCACGACCCGACCGCCGCCGGGAGGTCGCGCTCGACGTCCGCCGCGACCCGCAGGCGCACCGCCAGGCCCTGCTCGTCGAAGCCGCGCACCAGCGGGTCGAGATCAGCCAGCCCGGGTCCGCCCGGCTCGGGCGCCTCGTCGCGCAGCACCTCCAGCAGCTCGCGGATGTCGGTCAGGGCCCGGTGGGACAGGTCGGCGATGGTGCGCAGCGTGCGTTCGGCCGTCTGCGCGGAGTCCGGGCTGCGGCGGGCGCCGACGGCCTGCAGCCGGATGGCACTGAGGTGGTGGCCGACGGCGTCGTGCACGTCGCGGGCGATCCGGGCGCGCTCCTCGGCCCGCTCGAGCGCCGACCTGGCTCGCTCCAGGCGAGCGAGGTCGGCGCCGCGGTCGGCCTGCAGGCGCAACGCGTACCCGACCGCGACCGGGGCCAGCCCGAGCCCGCCGTACATCACCAGCGCGCCCACCTCGACCCCGCCACCCCCGGTCACGCCGAAGGCCGCCGTCCAGGCCACCGCTCCCACCGCCAGCAGCGGTACCCGGCCGGCGGCGTGGTAGGCCGCCGAGCCGATCGCCACGGCCGCGCCCAGGTAACCGACGTCCCGGCCGGCGAGCACGGCGGCCAGCGTGGTCAGCACGGCCGCGGCCGCGGCCACCGCGATCGGGAAACGCCGTCGGAGCACCAGCGGCGCGGAGGCGGCGACGGCCAGCAGCGGCCAGGCCAGCTCGGGCCCACCGTCGAGGAACCGGGCGTCGGACATCAACATGGTCAGGGTCGCGGCGGTCACCACGGCCGCGATCAGGACGTCCTGCAGGCCGGGCCGGAGACCGCGCCACGCCGCGAGCACCCGGTCCCGGCGCAGCGCGTTCCCCGTCACCCGGCCCATCCTCCGCTCGTCAGGCGTTCGGCGGGCACACCGCGTCCGCCGGCGGCAGCACGCCGTCGGTCAGGTACCGGTCGGCGTGCTCGATGACGCAGCGGTTGCCCTGGTTGAGGTAGAGCCCGTGACCCGTGTCGTCGAAGCGGATCGTCACCGACCCCGGCACCTGGTCGACGACCGCGCGCACCGAGGAGTACTCCAGCACCGGGCCCGCCCCGAGGAACGGCGGCAACCGGTCGCCCGGCAGCGGGCCGGGCGGGTTCGCGACCGGCGCCGGCCAGCCCGCGCAGGTGGCGACGTAGGACTCGCGCTCACCGCCCAGGTGCGGCGCGCTCCGGGCGCTGTCCCGGCGGGCCCGGGCGTAATCGGCGTATCCGTCGAAGCGGAACCCGTCGGCGCACTGGGTGGCCAGCGCGGCGGCCGGGAGCACCGGGACCACACCGGCACCGGTGAAGTCCATCGGGCCCGCGTCGCCCGCGACCGCGCTCTCGATCGCGGCGGAGAGCCTCGGCCACTCCGCCGAGCGGACGAGGTACCCGGAGCCCAGGAACTTCAGCAGGGTGCCGTCGAACGCCACCGGCGGATCGGAGCCGCGGACCGGGATCGGATCCCGGTCCGCCGCGGCGACCAGGTCCCGCCAGACCCGGCTGACGTCGCCGCCGCGCTGGCGGCACTCCGACGCGGTGTCGCACCACCGCGCGAACCCGGTGAACAGCGATTCCCGGGCGGCGTAGTCGTCGCGAATCGACTCCTCCACCCCGGACACGTGGTCGACGACGCTGTCCAGGTACATCGTGCGCACCCGGTCGGGGAACAGCCGCGCGTAGCTCACCCCGAGGACCCCGCCGTAGGAGTTGCCGAAGTAGTTCAGCTCCTGCTCGCCCAGCGCCGCGCGGATGGCGTCCAGGTCCCGCGCCTGGGTCGCCGAGTCGAGGTTGTCGAACAGTGCGGGATCGGTGTCGCGGCAGGGCTGCATCGCTGCGGCACCGGCCTCCGCCGCGGCGGCGTACTGCGCCCGGTCGAGGGGCGTGGTGAAGACCGGGCCGCCGATGCACTGCTCGACCGGCAGGTACCGCCCGTCGCTGCCCCGGGGATTCCAGCTCACCACGTCCATCCGCTCCCGGAGACCGGCGAAGGAGTCGATGCTCCTGCCCAACGCGCCGATCCCGGACCCCCCGGGGCCGCCCGGGTTCAGCACGACGGCGCCGGAGCGGTCGGGACCGGTGGCCGGCGCCCGGGCCAGGTCCAGCGTGATCGTCCGCCCGCCCGGGTCGTCCCAGTCGACGGGCACCTCGATCGACGCGCATTCGAGCTGTGCCGGCACGCCTTCCGGGCACGGTCCCCAGCTCAGCGCGGGCGGTCCCGAGCCGGTCGCCGCGTGCGCGGGCACCGCCGGGCTCGCGGTGACCAGTGCCGCGGCCGCCAGCAGGCACGCCACCGTGGTTCGAGTCATCGTCGTCCTTCCGTCCGGGTGATCGAACGGGGACGACGCTAGGAACGGCCGACCCGCCCGCGCGTCTGCCGATGGGCATAGGGGATGCCCCGGAGGCCGCCGCCGGTGGCAGAGTCGCGCCCGTGGACATCCCCGATCTCGACCCGGTCCGCCGGATCGTCCCGCGCGAGCACGGCCTGGTGGGCGTGAGCGTGGTGCGCGCGGACGGCACCCCGCACAGCTCGCTCGTCAACGCCGGCGTCCTCGACCACCCGACGACCGGGCGACCGGTGGTCGGGTACGTCACCTATGGGCCGGTCAAGCTGCGCAACCTGCGGGCCCGTCCGGCCACCTCGCTGCTGTTCCGGGCCGGCTGGCAGTGGGTCGGCGTGGACGGCACCAGCGAGCTGATCGGCCCGGACGACCCGGCCGACGGGATCGACGCCGAGCGGCTGCGCCTGCTGCTGCGCGAGGTCTTCACCGCCGCCGGCGGCACCCACGACGACTGGGACGCCTACGACCGGGCGATGCGCGAGGAACGCCGCACCGCCGTGCTGGTGACGCCGACGCGCGTCTACGGCAACGCCTGACCGGTCCCGCCCGCCCGGGACCAGGTTGACGGCGCGCACCTTGCACCCACCGCGCACACGTCGCGACATGCGGGCCGTGACCAGTGAGTGTGCGCGGTGCCCAAGGGGTGGTGCGGCGAGCGGCGCGGGCTTGACCCTGACGCAGGGTCAGGGCTGAACGCTGTCGCCATGGTCATCCGCTACCTCCTCGCCGACGCGCTGTCGCTGTTCGGCAACGCCGTCGCCGCCGTCGCCCTGCCCTGGCTGGTGCTGGTCCGCACCGGCGACGCCGCCGCGGCCGGCGTGATCGCCGCCGCCGCGGCGCTGCCCATGCTGGCCGCGGCGGTGATCGGCGGCTGGGTGATCGACCGGGTGGGCCGGCGGCGCATCTCGGTCGGCGCGGACCTGGCCTCGGCGGCCTCGATCGCCGCCCTCCCGCTGGTCGACGCCTCGGTCGGGCTGACCCTGACCTGGTTCATCGTGCTCGGCGTGGCCGGGGCGCTGTTCGACGTGCCCGGGATGACCGCCCGCGAGGCGCTGGGCCCCGACGTCGCGCGGGCCGCGGGAGTGTCGCTGGAGCGGCTGGCCGGGCTGCGCGAGGGCATCGGCGGCGCGGTGATGATCGCCGGCCCGGCGGCGGCCGGTGGGTTGCTGGTGCTGGTGGACCCGGTCACCGTGCTCTGGGCGACCGCGGCGTGCTCGGCGCTGGCCGCGGCGGTGACCGCGACCCTGCCGGCCGGTGTCGGCGCGTCCACCACCGGCACCTCGGGGAAGCTCTCCGACATCGGCGCCGGCTGGGCGGTGCTGCGCGCGGACCCGCTGCTGGCCACGATCACCCTGGTCTCGGTGGGCGCGGTCGCGGTGATCGCGCCGCTGCAGGGCCTCGTGCTGCCGGTGCACCTGGTGGCCCGGGACGCGCCCGGGGTCCTCGGTCTCACGATCACCGCGATCGCGGTCGGCGGGATCGCGGGGGCGGTCCTGTACGCCGGGCTGGGGGCGCGCGCATCGCGCCGGCTCGTGTTCGTGCTCGCCCTGCTGGTCGTCACCGGCGGCATGGTCGGGCTGGCGCTGCTGCCCCCTACCCCGCTGCTGCTGACCGCTGCGGCCCTGGTCGGGCTGGGCATGGGCCCGCTGTCGGCGATGACCTCGGTGCTGGTCGTCGAACGCATCCCGGACGACGTCCGCGGCCGGGTGATGGGTCTGCAGAACGCCGCGGTGCTGGCGGTGGCCCCGGCCGGGCTGCTCGGCGCCGGCCTGCTGATCGAGGGCGTCGGGGTGGCCACGACCGGCATGCTGGTGGCCGGGGCCTGGGTGGTGGTCGTCGTGGCGACCCTGCTGGCCCCGGCACTGCGCACGCTCGACCGACAGGAGGCCGCCGCCGATGCTGACGATCGGTGAGCTGGCCCGGCTGGCCGGCACCACGGTCCGCGCGGTGCGCCACTACCACCGCATCGGGCTGCTGCCCGAACCCGACCGGGACTCCTCGGGCTACCGCCGCTACGGGGCCGCGGCGCTGGTCCGGCTGCTGCGGATCCGCCGGCTGCGCGAGCTGGGGCTGCCGCTGGACCGGATCGCCGAGCTGATCGACGGCACCGAACCCGCCCTGCACGACGCGCTCGACGCACTGGACGCCGAGCTGGCCGCGCAGGCGGAACGGATCGCCGCGCACCGGGCCCGGCTGGCCGAACTGCGGGCGGGCAGCCCGGACCCGGAGCTGCCCGAACCGCTGGCGGTGATCTTCGCCAAGGCCGCGGCGGAGGGGGCGCCGGCCCGGGCGATCGCCCAGGACAAGGAGGTGGCGCTGCTGGACCTGGCGCTGCACCCGGAACGCGCCGACGCCATCGTCGCCCAGTACGAGGCGATGTACGAGCGGCTGTCCGTGCGGCCGGACTACACCGAGTTCGCCGGCCGGTTCGACGCGCTCGCCGACGTCGACGCCGACGACGAGACCGTGGAGCGGATGGCCCGCGAGATCGTCGAGCGGCTCCGCACCGAGCACGAGGCGGGCCTGGACATCGGGCGCGACGCGGAGAACCCGCTGGTCCAGCAGGTGATGATGGACTGGGGCGCGGGCCTGCCGGCGTCCCAGCGGCGGGTCATGGACCGCGCCATCGAACTGGCGGCCGACCTCTTCCCGGACACCGGTCCCGACGGGCGCCCCGCCGTCCCTTGACCGCGGGCCGCGGGCCGACCGACGATCGCTGTGCCGACACCGACGTCGGCCAGGAGGAGGGCCAGCATGGCGGCGGTCGAGACGGTCCGGGGTCCGGTCGAGGTGGACGCGCTGGGCGTCACCCTGATGCACGAGCACGTCTTCGTGCTCACCCCCGACGTCCTGCAGAACTTCGGGGACCAGTACTGGGACGAGGAGGAGCGGGTCGCCGACGCGATCGCCAAGCTGACCCGGCTCAAGGAGTCCGGCGTCGACACGATCGTCGATCCCACGGTGGTCGGGCTGGGCCGCTACATCCCGCGGGTGGCGCGGATCAACGCCGAGGTCGACATCAACATCGTGGCCGCGACCGGGCTCTACATCTTCGACGAGATGCCGCACTTCTTCCACTACCGCGGCCCGAACACGCTGCTCGGCGGCCCGGAACTGCTGACCGAGATGTTCGTCAAGGACATCCGCGAGGGCATCGGCGACACCGGGATCAAGGCCGCGTTCCTCAAGTGCGTGGTCGAGGAGCGCGGGCTCACCCCGGACCAGACCCGGGTGCAGCTGGCGATCTGCCGGACGCACGAGGAAACCGGCGTGCCCATCACGGTGCACACCAACTCCGCGCACCAGACCGGCCGGCTCGCCCTGGACCTCTACAAGCGCGAGGGGGTCGACCTCACCAAGGTGGTGGTCGGGCACGCCGGGGATTCCGACGACCTGGACTACCTGAAGTGGATCATGGACCAGGGCGCCACGATCGGCTGCGACCGGTTCGGCCTGGACCTGTTCCTGCCCACCGCGCAGCGGGTGGCCGCGATCGCCGCGCTGTGCGCGCAGGGCTACGCCGACCGGATCGTGCTGGCCCACGACGCGGCCTGCTACATGGACTTCTTCTCCGGCGAGGCCGGTCAGGCCGCGCTCGCCGTGGCCGCGCCGAACTGGCACTTCCAGCACATCAACGAGGTCGTGCTGCCGGCGCTGCGCGAGTCCGGGGTCTCCGACGAGCAGATCACCACGATGCTGGTCGACAACCCGCGCCGCTACTTCACCCCCGCGGGCGCATGAGCGCGGTCGAACCGCTCCCCCGCGGCGAGGCCCCGTTCGACACCTCCGGCGTCGAGCGCGACGCGCGCGGTGTCGCCCACTACACCGGCCTGCCGTCGTCACTGGTCACCATGCTGCGCGCGAGCGTGGAGGCGAACCCCGACGGGGAGGCGGTGGTCGAGATCGGCGGCCGCCGGCTGACCTACCGGCAGCTGTGGGACGCCTCGGCCCGCGTGGCCGGCGGGTTGGTGGCCGCCGGCGTGCAGCGCGGTGACCGGGTGGCCAACCTGCTGCCCGCCGGCGTCGACTGGGTGCTCGGGTTCCTGGGCAGCCAGCTCGCCGGGGCGGTGGCGGTGCCGGTGAACACCCGGTTCGCCGAGCCGGAGATCGAGTACGTGCTGCGCGACTCGGGCTCGGCGGTCGTGCTGCGCCCCGGCGAGCCGCTGCCCGACGGCGAGCCGCACGCCGTCGACGACGCCGGCCCGGACGACCTGGCCGCGATCTTCTACACCAGCGGCACCACCGGCTTCCCCAAGGGAGCCATGACCAGCCACGAGAACTTCCTGTCCAACGTCGAGACCGCGATCCGGGTCACCGGCATCGACCGCGCGGAGGGCCCGGCCACCCGCAACCTGGTCTCGGTGCCGCTGTTCCACGTGACCGGCTGCAACAGCCAACTGCTCGTGCAGCTCGCGCTGCGGGGAACCACCGTGGTGCTGCCGGTCTTCGGCGTGCAGGACTTCCTGCGCGCCGTCGTCGACGAGCGGATCACCGTGCTGACCAGCGTGCCGGCCATCTACGCGCTGGCCATCGCGCAGCCCGGCTTCGGATCGGTCGACGTCAGCGGGGTCACCCGGATCTCCTACGGCGGGGCGCCGATCGCGCCGTCGCTGGTCCGCCGGATCACCGAGAACTTCCCGAACGCCCGGATCGGCAACGGCTTCGGGCTGACCGAGACCTCCTCGATCGCCACCTACCTCCCGCACGAGTGGGCCGCCGAGCACGCCGACACCGTCGGGTTCCCGGCCCCGGTCGTGGACCTGGCGCTGGATGCGGTCGACCCGGTCAGCGGGGTCGGCGAGCTGCTCATCCGCGGGCCGAACGTGGTGCAGGGCTACTGGAACAAGCCCGAGGCCACCGCGGCCACCTTCGTCGACGGCTGGCTGCACAGCGGCGACCTGGCCAGCGTCGACGCCCACGGGCTGGTCCGGGTGGTCGACCGGGCCAAGGACATGATCAACCGCGGCGGGGAGAACGTGTACTCCGTCGAGGTGGAGAACGCCCTGGCCGGCGCGCCCGGCGTCGCCGACGCCGCGGTCGTCGCGGTGCCCGACGACGTCATGGGCGAGAAGGTGGGCGCGGTGATCGTGCCGGTGCCCGGCGCCGAGTTCGCCGTCGAGCCGGTGCTGGCCCACCTGCGCGAGCGGCTGGCCGACTTCAAGGTCCCGCAGTACTTCGTCGTCAGCCCCGACCCCCTCCCCCGCAACCCCGGCGGCAAGATCCTCAAACGGCAGCTGCGCGACAGCACCGAGTGGGGCGCCCCCGTCCACGGCCGCTGACCCCCGGGGTCAGCCGCGGGTGAGGAGGGAGCGGGCGAAGAAGACCAGGTTGGCCGGGCGCTCGCCGAGGCGGCGCATGAAGTAGCCGTACCACTCGCTGCCGTAGGGGAGGTAGACGCGCATCTGGAGGCCCTCGGCCGCCAGTTCGGACTGCGCGCGGGGGCGGACGCCGTAGAGCATCTGCAGCTCCCAGCGGTCGGCCGGGCGGGCGTTGCGGTCGGCGAGCATCCGGGCGATGTCGACCAGGCGCGGGTCGTGGGTGGCGACCATCGGCACGCCCTCGCCGGCCATCAGGACCTTCAGGCAGCGCACGAAGGACCGGTCGACCTCGTGGGTCGAGCGGAACGCCACCGAGGCCGGTTCGTCGTAGGCGCCCTTGCACAGCCGCACCCGGCTGCCCGGCCCGGCCAGGTCGCGGCAGTCGGCCTCGGTGCGGCGCAGCTGGGACTGCACCACCGCGCCGGTCCGCGGGAAGTCCACCCGCAGGTCGCGCACGGCCTGCAGGGTGCGGTCGGTGGTGGTGTGGTCCTCCATGTCCACGGTGACCGTGGTGCCGACGGCGTCGGCGGCGGCGCAGATCTGCCGGGCCGAGTCCAGCGCGATCGCGTCCGCGTCCGCGGGCAGCCGCTGGCCGAGCGCGGAGAGCTTGACCGACACCTCGACCCGGTCGGCCAGGCCCTCGTCACCGAGCCGACGCAGCAGCTCCCGGTAGGCGGCCACGATGGCCTCGGCGAGGGCCCGGTCGGTGGTGTCCTCGCCCAGGTGGTCGATGGTGACCAGCCGGTCGGTCGTCAACCGGCGGGACGCGGCGACCGCGTCGTCGGTCGTGGTGCCGGCCACGAACCGGCCGACCAGCGGGTCGAACGGCCCGGACTCGACCACCGCGCGGGCCAGCGGTGAGCGCGCGGCGGCGAGCACGGTCGTCCTGAGCACGGGAGCCTCCGTTGGTCGGGTGTCCTGGTGAGCGGTGTCCGTGGCGATCGGGTCCAGATGATCGCGGTCGGAGCGACGATAATGGGTGGCGCCGGATCCGGCCGGACACCGTGCGGGGGCCGGGCGCTCTTCCTAGGGTGGGGCGCACGGGCCCGGACCAGGGTCACCGGCTGTCGGCCAACCCCGATCGGGAGGCTCCCATGGACGCGATCACCACCACCCCTCCGCCGCGGAACGAACCGGTGCGCGACTACGCACCGGGCTCGCCCGAGCGGGCGAGCCTGCAGGCCGCGGTGGCCGAGGTGGGCGGGCAGCACCACGAGCTGACGGTCACCGTGGACGGGCGCCAGCACATGGCCGGCGGCTCCCGGTTCGACGTCGTCGCCCCGCACGACCACGGACACGTCCTGGGCACCGGCGCGAACGCCACCGCCGAGGACGCCAAGGCCGCGGTCGAGGCGGCGCTGCGGGCCGGGCCGGCCTGGCGCGCGCTGCCCTACGACGAGCGCGCCGCGGTCCTGCTGCGCGCCGCCGACCTGCTGTCCGGCCCGTGGCGCGACCGGATGAACGCCGCGACCATGCTCGGCCAGTCCAAGACCTGCTACCAGGCCGAGATCGACTCCGCCTGCGAGCTGGCCGACTTCTGGCGGTTCAACGTCCACTACGGCCGCGAGCTGCAGGAGAACCAGCCGGCCAGCAGCCCGGGCGTGTGGAACCGGATGGACTACCGGCCGCTCGAGGGGTTCGTCTACGCGATCACCCCGTTCAACTTCAGCGCGATCGCCGGCAACCTGCCCACCGCGCCCGCGCTGATGGGCAACGCGGTGATCTGGAAGCCCTCCCCCACCCAGAACCTGGCCGCGCACCTGACCATGCGCCTGCTGGAGGAGGCCGGCCTGCCGCCGGGTGTGATCAACCTGCTCACCGGGGACGGCAAGGACGTCTCGAACGTGCTGCTGGCCGACCGGGCGCTGGCCGGCATCCACTTCACCGGGTCCTCGGCCACCTTCCAGTACCTGTGGGGCCAGGTCGGGGCGAACATCGGCTCCTACGCCACCTACCCGCGGCTGGTCGGTGAGACCGGCGGCAAGGACTTCATCGTCGCGCACCCGTCGGCCGACGTCGACGTGCTGCGCACCGCGATGATCCGCGGCGCGTTCGAGTACCAGGGGCAGAAGTGCTCGGCGGCGTCCCGGGCGTTCGTGCCGAAGTCGCTGTGGTCGAAGCTGCGCGACGACCTGGCGTCGCAGACCGACGCGCTGCCGATGGGCGACGTCGCCGACTTCGGCAACTTCATGGGCGCGGTGATCGACAAGCGCTCGTTCGACAAGCTCGTCGCCGCCCAGCAGGTCGCCCGCGACGAGCTGGAGGTGATCGCCGGCGGCACCGCGGACGACTCGGTCGGCTGGTTCGTCCGGCCCACCGTCGTGGTCGGCGGCGACCCCGGCCACGCGATGTTCAGCACCGAGTACTTCGGCCCGATCCTGACCGTGCACGTCTACGACGACGGCGACTTCGACACCGTGCTCGGCAAGGTCGACAGCGGCGCGCCGTACGGGCTGACCGGCGCGGTCATCGCCCAGGACCGCACGGCGGTGCTGAAGGCGTCCGAGGCGCTGCGGTTCGCGGCCGGCAACTTCTACATCAACGACAAGCCCACCGGCGCGGTCGTCGGCCAGCAGCCCTTCGGCGGCGGGCGGGCGTCGGGCACCAACGACAAGGCCGGCTCGGTCTACAACCTGCTGCGTTGGATCAGCCCCCGCACGATCAAGGAGACATTCGTCGCGCCCACCGCGGTCCCCTACCCCCACCAGGGCTGAGACGGGGCGAGGTCGCCGCGCCCGGCACAGGATGCAGTGGGGTGAGGGCATCCGCGCGGACGGGATGAGGCCTCACCCACCGGCCCGAACCAGGGCGACCCTCACCCACCCGGCCGAACGAATGTCGCTCTCGCCCACGTGCCGCGGAACGCACGGAAGCCCACGCGCCTGGACGAGAGCGACTCCCGCCCTGCCAGGCCGAACGAGCGCGACTCTCGTCCCAGCGAGCCGAACGAGCGCGACTCTCGTCCCAGCGAGGCGAACGAGCGCGACTCTCGTCCCAGCGAGGCGAACGAGAGACCCCCGCCCACGGGCTGCGGAACGCGCGCGAGCCGACGCACCTGGACGAGAGCGACTCTCGCGCCGCCGGGTGGAACGAGAGTGACTCTCGCCCAGCCAGGCCAAACGAAAGCGACTCTCGCCCCCGAGCTGGACGGGACCGACCCCCGCCCACGGGCCGCGGAACGCGCGCGAGCCGACGCACCTGAACGAGAGTACCTCTCGCTCCGCTGAACCGAGCGAAAGTGACTTTCGCCCGCCGAACCGAACGAGAGTGACTCTCGTCCCGCCAGGCTGGACGGGAGCGACCCCCACCCCCGTCCCCCGCAATGCGCACGCGCCCACCCATCTGGACGAGAGCGGCTCTCGTCCGGGCGGGGCTGGCGGGGTGAGGTGGGGCAGCAGGGGCCGGTCGTGGCGGGTGGGTCGCGAAGGGCCCGGCGCGGACCACCCGTCGACCGAGCCGGCGGGCCCTCAGCCTTGGGCCCGCGCGCCGAGCGCGGCCTTGTCGGCGATCTCGGCGATCCGGCGCGCCCGGGTCTCCGGCTTCTTCGCCTCGACCAGCCAGACCAGCATCAACCGCCGCGGCGAGCGCGGGAACGCGTCCCAGGCGGCTCGGGCTCCGGGGCGGGCGTCGAGGGCGGCGGCGAGGTCGTCGGGGACGATCAGGTCCTCGATGTCGTCCAGCAGGGTCCAGGACCCGTCCGCCTTCGCCGCCTCGATCACGGCCAGCCCGGACGGAGCCATCAGGCCGGCGGCCAGCAACCGCTCGACGCGCTGCTTGTTGGGCCGGGCCCAGCCGCTGCCGGGCCGGCGGGGGCCGAACCGCTGCATCGTGTGCTCGGCGTCGAGGCCCTTGGCCCGGCTGTCCACCCAGCCGAAGCACAGCGCCTGCTCGACCGTCTCGGCGTAGCTGAACGGGCCGCCCGCCGACACCTTGCGGAACACCAGCCACACGCCGTCGCGGCGGGTGTGGTTCGCCGCCAACCAGGCCCGCCACTCGGCCAGCGACGCGGGCTCGAACCGCTCGGCGTCGCCGGGCTCGCTACTCATCGTCGTCTTCGGCGGGCTCACGCCGGCCCCGCGCCGGCGCCTGCCGCTGCTGCATCTGGGCCTTGAGCTCGTCGAGGTCGAAGCGGTACTGCCCGCCCGGCGTGACGAGGGTGGGCTTGATGAGCCCTCGGGTGACCCAGTGGGACAACGACCTCGGGGAGACCCCGATGGCTTTCGCCGCCTGCCCGGTGGACAGCAGTCGTTCAGCCATGTTCCGCACGATACGAGCTGGTCAGGGCTTGATCACGCTTCTTGCTCTGTCCCGCTTACTCTGCACCTGTTTGCTTTGTTTGCCCTTTCCGGTAATGTCACTCGCCGTGGCACCTCCGTCGCACGCGCACGACACGTGGCACCGGTTCGCCCGCGAGCTGGCGATCATGGACAACGTCGTCGCGCGACTGCTCGCCGAGCACGTCCGGACCGACACCGGGCTCTGCGCGCGCTGCACGCGGCCCGGACGCGGCACGCCGATGCTCGTCTGGCCGTGTCCGCTGTGGACGCTGGCCCGGACGGCGAAGTCGATCGGGGGGACGCGGCGGCCCGGTCAGGGCGGTCCTTGACCGGTCAGCCCGAGCCGCGGACCCCGGCGAGCACGTCGCGGACCACCGGCAGGGCGCGGTCGAGCTCGGCGTGGGACGGGCCGGCGTAGCCGAGGACGACGCCGTGCCGCCGGGGTGGCCGCCCGTGGTGGCGGGCCAGACCGTCCAGGGCGACCCCGCGCTCGGCGGCGCGGGCGATCACAGCTCGCTCGGCGGCGAGGTCCGGCAACTCGACGACCAGGTGCGCCCCGGCCACGTCGCCGTCGG
>JASLAP010000296.1 GCA_030147065.1 Pseudonocardia sp. | reverse complement strand
TCCAGGAAGTCGTGCTCCTCGCCGGTGTCGTCGACCAGCACCACCCGGTCGTCGCGACACCGCGCGCGCAGCCCGGCCGCGGGTAGCGCGGTCACCCCCGGCGGTACCCGCACGGTCCCCGGTCCGGCGCTGACGTAGGTGTAGCCGGGGAGCTGCAGAGCCGCCGGACGACCCAGCCGGGTGGTGGCCACCGGGGCGTCCCGGCGCGGGATGAACACCACGCGCCCGTCCAGCCGGTCGGCCGCCAGGGCCGCCCGCAGCCGTTGGGGCCGCGGGTGCTGCGCGGTGAACAGGCGGTTCTCCAGGCTGTTGACCGCCAGGTGCAGCTCGCCGAGCACCAGGTCGAAGGCCCCGCGGGCGATCGCGTCCGGGTCGGTGGCGGCGATCAGCACGTCCGGTGAGTGCCGGCGCGCCCCGCTCCACAGCGGCGGCCCGGCCGGGAACTCGCGGGCCACCCGGTCGGCGATCGCACCCACTGCGACCCGATGCCGGCGTACGCCCGGCGGTACCCGCAGCACCCGCTGCCACCGGGCCTGGAACTCGGCGACCACGGCCGCCACCGGCTCCGGGTCGATCCCGGTCGGCCGCACCAGCACCTCGGGGAGCACCGCGGCCACCAGCCCGGGCAGCGTGAGCTCGCCGGGGGCGCCGGTCACCGCCCGCAGGGCCAGCTCCCGGTAGTGACCGGCCACCGCGTTGGCCAGCCAGCGCGCGCTGTCCAGCAGCAGCGCCAGCGGGCCGGCCAGCGCCCCGGTCACGGGCCGGCCCACGGCGACGTCGACCGCGCGCACCGCGTCCTCGTAGACCGGCGTCCGGCCGGCGTACGTGCCGCCGGGCCGCCGGGTCGCCGCCACCGCGGTCACCCGCTCGAACACTGCTTCCAGCTCCGACATCGCCGGGCCGAGGCGGCCGGCATCGCCGGCGGCTGCGGCCACCGCATCGCGGGCCGCGGTCAGCTCGGTCAGCGGGGCGAGCGCCCTGGCCCGCACGCCTGGGTCGGCGATCCGGTCGATCCGGTCGGCCAGCGCGCGCTCCGGCCACCGCGACACCGGGTAGTGCAGGTCGACCTCGACCACCCCGCGGTCGCGCAGCCGCAACAGGGTGCCCAGCGTGTGCGGATCGGGCGGCGAGCCGGCGATGTCGCGCACGGTGCGCCGGCCGTCGCAGCGGCGCAGCAGCCGCATCTCGGCCGGCGACAGCGGCTCCGGGCGGCGCAGCGGCAGCCGTACCGTCCGGCCGGCGAGCACGCACCCGGCCGCGAGCCGCGGCGCCAGCCAGGGCAGCAGGTCCGGGCCGGCGGCGAGGCGCTCGGCGAGCGCGTCCACCGCCCAGTACTCGAAGTACGTCGTGCGCCGGGCCAGCAGACTGGGGCCGGGCTGCACCCGGAACCCGTCGTCGTCGGGGCACAGGGCGGCCCAGCCGACCGGACCGAAGAACCCGACCGTGTCGTTCTTGAGGCAGTAGCGCTGCAGGTAGCTGGTGATGGTCAGTTCGAAGGTGCGCCCGCGCACGTTGCGCCGCCAGCCGCCGGCCGCCGCCCGGTCGAGGCAGTTCCGGACCAGTTGGGGGTTCTGCCAGGTCACCGCTTCGCGGAAGCGGGGCTCCGCGGCCGTGGCGCGCACCGCGGCGGTCAGCCGGTCGGCCGCGGCGGCGAACTCCGCGGCGTACCGCGTGCCGGTCTGCGGGACCGCGTCGTCGAGATCGTCCGCGGCGGCGGCGAGGTCCTTGTCGCACAGCGCGAACACCCGGTCGGCGGGGAAGCCCGCGCCGCGCAGCACCACATCGCGCCAGAGGAACCAGCCGCTCGTACCCAGGGGGATCCGCGGTTCCGGCTCGTCGGCGACCTCGTCTGCGCTCCCCCATGCGTCCGTGCTCACCGTGCGCGAGGGTAAGCCGCCCCGCCGGCCCCGGCCTGTCCCGGATTGCGGCGACGGCTCCCGGGTTCGTGGGACAGCCGCCGTCCGGTTGCCCCGGCTAGCGTCGGATCCGTCCACGCCCGCGAGGGCGGCTGCGGGAGGGCCGATGACCGACGAAGCGGCTGCGAGCCTGGTCGAGACCCTGCGCACGCGCGCCGAGCAGGCCCCGGACGCGGTCGCCTACGAGTTCGCCGGCCGCTCCGGCGCGCTCACCACGATCACCTACGGCGAGCTGGCCGGGCGCGCCTCGGCGCTGGCCGCGCGGCTCGCCCGACACGGCCACGGGCCGGTCCTGCTGCTCTACCCCGCCGGCATCGAGTACGTGGTGGCGGTGTTCGCATGCTTCGTCGCAGGCCTGCCCGCCGTGCCGGCCTACCCACCGGGCGCGCGGGCGGTCGTCGACCGCGACCGGCTCGCCGGCATCGTCGCGGACGCCCGCCCCGTGGTGGCCGTGGCGACCGAGCCGTACCCGGGCGTGCCGACCCTCGCGGTGCCCGGCCCCGAGGCGGACGGCGCCCCGTGGTGCGACCACGACGTCCGGCCGTCGGACGTAGCGGTCGTGCAGTACACGTCGGGCAGCACCGAGCGGCCGCGCGGCGTGCTGGTCGATCACGGGGCCCTGGCGGCCAACACGGCCGCGATCGCCGAGCGGTTCGGGCTCGACCCGGCCTCACGCGGGCTCACCTGGCTGCCGCCCTACCACGACATGGGACTGGTCGGCGGGCTGCTGACGCCGCTGGCCGCGGGCTTCCCGGTGCGTGTGCTGCCACCCGCGGACTTCCTCAAGGCCCCGCTGTTCTGGCTGCACCAGATCTCCGCGAGCGGGGCCACCATCAGCGGCGCCCCGAACTTCGCCTACGAACTCTGCGTGCGCCGGGCGCAGCGCCAGGACGCCCTCGACGGGCTCGACCTGTCGGGCTGGCGGGTCGCGTTCAACGGCGCCGAGACCGTCCGGCACCGGACGCTGGCCGCGTTCGCCGAGCGCTTCGCGCCCGCCGGCTTCGACCCGGCCGCGCTGTGGCCCTGCTACGGGCTCGCCGAGGCGACGCTCATCGTCAGCGCCGGGCGCTGGTCGCCGGGCGCCGCCGGACCCGTCGGGTGCGGCGCGCCGGTGAGCGGGCAGCGGGTCGCCGTGGTCGACCCGCAGGCCGCCACCCGCTGCCCGGACGGACGGGAGGGCGAGATCTGGATCGCCGGCCCGCACGTCACCCGGGGCTACCGGGGCGGGACGACGGACAGGCTGTTCGCCGAGCTGGACGGGCAGCGGTACCTGCGCACCGGCGACCTCGGCTACCTGCTGGCCGGCGAGCTGGTGCCGACCGGGCGGCTCAAGGACGTCCTCGTGCACCGCGGCGAGAACCACCACGCGGTGGACGTCGAGGCGGTCGCGCTGGAGACCATCGGACCGGCCGCCGGCGCTGCTGCCGCCTTCCTGCTCGACGCGGACCCGGACCCGGTGCCGGTGCTCCTGGTGGAGGTCCGCGGCCGGCCGGAGCCTGCGCTCGCCGGCCGGGTGCGAGCCGCGGTGCTGGCGCGGACCCGGCTGCGGCTGGAGGTCGTCGGGCTGGTCCGGCCGCGGACGGTGCCGCGGACGTCGAGCGGCAAGGTCCGCCGCGGATCGTGCCGGGATGCCCTGCTCGCTGGCGCGTACGACGCCGCGGTGGTCGACGACGCGAGCGGGCGCGCGCTCGCCCGCGTCCGGTCTCAGCCGCCGATCCGGCGCAGCAGCGCATCGATCTGAGCCCGGTCCACCCGCGCCAGCGGGAACTCCTCGGGTACCTCGGCCGGTTCCTCGACCGCCGGCCCGGTGGCGACCTCGTCCGCCACCGGTGCCGCAGGCTCCGCGCCAGCCATCGGCGCAGCCTCCGGAGCGGCCTCCAGCGCGGTCGTGACCTGCGCGAGCGCCGCGACCGTCGGGTGCTCGAAGAAGTCCAGGGGGGACAGCACGATGCCCTCCTCCTGGGCCCGCGCGGCGACCTGGATGGCCAGGATGGAGTCGCCGCCGAGCTCGAAGAAGTTGTCGTCGACGCCGACCACCGTGACCCCCAGGACGGTCGCGACGATCTCCGCGAGCTGCCGCTCCAACGGGGTGCGCGGGAGCACCAGCTCGGCGTCCGGCTCCGGGCGCTCGTCGCCGGGGTGCGGCAGTCGGTCGTGGTCGACCTTCCCGTTCGGGGTCAGCGGCAGCGCGTCCAGCGGTACGAACGCCGCCGGCACCAGGTACCCGGGCAGCTCCCTGACCAGGAACCGGCGCAGGTCGGTGACGTTGGGCCGGGTACGCGGCTGGGCCACCACGTGGGCCACCAGCCGGCGGTCGCCAGGGCCGAACTCGACCGCGGTCACCACCGCCTGGGCGATCTGCGGGTGTCGGCACAGCGCCGACTCGATCTCCGCGGGTTCGATCCGGAACCCCCGGACGTTGATCTGGGTGTCGACCCGGGAGAGGAACTCGAGGTGCCCGTCGCCGCGCATCCGCACCAGGTCGCCGCTGCGGTAGAGCCGCTCCCCCCGCCGAGCCGGGTCCGGGTCGGCGACGAACCGGTGCGCGGTGAGCCCGGGCTGGCCCAGGTAGCCCCGGGCGACCCCGACGCCGCCCAGGTACAGCTCGCCCACCCCGCCGACCGGAACCGGGGCCAGCTCGGCGTCCAGGATCCGCAGATCGACCGAGGGCAGCGCGGTGCCGATCGGGAGGTGCTCGCGGTCGCGCGCCGGGGCGTCGGGGCCCAGCCGGAAGAACGTCGAGCTGACCGTGGTCTCGGTGATGCCGTAGACGTGCATCAGCGGCACCCCCAGCCGCTGCCAGGTGCCCAGCCGCTCCGGCAGCACCCGCTCGGCGCCCACGATCACCAGTCGCAGCGACGGCGGCAGCGCCCGGCCGGTCCGCTCCAGCTCGCG
>JASLAP010000272.1 GCA_030147065.1 Pseudonocardia sp. | reverse complement strand
GATCTTCGCGCTGCCCGGGATGGGCCAGCTGCTGCTGCAGGCGATCAACACCCGGGACTTCGTCGTGGTGCAGGCCTGCGTCGTGGTGTTCGCCGTGGTGGCGGTGCTGGCCAACCTGGCCGCCGACGTGCTCTACGCCGTACTCGACCCGAGGATCCGCTATGGCAGTCGTTGAGGCCGCGCCGCCGGTCGCCGAGCGGGCCGGCCCGGCGAGCGGGGAGCGCAGGTTCGCCACGCCGGGTGTCGTGCTGCCGGCCGCGCTGGCGGCGCTGATCACCGCGGCCTGCTTCCTGGGGCCGCTGGTGGCGCCGCTGCCGCCGCCCGTGGGGGGCAGCGTGCTGGAGTCCTACCTGCCGGCGCTCTCGCCGGGGCACCTGCTGGGCACCGACCCGAACGGCAACGACATCCTGTCCCGGATCCTGCACGGGGGCCGGTCGTCGCTGATCGTGGCGGTGGCGGTGAACCTGCTGGGGCTGCTGGTCGGGGGCACCCTGGGGGCGCTGTCGGGCTACCTCGGCGGGGTCACCGACACGGTCATCATGCGCCTGCTGGACGTGCTGATCGCGTTCCCGTCGCTGGTGCTCACCCTGGCCGTGGCGCAGAGCCTGGGCCCCAGCCTGACCAACACCGTCTTCGCGCTGGCGTTCTTCAGCGTCCCGGCCTTCGCCCGGATCTCCCGGGCGGCCACCCTGCGGCTGCGCGAGCAGCCGTTCATGGCGGCCGCGCAGCTGTGCGGCACGTCGTTCCCGCGGATCCTGGGCCGGCACGTGGCCCCGAACATCGCCCCGCAGCTGATCACCTTCGGGATGCTCGGGATGGGCATCGTCATCGTCATCGAGGGTGCGCTGAGCTTCCTCGGGCTCGGCATCCCGCCACCCGCTCCGAGCTGGGGGAACATGATCGCGCAGGGACAGGCCAGCATCTCGGCGACGCCGATGCTGGTGGTGTGGCCCTCGGCCGTGCTGTTCGTGACCGTGCTGGCGTTCAACCTGCTCGGCGAGAACCTGCGGTCGCGGTGGAGCGGCCGGTGAGGGCGCGCGTGGGGTCGGCGTCGGAGGACGTGCTGGGGCCCGGACCGGCCGCCGCGGCGAAGGCCGCTCCGCTCGCCGCGCGGCCGGCCGGCGAGCCGCTGCTGGAGGTGCGCGACCTGCGGGTCCGCTTCAGCCGCGGAGACCGGCGAGTGGACGCGGTGAACGGGCTGAGCTACCGGCTCGACGCCGGCCGGATGCTGGCGGTGATCGGCGAGTCCGGCTCGGGCAAGAGCGTCTCCTCGCGCGCGCTGATGGGCCTGCTGCCGCCGACCGCGCAGGTCACCGGCTCGGCCCGGTTCGACGGCACCGAGCTGGTCGGGCTGCCCGAGGCGCAGATGCGCCGACGCCGGGGCGCGGACATCGCCATGGTGTTCCAGGACCCGACCCGCTCGCTCAACCCGACCATGCGGATCGGGGTGCAGATCACCGAGGCGGTGCGCGCGCACGCCGACCTGGACCGCCGCACCGCCGCGGCCCGCGCCGTCGAACTGCTGGAGCTGGTCCGGCTGCCGGCACCGCAGCGGCGCTTCCACGAGTACCCCCACCAGCTCTCCGGCGGCATGCGGCAGCGGGTGATGATCGCGATCGCGCTGGCCGCCGAGCCCCGGCTGCTGATCGCCGACGAGGCCACCACCGCGCTGGACGTCACCACCCAGGCCCAGATCATGGAGCTGCTGGTGGAGCTGCAGGAGCGGCTGGGCACCGCCATCATCATGATCAGCCACGACCTCGGGCTGGCCGCCGGCTACGCCCACGACGTGATCGTCATGTACGCCGGGCGGGCGGTCGAGCACGCGCCCGCGGCCACCCTGTTCGCGCACGTCCGGATGCCCTACACGGCCGCGCTGCTGGGGGCGATCCCGCGGCTGGAGCGCCCGCCGCACAGCCCGCTGCCGGTGATCCCCGGGCAGCCGCCCGACCTGACCCGGCTGCCGGCGGGCTGCCCGTTCCGGCCCCGCTGCGCCTCGGCCACCGAGCAGTGCGTCGAGCAGCCGCCGTTCGCCGAGCAGGAGCCCGGGCACTGGTGGGCCTGCTGGCACCCGACGCCCGACGACGCCCGGGCCGACGGGGTGCCGGACGGGACCGACGGCGCCGACGCCGGGACGGAGGAGCGCCGGTGACCACACCGCTGCTGCAGGTCCGCGACGTCGTGCAGGAGTTCCCGGTGCGCGGCGCCGGTGGGCTCAAGGGCGGCGTGGTGCACGCGGTGTCCGGGGCCTCGTTCGAGATCGCCGCCGGCGAGACGCTGGGCGTGGTGGGGGAGACCGGTTCGGGCAAGTCCACATTGGCCCGCTCGGTGATGCAGGCGCCGCGGCCGCGGTCGGGGCAGGTGCTGCTCGACGGGGTCGACCTGATGACGCTGGGCCGCCGCGACCTGGTCCAGGCGCGCCGGCAGCTGCAGATGGTCTTCCAGGACCCGTTCGGCTCGCTCAACCCGCGCTGGCGCATCTCCGAGCTGGTGGAGGAGCCGCTGGTCGGCTACCGGGTGCGGGGCGCCGACGCGCGCCGCGAGCGGGTCCGCGAGCTGCTGGACCTGGTCGGGCTGGACCCGGACGCCTACGGCGGGCGCCGCCCGCACGAGCTGTCCGGCGGGCAGTGCCAGCGGGTGGCCATCGCCCGGGCGATCGCGCTGAACCCGGCCCTGCTGGTCTGCGACGAGGCGGTGTCCTCGCTGGACGTGCTGATCCAGGCCCAGGTGCTGAACCTGTTCGAGCGGCTGCGCGCCGAGCTGGGGCTGTCCTACCTGTTCATCTCCCACGACCTGGCGCTGGTCAAGCAGGTCAGCGACCGGGTGGCGGTGATGCACCTGGGCCACCTGTGCGAGGTCGGCCCGGCCGAGGAGCTCTACCGCAGCCCGCTGCACCCCTACACCGCGGCGCTGCTGGCCTCCATCCCCAGCCTGGTGCCCGGCTCGGGGCGCACCCGCGCGGCGCCGCCGCTGCGCGGGGAGCCGCCCTCGCCGCTGGACCCGCCCAGCGGCTGCCGGTTCCGCACCCGCTGCCCGCTGGCCCAGCCGAAGTGCGCCGAGGTGGTCCCGCCGCTGGCCGAGCACGTGCCCGGGCACCGGGTCGCCTGCCACTTCCCGCTCACGTCCGGGGCGCCGTGGGCGGCTCCGGGCGGGGCCGGGACGACCGGCAGGCCCGACGAGAAGACCGACATCGAGACCGTGGGAGGTTCCAGCAGGTGATCGACGAGACCGCCCTGGCCGGGCTGCGCGACACCCTCGCCGCCGACGACTACCGGCTGGCCGTGCAGGAGTCTGGGCCCGACGTCGAGGTCCGGATCACCGCCGGGCCGGACGCGTGCGACGACTGCCTGGTGCCCAAGCCGCTGATGCGCAGCATCCTGCACTCCGCCCTCGGGGTCCCCGAGGAGCGGATCACCCTGCTCTACCCGACCGACACCCCCGGCTGACACCCCGGCTGAGCGGTGGACCCGCCGGCCGCGGTGCCCCCGCGACCCGCGGCGCCGGCCCGGGTCGGCGCCATC
>JASLAP010000698.1 GCA_030147065.1 Pseudonocardia sp. | reverse complement strand
CATGGCGGCCACGGTGCGCGAGGCCGCGGCGCGGGTCGCCGCGGCGGCGCCGGCCGCGGTCCCGGTCGATCCGGTCATCCGGTCGCTCACTGTTCCAGTCCCTCGTTCAGCACGTGCCGGCCCAGCGCGACCAGCGGTGGGACGCTGCCCTCCAGGCCGGCGGCCTTGTCCGCGGGCACCATCCCGGCCCGCACCCGGGCCACGATCCCGGCCAGCACCACGGCCAGCTTGAACGCCCCGAACGCGACGTACCAGGGCAACGGGGCCAGGTCCATCCCGGTCGCGCGGGCGTAGGCGTCGGTCAGCTCCGTCCGGCGCAGGAAGCCGGGCAGCGCGGTCGGACCGGGGATGCGCCGCGCGTCGCGCCAGACCGCTGAGTCGTCGGCCCCGCGCCAGTAGACGAGCAGCAGCCCGAGGTCGGCCAGCGGGTCGCCCAGGGTCGACATCTCCCAGTCCAGCACGGCGCGGATGCGGCCCGGGTCGGCGGCGTCGAAGATGCAGTTGTCGATGCGGTAGTCGCCGTGCACGATCGTGTGCCGCTGGGTGGTGGGCACGGCCGCGGCCAGCGCCTCGGCCAGCGCGGTCAGGTCGGCGGCGACGCCGCCGTCGGTGCCGGTGCCGCTGTCGCCGTCGGAGGCGTCCTTCGCGTGCTCCCACTGGGTCACCCAGCGCCGCACCTGGCGGGCCATGAAGCCCTCCGGGCGGCCGAAGTCCGCGAGCCCCACCGCGGCCGGGTCGACCGCGTGCAGCCGGACCAGCACGTCGATCAGGGCCGTGCTCAGCCGGGCGCGGTCGGACTCCGTGGTCGCCCAGCCCTCGGGCAGGGTGCGCAGCGGGACGACGCCGTCGACCAGTTCCATGACGAAGCACGGCGCGCCCACCGGCGGCCCGCCCGGCGAAGCCGCCAGCACCGCCGGCACCGGCACGTCGGTGCCCGCCAGCGCCGAGATGATCCGCTGCTCGCGGCCCATGTCGTGGGCGGTGGCGGCCACCTCGCCCACCGGCGGGCGGCGCAGCACCACCGCCCCGGCCGCGCTGTCGACCCGGTAGGTGAGGTTGGACCGGCCGGCGCCGATCGGCGCCATCGTGCAGTCGCGCCAGCCCGGGTCGCCGAGCCGGTCGGCGAGCCACGCCCCGACCGCCGCCGGGTCGGCACCGGGGACGGCTCCACCGGGCGGCGCGGCACCGGGCGGAGCAACGGGAGCGGCAGCGGCCACGTCGTCGGGAGAGACACCCACGCGCGGCACCCTAACCGTTGGCCGGGCCGCCGTCGGGGGACCACGGTCCGGCGCCGGCCGGGGTGCCGGGCGCAGCGTCGGGATCTGAGTTACCCTCTGCGCCCCGGGGGGCAGGACATCCGTGTGTTCCGGCGTGCGTCGGTATCGATCCAGACCGATTGTCGCGCCGGGCTGCCGCCCCGGATCTGGCTGAGACCGGCGTCACCCGGATGCCGGGCACAAAGCCCGGGGCTGTGACGTTGTCCAGCCGCACGACGACGACTTTGTGTGTTAGAGGGTGGGGACGATGGCGACCGACTACGACGCGCCCAGGCGCAACGAGACCGACGACATGGCGGAGGACTCGCTCGACGAGCTGAAGGCTCGCCGCAACGAGGCCCAGTCGGCCGTGGTCGACGTCGACGAGTCGGACACCGCGGAGAGCTTCGAGCTGCCCGGCGCCGACCTGTCCGGCGAGGAACTCACGGTCAAGGTGCTGCCCAAGCAGGCTGACGAGTTCACCTGCGCGAGCTGCTTCCTGGTGCACCACAGGAGCAGGCTGGCCGAGACCCACGGTTCGCAGTACATCTGCCGCGACTGCGCGGCCTGATCGCGCGGGCCCGGACACCGGGCCGCCCGTGCGCGACGCGCGCTGCTGGGCCCCGGCCCGCCCTCATCGGCGGAGCGCGGCCAGCAGCGCGTCCGGGTCGCGCACGCTGAAGATCCAGTAGGGCGCGCGCCCCGGGTCCCGGGGGTCGTCGGACCCGGCGTCCGCGCCGGGCCGGACCTCGACCCGGACCAGCGCGCCGACCCACGGCCGGTGCACCAGGTGCGCCGTGGGGTCCAGCTCCGGACCGAGGGCGGGCTGCTTGCGCTCGCGGGGGACCACGTCGACCTGTCCCACCCGGTCCAGCGGCAGGGTGGCGTCGCCGACCCGCAGCACCCCGTCGGCCACCCGGATCCGGGTCCGGCCCAGCCGGTAGAGCACCAGCACCACCAGCGGGACGGTCACCGCGTAGCCGATCCAGGCGCGCAGCCCCGGGTACCCCATGTGGATCTCCGCGCCGAGCAGCGCGGCCACCCCGATCGCCGGCAGGTACCACCACAGCGGCACCGACAACCGCTCGTCGAACGCCGGACCGCTGGTCGCCGCAGCCCGGCCTGTCGAAGGATGCTGACCCACGATGCATCAGGGTAGCGTCGCCCGTCGTGCCCGGCCCCGTCGACGCTCCCCGCCTCGCGCCGTCCGCCGCGCCGCTCACCGCGGCCGCCGACGGCGTGGACGTGCTGCTGTCCCGGCTGGACCCCGACCTCCCGGTGCCCGCGTACGGCCGTCCCGGGGACGCCGGGGTCGACCTGCACTGCGCCACCGACGTCGTCCTGGAGCCGGGGGAGCGGGCGCTGGTCGGGACCGGGGTGGCGATCGCGCTGCCGGTGGGCTGGGCCGGCTTCGTGCACCCGCGGTCCGGGCTGGCCGCGCGGACCGGGCTGTCGATCGTCAACGCGCCGGGGACGGTGGACGCGGGCTACCGCGGCGAGATCCGGGTCTGCCTGATCAACCACGACCCCCGCGAGCCGGTGCGGCTGCTCCGCGGTGACCGCATCGCCCAGCTGGTGGTGCAGCGGGTCGCCCAGGTGCGGTTCGTGGAGGTCGACGAGCTGCCGCCGTCCGAGCGCGGGGCCGGTGGCCACGGCTCGACCGGCGGGCACGCCCGCCTGCTCCCGTCCGGGGACCCGCGACCGGGGGGAGCGCCGTAATGGGCCAGCACCGCACCGGCACCTTCGCGATCGGCGGCCTCGCCGTCGAGCAGCGCGACCCCGAGGCCCCCCGACGGCCGCGCAAGGACAAGAAGGACAAGAAGGGCAGGCGCTCCACCCACGGCCCCTACGACGGTGACACCGGCGAGCACCCCCCGCAGTCGGTGGGCACGGTCGACTTCGGGGCCGTCCGGGTGCCGGTGCCCGAGCGCGGGACGATCACCGCCGACCCGGCCGCGCCGGAGGGCCCGCTGCAGGCGGTGCACATCGCGCTGCCCGAGGGGCGGCTGTCGGTGAGCGCGCTGGCCGCGCCGAAGTCGGACAAGCTCTGGCCGGACCTGGCCAAGGAGATCGACGCGTCGCTGCGCGAGGCCGGCGCCCGGGTCCGGTCCTTCCCGGGGGACTGGGGCCGGGAGCTGCACGCCACCACCGGCGCCGCCGCGTCGCTGTTCGTCGGGGTCGACGGACCGCGGTGGATGCTCTACGGCGTCGCCACCGGCCCGACCGCCACCGCCGCCGCCCTGGGCGAGGAACTGCGGCGGGTGCTGCGGGGGACCGTCGTGGTCCGCGGGCGGTCGCCCTTCCCGGTGCGCACGGTGCTGCCGCTGGAACTGCCCGAGGAGCTGGCCGGGGACGGCGCGGCGGACGAGTCGGGCGGTGCCGCGGGTGCCGACGGGACCGGCGCCGCGGCCGGAAGCCCGGCACCGCGGGACAAGGCCGAAGGGGCGGGGAGTCCTCCGCCGGGGGGCGAGGCCGGCGCTGCGTCAACCGCAGGTCCTGCTTCGCGGGACGGGGCCGGGAGTCCTGCCCAGCCTGACGGGTCCGGGACGAGGAGCGCATCCCCCCAGGACGGGGTCGCACGTTCGGCGACCGGTGACCCGGTCCTGCCCGACGGCGCCTCCGGAGGCCGGGGCGCAGGTCCGGGACCGGCTGACGCGTCCAGTGACCCGTCCGACCGTGGGCGACCGGACGGCCCGGCCCCCCGCCCCGCGCTGTCCCCCGGATCGGGGGTCTTCGCTCCGGTCGGGGCCGCTGCGGCGGGGCCCGCCCGACCGCACGACGACCCGGCTCCGGACGACGGCGAGGCCGCCGCGCGACCGCACTGGGCCGACCACATGCTCCGCCTGGCCGGGCTGGACGGCGGCTCCCCGCGACCCGGGGACCACGGGCCGGTCGGGGACCGGGCGACCGGTCGCGGACCGGCGGACCCGCGGACCCGGGCGGCAGCAGCCCCGCCACCGTGGCGTCCCGCCCCGGGCGCGGAGTGGTCGCCGGCCGGTACCGGCCGGGCCACCAGCGTCCCGTCACCCGACGACACCCCGACCGAGCGCTGGGCGATCGGCCCGGCCGGCAGCCTCTCGCCGCACACCTGGGCCGGTCGCCTCCCCGGCCCCGCGTCCCCGCCCGGGCCGCGTTCCGGAACGGGGCCGGCGTCGGCCGTGCGCCCGTTCATCGGGCCGCTCGCGCCGCCCCGCCCGCCCGACCCGACCGGGATCCGGCCGCCGCAGGGGCCGGCCGGAGCGCCCGGACCGGGCGCGGCCGCCGCCCACCGCCCGCCCGGACCCACCGAGTCGCAGCGGCTCGCCGCTGCCCACCGGCCCGGTGGGGGGCAACCTCCCGGCTCCGGACCGCAGGCCCCGCCGTCCCGGGGCGGGCCGAGCCGCCCGCCGGTCGGCGCCGGGCCGCAGGGTCCGCCGCCTCGGATCGGGCCGGGTACGGGACCGCAGGGCCCGCCGCCCGGTGGGCCCCAGCACCCGCCGGCGGGTGCTGGGCTGCCGAGCCCGCCGTTCGACGGCCGGCCGCACCGGCCCG
>JASLAP010000226.1 GCA_030147065.1 Pseudonocardia sp. | reverse complement strand
GTCGGGCTGCCGGCCGCGTCGCTGCGCCGCTACCCGCACGAGTTCTCCGGCGGGCAGCGCCAGCGCATCGGCATCGCCAGGGCGCTGTCCGTGCAGCCCGACCTGATCGTGGCCGACGAGCCGGTGTCCGCGCTGGACGTCTCGGTGCAGGCGCAGGTGCTCAACCTGCTCGACCGGCTGCAGACCGAGCTGGGCCTGACCTACCTGGTGATCGCCCACGACCTGGCGGTCGTCCGGCACGTCAGCGACCGGATCGGGGTGATGTACCTGGGCGGGCTGGTCGAGGAGGCACCCTCGCAGGCGCTCTACGACGAGCCGCTGCACCCGTACACCCGGGCGCTGCTGTCGGCGATCCCGGTCCCGGACCCGGAGCTGGAGGACCGCCGCGAGCGGATCCTGCTCACCGGCGACCTGCCCTCACCGGCGGCGCCGCCGTCCGGGTGCCGGTTCCACACCCGCTGCCCGTGGCGCCAGCCCACCCGCTGCGACGACGAGCGCCCCGAGCTGCGCGTGGTCGAGGGCACCGCGCCCGGGCACCGGGTGGCCTGCCACTGGGCCGAGCGGATCCGCAGCGGCGAGCTGCGCCCGCACGAGGTCGCGCCGGAATCGACCGACGACGTGCTGGGACCCGGCGCGGTCCCCGACCAGCCCGGATCGGTCACCGAGATCCTCGGCCGCTGACGGTCCCGCTCACCCCCGACCGTCCAGGCAGGACGGGGCCTGTCACGGAGGATGACGGCGGGGTGACCGGATCCACCCGACTGACGGGTATTCCCGGAGGGCTCCGCTGCTCTTGAGCAACGGAGCGAAAAGGGGTCCGACATGAGCAACGCCGCCTGGGCTACCGTCGACCGGCCGCGAGCACCGCGGCGTGGGCGACCGTGGGCGGTGTGGGTGGATCCGAGCGAGGTGGCCGGCGCGGTGCGGCGCGCCGCGGCCGGTGATCAGAGCGCGTGGGACGCGATCGTGGAGAGCTTCAGCGGGCTGGTCTGGACGGTGGCCAACGGGCACCGGCTCGGCCCGGCCGACACCGCGGAGGTCATGCAGACGACCTGGCTGCGGCTGCTGGAGCACCTCGACCGGATCCGCGAGCCCGAACGGATCGGCGGCTGGCTGGCCACCACCGCCCGCCGGGAGGCGCTGCGCGTCCTGCGCCTGCGGGCCCGTGAGCTGGTGGTGGAGGACGAGAGCACCTTCGACCGCAGGCTGGACCCGGTGCCCACGCCGGAGGAGGCGGTGCTCGACCGCGACCGCGACCGGCGCCTGTGGCGGGCCTTCGCCCAGCTGTCCGAGCGGTGCCGGCAGCTGCTGCACCTGGTGGTCGTGGTCGGCCCGCCCTACACCGAGGTCGCGGCGGCCCTGGACATGCCGATCGGCAGCATCGGCCCGACCCGCGCGCGCTGCCTGGAGCGGCTGCGCAAGCTGCTCGTCGACGGCGGGCCGGACAGCCCGATCGTGGTGGCCTGAGGTGGACGCGAAGTCGACGTCGTCGAGCAGCTCACCGCGACGTCCGGGTGCCACCCGTGGCCGCGCGACGGCCGGAGGTCATCGAGATGGCCGATGACCACCCGTCGCACGACGACGAGCTGCTGCTCGCCGAGCTGGCCACGGTGCTGGACCGGGTCTACGGCCCACCGCCCGCCGTGGTCGAGGCGTCGAAGGCGCTCTTCGCGCTGCGGAACCTGGACGCCGAGCTGGCCGCGCTGGCCCACGACTCCGTCGAGGACCAGCCGGTCGAGGCCGGTGTGCGCGCCGGCGGGCAGCCGCGGATCCTCACGTTCGAGGCCGACGGCCTCACCGTCGAGGTCGAGGTGGACGAGTCGCCGGGAGCCCGCCGGATGATCGGCCAGCTGACCCCGCCCGGCCCGGCCGAGCTGGAGCTGCGCACCCCGGGTGACCCGGTCCTCGGCACTGCCGACGACCTGGGCCGGTTCGTGCTGGCCCTGCCCGCCCAGCACCGGCGCTGCAGCCTGCGGGTACGCCGGGGAGCGCAGGTGACCGAGACGGCCTGGGTCACCCTGTAGCGCTCAGCGCAGGTGGTCGAACTCCCCCTGCGGGTGCGGTCGAGTCAGGCAGCGAATCCGGTCGGTACGCCCTCGGCACGTGCCACAGCACCCGCGAAGTGCGTACCGACCCCGGAGCGACGTGGCCGACTCAGGTGCCGGGCAGGATCTGGACGCCGAGGCCGTAGCCGTCCTTGCGGAAGTCGCTGGCCCGGCTCTCCAGCTCCGCCAGCGCCTGCGCCGGCGTGATCGGCTGCGGGCTCTCCGCCATCAGCCTCGCCAGCGCACCGGTGATCTGCGGGGCGGCGAACGAGGTGCCGGTCCAGCAGGCCCACGAGTCGCGCCCGTAGGTGTCCGGGTCCGGGTCGTCGATCAGGTCGCCGTCCTCGGTGCCGATCACGTAGGTGGACACCACGCCCTCGCCGATCGCCGAGAACCGCACCCAGTCGCCGCGGCTGGACCAGCCGGCCGGCTCGCCGTCGGCGTCGAGCGCGGCGACCGAGACCACGTTGTCGAACTCGTCGGCGAGGGCAGCCGGCCACACCGGCTCGGGGCCGGCGCCGTTGCCGGCCGCGCAGACCACCAGCACGCCGTCCGCGCGCAGGTCGCGGACGGCCTCGCGGAGCGCGATCGGCGGCGCGTCGTCCAGCGTCTCGGTGCCCAGCGACAGGTTGAGGATCGTCGCGCCCGTGGCGGCGGCCCGGCGCATCCGCTCGGCGATGGCCGCGTCGGTGGTGATCCCGTCGCCGTCGACGACCTTGTGGATGCGCACGTCGGCGGTCGGGGCGACCTGCTGGACCACGCCGGCGACGAACGCGCCGTGCCCGGCGCCGGCGTCGAGCAGGCCATCGGGCGGGAACTCGTCGAGCTCGTCGATGTCGTCCGGATCGACGGACATGGTCAGGTAGCCGTCGGTGCGGACCTCAGCGCTGACCCCGGTGTCCAGCACCGCCACAACCGGGCCGGGGGAGTTCAACGGGTAGGTGACGCCGGGGAACGGCCGCGCGCACGCGGACGGCTCCGGCCCGCCCGCTCCCTTGATCAGCCCGGCCAGCAGCACGACGTGGTTGGCCGCGGCGTCCACTCCGCACTCGCGGATGCGGGAGAGGATGTCGGTGATGGAGTCGCGCTCGCGGCGTCGCCGGTCGATGTCGAGCCGGAGCACCGCCCGGCCGCCGTCGGGCGCCTGCACCCCGATCTCGTCGCGCAGCCGGCCGCGCACGCCCTGGTCCAGGTCCTTGTTGCGGGCGACCACCGACTCGGCGGCCACCAGCAGGTCGAGCCGGCCGTGCCGGGCCATCCGCTCGATCTGCACCCGGCGCCGGTCGCCGCGCCGCCTGCGCTGCAGCCGATCGATCAGCTCGCGGTTGTAGTCGTTGTCCTCGGCCATCCGCAGGAGGCTGGCGATCTGGCGGTCGACATGCACGCGCTCCGCCGCCCGCTGCTGCGGTGTACGGCAATCGGCATAGTCAGTGGTACCGAACACCGGGTTCGCTGGCACAGGGTCTCCTCCTCGACGCGCCGACTCCTCGCTTGACAGAATCTGCCCGTGATCGGCGTCGGCGTTCAAGAGCCGGATGACGCCCTGCTGATACGGGCCATCTCGGTGCACGACGAGATGGTCGGCGATCCCGCGTCGCTCGGTCCGGTCGCCGAGGGCATCGCGGCCGCGGCCCGCCGGGCGGGTGACACCGAAGCGCTGGTCGTCGCGCTGCGTGCGGTGGCCTGGTCCGAACGCCTCCAGCTGCGCAACGCGCAGGCGCTGACTCTGCTCGACGAGGCGGCGAGCCGGGCCAAGGGCGCCGACCTCCCGGGCCGGCTGGGCGAGGTGCTGGTCAGCCGGGCGGCGGTGAACCTGGAGCTGGGCCGGACCACGGTCGCTCTGCGCGACCTGGACCGGGCCGGCCCGCTGCTGCCCGACGACGGCGACCCCGAGCTGGTGCTCAAGCGCGGCCTGCTGCTGAGCACGGTGGGCCGGCTGGACGAGGGGCTGGGCGCGTTCCGCGCCGTGCTCGCCCACCCGACGGCCGGGCTGGACGTCCGCGCCCGCGCGGCGAACAACCTCGCCTGGGTGGCGGCGTCGGCGGGCCGGGTGCGCGACGCGCTGCAGTACATCGAGCTGGCCAGGGAGCTGGCTGTACAGGTCGGTCCGGGGCTCGCCGCGCTGGTCGCGCAGAACCGCGGACTGGTGCTCACCCAGTGCGGACGGCTGGCCGAGGGCCTGCGCCAGCTGGACGCCGCGGTGCTGGCGCTGGCCGAGGTCGGGCTGCCCTGCGGGGAGGCCTACGCCGAGTCGGCCGAGGCGCTGGCCGCGCTGCGTGCTCTGCCGGAGGCGCGCGCAGCCGCGGCCAAGTCGGTGGCCGAGCTGGAGGCGCACGACGTCCCGCTGATGGCGGCGGAGGCGCGGCTGCGGCTGGCCGAGATCGCGCTGCTGATGGGCGACACCGACGCCGCCCTGCGGGAGGGGGCGGCGGCCGAGGCCCGGTTCCGGGCCCAGCGGCGCACCAGCTGGACCGCCATGTCCACGGTGGTGGTCACCGAGGCCCGGCTCCGCCAGGGCAGCCTCACCGCGGCCGACGTCGACCGCGCCCGCCGGGCCGCCGACGCGCTCGGCCGGCTCGGGCTGGCCGCCGGCGCGGTGTCGGCCGCGC
>JASLAP010000214.1 GCA_030147065.1 Pseudonocardia sp. | reverse complement strand
CACTACAACACGGCGGCCGCCAAGCTGATCGAGCTGAACAACCACCTGACCCGGCGCGGCGCGCCGGTGCCGCGCTCGGTGGCCGAGGCGCTGGTGCTGATGATGGCCCCGCTGACCCCGCACGTCGCCGAGGAGCTGTGGGCGCTGCTGGGCCACTCCGGCTCGCTGGCGCACGGACCGTTCCCGGTGGCCGACGAGCGCTACCTGGCGGCCGAGACCGTCGAGTACCCCATCCAGGTCAACGGCAAGGTCCGGTCCCGGGTCACGGTGCCAGCCGACGCCGCGGACGAGCAGGTGCGGGCGGCCGCGCTGGCCGACGAGAAGGTCGTGGCGGCGCTGGCCGGCCGCGAGCCGCGCAAGCTGATCGTGGTGCCCGGCCGGCTGGTCAACGTCGTCGTCTGACCGACCCCGGGCGAGCGGGCGCGTCCGGCCGACCGGGTCGGGTGAACGCGCCGCTCGCTCGCGGGTGGGTGCCGGAGCGGGCGTGACGTAGCGTCGGGCCGGTGAGCTGGTCGACGTACGGATCGTTCGTGCTGTTCGCGGCGGTGCTGGTGGTGGTGCCGGGGCCGGACTTCGCCGTGGTCACCCGCAACGCGCTGGCCGGCGGTCGCCGCCGCGGGCTGTGGGCCGGCGTCGGCGTGAGCAGTTCGAATGCGGTGCAGGGCGTGGTCGCCGCGGTCGGGCTGGGCGCGCTGATCGTGGCGGCGCAGCCGGTGTTCACCGCGATCAAGTGGGCCGGGATCGCGTACCTGCTGTGGCTCGGCGCGCAGGCGCTCCGCTCGGCCTGGCGCGGGCGGTACGCACCGGCCGACCCGACCGCGCCGGAGCGTGGCGCCGCGCTGGCCGGCTGGCGCCAGGGCTTCCTGTCCAACATCACCAACCCGAAGGTGCTGGTGTTCTACCTGGCCGTGCTGCCGCAGTTCCTGCCGGCGGACCCGCAGCTGTGGCAGCTGGGGCTGCTCGCCCTCACCCACGCCGTGCTGGGGCTGGGCTACCTGGCCCTCCTGGTCGCCGTGGTGCACCGGGCCCGCCGGGTGCTGGCCAGGCGCCCGGTGCGCCGGGCACTGGACGCTGCCACCGGTGTCGCGCTGGTCGGGTTCGGCGCCGCGCTGGGCCGCGAGCAGCTCCGCGCCGCCTAGGGCGGGCCGCGGCGCGCTCGGGCTAGTCGGAGAGCAGTTCGAGCAGGACCTTCTCGGCCTGGGAACGGGCCCCGTGCGCGGTGAGCGCGTCGCCGCCGGGCGGCAGGTCGAGGACCGTGCCGTGGTGGTAGAGGTCGATCACCCGCGGGTCGACGTAGGAGGCCCGGGCCACGGTCGGGGTGTTGCCCAGGTACTGCGACACCTGCTTCATGGCCGCGACGACGGCCTTGCGCCGGCCGGTCTTCGACGGCGCCGGGGTGCCGGCCAGCGCGACCGCGGCGAGCACGGTGGCGTGCCAGGTGCGGAAGTCCTTGGCGCTGATCTCGCAGCCGCGGCTGTGCTCCTTGAGGTAGGCGTTGACGTCGTCGCTGCGGACGTCGTGCCACTGGCTGCCGGCGCGGTAGGCCAGCAGCTCCGGGTCGTCGGAGTCGCGCTTGAGCAGGGCCTTGAGCACGGTGGCGGTCTCCCGGTCGACGATCCGCTGGGTCCGCTCGATGTTGCCCTTGGCCGGGTAGCTGAAGTCCATCGTCGCGCCGCGCACCTTCACGTGCTCGCGCAGCAGGGTCGCCAGCCCGTAGGTGGCCGCGCCGGACGGGTCGTCCTCGGTGGCGTAGGCCTCGCCGCCGATCCGGAACACGCCGACGTCCAGCAGCCGGGCGGCCGCGGCCAGCACCCGGTCCCGGCCGTAGCCGCGCCGGGCGAGGTCGGTGGCGACCTGCTCGCGCAGCTCCGGCAGGTGCCGGGCCACCTCCAGCACGTGGTCGAACTTGGCCGCGTCCCGCTTGACCCGCCACTGGTCGTGGTAGCGGTACTGGCGGCGCCCGGCGGCGTCGGTGCCGGTGGCCTGGATGTGCCCGCGCGGGTCGCGGCAGATCCACACGTCCCGCCAGGCCGGCGGGATCACCAGCGCCGTGATCCGGTCCAGCTCGGCCGGGTCGGTCAGCGGGGCGCCGGTCTCGTCGAGGTAGCTGAAGCCCTTGCCGCGCCGACGGCGGGTGTACCCCGGCCGGGACGTGTCCGCACGACGCAAGCGCATGCGGGTGGATGGCCGGTCCGGACCGCTCCAAACCTGCAGCCATCCGGCGGAGTGGTCGCGGCGCGCCGGAGGGCCGTCCGGCGGCGTTCGGCGGTCAGGACCGGGGCAGGGCCGCGCACCCGCGGCCCGGCCGGTGCCCACCGGCCAGCGAGAGCGCCCAGAAGGCCAGCGGGAACACCGGCCAGAAGAACAGCGCGTGCCCGGCAGCCAGCGAGGTGAGCGCCCAGATGCCGACCATCAGCAGGGCGCCGCCCAGCCAACCGCGCCACTGCTCGGCGCCGCGGACCGGCCGGGCGACCGCCCGGGGCGCCGCCGGGACGGCCGGCGCCAGATCGGCGGTGACCGCGGCCAGGTCGTGCCGGGTGACCGCGGCGTAGGTCGCCCGCAGCCGCTCGTCGACCTCGGCCAGGGTGAGCCGCCCGGTGCCGACGGCGTCGCGGAGGGTCTCGGCCACCCGCTCGCGGTCGGCGTCGGAGACCCGGGTGGGATCGGGTGTGCTGGTCATGCCCCGACGCTAGGCGGCCGGGCCGGTGCCGGGCATCGCCCGGGCGACCGACCGGCCGTCCACCGGACGACGGACCCCGGGGGTCAGGCCCGCGCCGGGCGCAGCACCACTTCGGTGACGTCGGCGTCGGCCGGGGCCCGCACCGCGTACAGCACCGCCTCGGCCACCGACTCCGGCCGCAGGTACGCCGCCGCCCGGTACTCCCCGCCCTCCTGGGAGACCACCTCGCGCTGCATGTCGGTGTCCACCCGGCCAGGGTGCACCGAGGTGACCCGCACGCCGTGCTCGGCCTCCTCGGCGCGCAGCGCGTCGGCCAGCGCGCGCAGGGCGAACTTGCTGGCCGCGTAGGAGGCCCAGCCGGGGCGGGCGGTGAACCCGGCCCCGGAGTTGACCAGGACGACCCGGCCGCCGACCGCCCGCAGCGCGGGCAGCAGCAACCGGGTCAGCTCGGCCACGGCGACGACGTTCGTCTCGAACTGCCGCCGCCACGTGTCGGCCGGGGTGTCGGCGACGGTGCCGAGCAGCCCGACCCCGGCGGAGTGCACCAGGACGTCGAGCCGGTCGACGGTGCGGGTGGCCTCGGCCACGGCCGCGTCGTCGGTGAGGTCGACCGGCCAGGGCCTGGCCGACGGCAGCCGGTCGCAGACCTCCTGGACAGCGGCCGGGTCGCGGCCGCCGATCAGCAAGTCGTAGTGGTCGGCGAGGGCGACGGCCACGGCCGCCCCGATGCCCCGGGACGCCCCGGTGACCAGGGCGAGCGGGCGCTGCTGCGGTTCGGACACGGTTCCGGACCCTAGGCCGCGCCCCGGTCCGGTGGACCACCGGACCGGGGCGCCGCGGTGCGGATCGACGGGGGATCAGACCCGCCGGGCCGAGTTGTACTTCATCCCCGCCATGTCGGAGACCTTGACCGGGCTGCGCTTGTTGCTCGCGTGCACGACCTTGCCGTCGCCGATGTAGATCGCGACGTGGCTGACCGGCTGGTAGAAGAACACCAGGTCGCCGGGGCGCAGGTCGCCGCGGGCGACCGGGGTGCCCACCTGGGACAGGGCCCGGCTGGTGCGCGGCAGGGACACGCCGGTGCCCTGGAAGGCCCAGTTCACCAGCCCCGAGCAGTCGAAGGCGTTGGGGCCGGTGGCGCCGTAGCGGTACGGGGCGCCGAGCTTGCTCATCGCCCGGTCGACGGCGGCGGCCGAGGGGGCGCGGGTCGGCGCCACCGGGGTGGCGGCCGCGGCCAAATCGACCGCGTGGACCTGGGCCGGCGCGGGGCCGGCGGGCAGGACCGAGGCCTGCGCGGTCACCGCCGGGGCGGCGGGGGGCGCGGCCGGCTCGGTGGGCAGCAGGACGGCCAGGGCCGCGGCGGCGGTGGTGGTGGCCACGACGGCGGCTCGGCCCGCCTGCGCGACCCCGCGGCGGCGGATCGACGCCCGCGTGGAGGCGTGCCGGCGGTGGGACAGGGAAAGGGTGGGGGGCACTGGAAGTGTCTCTCCGGGGTGAGCACCGCCGGACCTCGACGACCCCGGGGGAGCCGGGGGGCGCGAGCCGGGACGAGCGGCGGTCCCGCCGGGGGAGGCGGGCAGCCCGTCGTCCCGTCCGTCCGGACGGTGACCTCGCGCTCGGAGCTCCGGGTGAGCGCCGATGCCACGAGGCCGCCGGGAACATTAAGAACGGATATCGGTCCGGTATATGACCCATCTCTCAACCAAGCAACCAGAATGCTGTGACGCCGATCACGCGCTGGTGGTATCGAAAGTCGGAATGACAGCGCCAGGATTCGTCACCGTCTCCGACGACCGGTCGAAGACACGGGTTCAGCGGCTCCCACCGGCCACGGGACCGAGCTAAACGGTCCGAACGGGTGAATCTTGCACCTCGCCGAACCCATCGGAACAGTTGTCCGATCGGAAGGAAAAAGGCCCCCGGCGGCAGCCGGAGCCACCGCCGGGGGCCGGCGTCAAGCGGGGGCGGGGGTCAGCGCTCGCGCTCACCCCGGATGAACTCCTCCACCGCGCGCCGCGCCTCGTCGTCGCTGTACTGCTCGGGCGGGGACTTCATGAAGTAGCTCGACGCCGACAGCACCGGCCCGCCGACGCCGCGGTCCTTGGCGA
>JASLAP010000194.1 GCA_030147065.1 Pseudonocardia sp. | reverse complement strand
CGGGCGGCAGGGCCGGTCCGGGCGGCGGGGTCGGCGGGACCGCGGCGGCATACCGCTCGTCGCGACGCGCTCGTGGGCTGCGGGTCCTGGTCAGGACGGCGCCGAGCAGCCGGGCCGGCACCGCGCCCAGCGCCTCCCGCGCCGCCTCGACCCGCGACCCGGCCGTCCCCGACCGCACGACCAGCACGACCGCGTCGACCAGCGGGGCCAACACGACCACGTCGGCCACCGGCAGCGCCGGCGCGGCGTCCAGCAGGACCACGTCGTAGTTCGGGCGGACCTCGGTGAGCAGCTGCGCCATCCGCGGCGAGGCGAGCAGCCGGCCCGGGTTCGCCGGGACCGGGCCGCTGCTGATGACGTCCGTGCCGCCGGCGCCGGGCCGCACCACGCGCGACACCGGCGCGCCGTGCGCGAGCACGTCGGTCAGGCCGGTGGTGCGCGGCACGCCGAGCAGGTCGGCGATCCGCGGACGGCGCAGGTCCGCCTCGACCACCAGCACCCGCTGCCCGACCTCGGCCGCCGCCAGCGCGAGGTTGGCGACGACGGTGGTGGTGCCGTCGCCGGGGGAAGCCGCGGTGAGCAGGACGGTCCGGGGTGCCCGGTCGGGGTCGGCGAACTGCAGGCCCGCCCGCAGTCGCCGGTAGGCCTCGGCACGGGTGCTGTGCGGGTCGTCGCGCACGACGAGGGGTTGCCGCGCGTTGCCCCGGTGGCGGGTCAGCACACCGAGCACCGGACCCCCGACGGCGGCGGCGAGCAGCTCCCGCCGGGTGATCGTCCTGCCCCACGCCCGCCGCAGCGCGGCCAGCCCGACCCCGGCCAGCAGGCCCAGCAGAGCGCCGAGGACCAGGGTCGGCAGCAGCCGCGGCGACTCGGGCTCGGCCGGTGGCAGCGCTTGCTCGAACACGGTCGCGCTGACCACGGCGGCGCCCAGGCTGCCGTCGGACGGAGCCTCCAGCTCGGCGACGTCGGCGACGAACTGGTCGGCGAGCGCGTTGGCGATGTCGGCCGCGGCCCGCGGGTCCTCGTCGACGACCGAGGCGGTCAGCAGGACGGTGTCGGGCTCGCTGGCGGCGGTGATCCGCCCGGCGAGCTGCGCGCCGCCACCGGCCAGCTCGAGGTTCTCGGCGACCTCCATGGCGATCCGGTCGCTGGTCAGCAGCTCGACGTAGGTCTGCATGCGCTGGGTCGACAGCTCGTTGCGGTCCAGCGCCGCGGCCGCGTCGGTGGAGGTGCCGGCGGTGACGAACAGCGTCACCTGCGCGCTGTAGAGCGGCGTGCTCGCCAGCACGACGCCGAGCGCCACCGCGATGCCCAGCACCAGGCCGGCGAGCAGGGCCCACCAACCCTCCCGGAACAGCTCGAGGTACTCCCGCGGGGTCATCCCTGGCTCCCGTCGATCGACTTGGTCGCGTGGGCCGCGTGGTCGGCGAGCCGGAGCAGCCGCGAGCGCAGCCCCAGCCCGGCCCGGGCGAGCCGGTCGGCCCGGCTCAGGTGCAGGTAGGGCGTCTGGCGGCCACCGAAGTCGCGGAAGAAGCGCTCGACCGGCGCCAGCATCGAGCCCTCGAAGTCGAACGCCGCGCTCACCGCGCGGGACCGGCGGATCGCTTCCCAGAGCAGCAGGCTCTGCGCCCCGCTGCCGCGCAGCTCCGGATCGGCTCCGCTGAGCAGGTAGTAGGCCGACGAGCGGTCCCACACGACGTAGGCGACGGCGTGCACCCGCCCGGTGCCGTCGACGGCGAACAGCATCGACCGCACGCCGCGCGGCGCGCAGGCCGCCTCGATGCGGTCGAGCAGCGCGCGGTCCGGCGGGCGCAGCCGCTGGCGCTGGAAGGTCTTGGCCAGCACCGCGTGGAACAGATCCGGGCCCAGATCGGTCCGCACCTCGACGCCGCGCTTGCGCGCCTTGCGGACGTGGCCGCGGGTGTTCGCCCCCAGCCCGTCCCACAGGTCCCGCTCGGAGCTCAGGTCCTCCAGGCGGTAGGTGTAGCGCACCTCCGCCCGGTAGCCGGCCCAGATGAACGGCAGCACGCCGAGCACCTGCGGCGGGAAGCTCTGGTGGAACGCGGCCGCCGGCGGCAGCGCCGCGGCCAGCCCGGCGAGCAGGTCCATCTCCTCGCCGAGCGCCTTGGCCGGCTTGGCGCCCGCCCGGCGCTCGGTCCAGGGCCCGAGGAACGGGGTCAGCGGCGGCTGGGTGAGCACCCGCAGCCGGCGCGGGCCGCGCACGACGAACGGCAGCCGGGCCACGGTCCGCCCGCCGCGCTCGACGGTGACCTCCGACCAGCTGCCCGGTGCCACGGCGTCGAGCCACCAGCCCTGCTGGAACAGGGCCTCGGCGGGCTCCGGCGCAGCCACGGTGGTGGGCGCGCCCCCTGCCCCGGGACGTCGCACACCACTAGGCTCGCCCGGATGACGGGTCCCGGGTCGGGCGCTGGGCGGCCGGGTCACCATGCGCCCCGCCGCCGGTCATGACGCTCGTCGTCGCCGCGCCGGACACCCGGCTCGCCGAGCGCCGCTACGTCCTCGACGTCGTGCTGTCGGAGTGGCTCGGCCTGGACTGGCGCCTCGCCCCGCCCGCCGGACCGGAGGTCCGGATCACCGCCGCGGACGGCTCCGGCGGCTGCGTGAGCGTGCCGGACGGGCTGTTCGGCACGGCCGACCGCGACTGGCTCACCACCGCCGCCCTGCCGCCGGACCGGCTGCCGGGGGTTCCGGTCGGGTCGCCGGCCGCGGGCCCGCTGGGCGCGGACGAGCGGTTGCCGGTCCTGTACGGCGCGCACCCCGCGGATCCGCCGGACCGGCTGCTGTCCGTCGACGGCGACGCCGTGCGCCTGCACGTCGACGTGCTCGGCGGCGCCTTCTTCCTGCTGACCCGCTACGAGGAGCTGCTGGGCGGGGAGCGGGACCGCCACGACCGCTTCCCGGCCGCGGCCTCGGTGGCCGAGCGCGCAGGCTTCCACGGCACGCCGCTGGTCGACGCCTACGTCGAGCTGCTGTGGGGCGCGCTGCGGCTGGCCTGGCCGCGGTTGCGGCGCCGGCCCACCGCATACCAGGTGCTGATCACCCACGACGTCGACGACCCCCTCGCCACGCTCGGCCGCACCCCGGTCCTGACCGCCCGCCAGCTCGCCGCCGATCTCGTGCACCGCCGCGCCCCCGGGCTGGCGGTGCGCCGGGCCCGGGCCGCGCTGGCCGCGTACCGAGGGCACCATGAACCGGACGTGAACAACACCTTCGACTTCCTGATGGAGGTCGGCGAGCGCCACGGGCTGCGCGGCGCCTTCTACTTCCTGGCCGACAACGAGGTGCGCGCGGGCGCCGCGCCCTACCCGGTGCTCGACCACCCGTGGGTCCAGGACCTGGTCGGGCGCGTCCACCGGCGCGGGCACGAGGTCGGGCTGCACGCGGGCTTCGGCACCCACCGCGACGCCGGCCGCACCCGGGCCGAGTTCGACCGGCTGCGCGCGATCGCCGACGCCCAGGGCGTGCACCAGCCGGTGTGGGGCGGGCGGCAGCACTACCTGCAGTGGGCCAACCCGGTCACCTGGCGCAACTGGGACGCCGCCGGCCTGGACTACGACTGCACCCTCGGCTGGGCCGAGCGCGTCGGGTTCCGCACCGGGACCTGCCGCGAGTACCCGGTGTTCGACCTGCTCGAGCGGCGGCCGCTGCGGCTGCGCGAACGGCCGTTCCAGGTGATGGACGTGACGCTGGCCGGCTACCTGTCGCTCACCCCGGCCGCGGCCCTCGACGCGGTGCTCGCGGTGGCCCGCGAGTGCCGCAGGTTCCGCGGCGCGCTCGGGGTGCTCTGGCACAACGACGAGGTGCTGCGCACCGACCGGGAGAAGCGCTGGTACGCCGCGCTGGTGGCGGCGGTGGCGGGGGTGTGAGGCGGGCGGGCGCACGTCAGCCCCACCCGTCGCCCCACGCCGTGGACCCGGCGTTGGCCAGGTAGTCCAGGCAGCTGAGCCCGGGCTCGAACGGGCCGTGCTGCTGCGGGTAGGCGAACGGGACGAACTCGTGGTAGCGCAGCTCGACCCCGGCCTCGGCGAACATCTCCGGCTCCAGGTACCGCCGCCCCGTGGCGCCCGACAGGTAGACCGTGCCCCCGACCGCGCGGGTCAGGTCGAGCATCAGCCGGCTGCCGCTGCTGCGGCAGCCGAGCTCGGAGGCCGCCACCAGCCGGGTCGGGACCTCCAGCCGCTTGACCACCGCGTCGATCAGGGCGGTGCTGACCTCGACCAGCCGGTGCACCCCGGGCTGGGCATACACCGGCTCGACGCAGTCGAACAGCTCGTCGCGGTGCGGCGCCTTCGCCAGCACGCTCTGCAGGGTGCGCAGGTGCACGCGGCGCCAGTCGGTGGTCTCGTCGATCTCCACGTCGCGGGTCGCCTGGTCGTAGCGGCCCTTGGTCACCACCGGGACGGTCAGCCACTGCGGCCCGGCCGGGCCCTTGATCCGGGTTCGGTTCTGGTAGCCGCGCTTGGCGAACTGCACGGTGTCGAGCAGGACCAGCACGTCGGCGTGGCGCATCTTGTCGAAGAACCCGAGCCACGGCGCGAAGTTGGGCTGGTGCGCGGCGACGATCACAGCCGGATCCGGATCATCTCGTAGGCCTCGGCGTACTCGCCGCGGACCTGCATCCCGCGCACCCGGGCCATCGCCTCGATCGCTTCGAACCGGAAGTAGGACCGGCCGAGCTCGATCTGGCTGGCGTACTGCATGAGGGCCTTCCACTTGCGCAGCAGGTGGTCCTCGGTCAGCTCCACGAAGGCGTGGGTGGAGAAGGTGATGTGGTTCCACGGCAGCTCGTAGCCCAGGATCGTGACCTGCCGGAAGGCCCGCAGGCTCTCCTGGTGCACCACCCCGTGGTCCTGGTGCAGGTCGGCGCCCGACGGGGTGAGCACGACCTCGGGGCGCAGCTCGCGGGCCAGCCGGACCATCCGCTCCAGCACGTCCTGGCGGTGGTAGCCGAACTCGCGGACCGGGAAGTCGTGGAAGAACCGGTGGTCGGCGGGCACCCCGAGGGTGTCCAGCGCGCCGTGGCACTCCTGGGTCAGCCGGTCGCGCGCGGACCCGGCCGGCAGCGAGGTCTCGGCGCTGGAGAACACCGCGGTGAACACCTCGGCGCCCTCGTCGAGCCAGCGGGCCATCGTCCCACCGCAACCCAGCTCGGCGTCGTCGGTGTGCGGGGCGAGCACCAGGACCCGCTCGGGACGGAACATCACGCCAACCTCCGGTAGAGGGTGTCGAGCACGGCGTACTCGGCCTCCCAGTTGAACCGCTCCAGGACCGCGCGGCGGCCGTTCTCGCCCAGCCGGCGGGCCTCGTCGGCGTCCTCGACCAGCTGCTGGACGGCCTTGGCGACGGCGGGCGGGTCGAGCGGGTCGACCACGACGCCGCACCCGGCCCCGCCGACGATCCGCTCCCAGAGCGGGAAGTCCGAGCAGACCACCGGGATGCCGCAGGCCATGTACTCGAACATCTTGGTGGAGTAGGAGTCGAGGTAGTTGCTGATCGGGTGGTCGACGACGATGCCGCAGCGCGCCGAGTGCAGGACCTCGAGCACCGCGTCCGGCGCGATCTCCCCGCGGTACTCGACGCGCCGCCAGCCCGGCGAGGCCCGCACCTCGCGCTCGACGTCGGCGGAGTCGAACCAGCCGGCCAGGACGCCGGTGCGGTCGGCCGGCAGCAGCGCGGCGACCGCCATGATCTCGCGCACGCCCTGCACGCCGGTCAGGCCGCCGGTGTAGGCGAAGGCGTAGCGGCGCCGGTCGAACGGGCGCACCGCGTCGGCGGGGGTGCGGGCTTTGGCCGCCGACGGGAAGTTCTGCACCACGACCGTGCGGGCGGCCGGGAACCGCTGCGCGATCGACGGGGTGGCGGCGACGACCGCGTCGAAGACCCGGGCGCAGACCCACTCGGCGACCGCGGCCACCACCGACAGCGCCCGGCGGGCCCACGGGGGGATCCAGAACTTGCTCATGATCTGCTTGGGCAGGTCCTCGTGGACGTCGTAGACGACCCGGCAGCCGCCCAGCTTGAGCAGCAGGCCGATCCAGAGCAGTTCGGGGTCGTGCAGGTGGCACACGTCGGCCCGCTCCCGGCGCGCCGCGCGGAACACCCGCCAGGCGACCCGGGTCATCCGGTCCACCCGGTTGCGGCCGGCCCCGACACCCACCACCGGCACGCCCTCGACCGGGCCGCCCGGCGGGCGGCCGGCGATCAGCGCCACGTCGTGCCCGGCCCGGGCCAGGCTCGCGCACTCCCGGTGCAGGATGCGGCTGTCGTCGATCTCGTGCACCGAGGTCAGGTGACGAAACCTCGGCCGGGCAACTGCGGAATCGGCCATCGATCGTTCCCCACGTCCGGACGCCGCGCCGGTCCCCCTGACCGCGGCGCGGCGTGTGACGTGTGTCGCAGCTGATCAGACGGGCGTTACCGGCGGATCCGGCCCGTGACAACGACCGCCACCTGTGAGTACCGTCACCGCCCGTGCTGCCCGTCGTGGCCGGTCCGGCGGTGCGCGGTCGGGTGCTCGACCGGGCGCCCCTGGTCGTGCTGGTCGTGCTCGCCTACGTCGCGGTCCTGCACTACGTCTACGCCCGGCACATCGCGCCGTACTTCACCTACCTGCAGTACGCCTACCGCCCGCCGGACCCGCTGGGGTACGCGATCGCGATCACCCTGGCCGTGGTGCTGGCCCTGGTGCTGCCCCGCCGGCTGGCCCGGCCGTCGCACCTGGTCGCCTGGGTGCTGTTCATCGTCGCGGTCGTGCCCGCGATCGTGGTGCCGCAGTTCGCCCCCGCGCTGAGCCGGGCCGACGCCCTGGAGCTGGCGGTGTGGGTCGCGGTCGCCTACCTGCCGGTCGCGGTCCTGGGCACCCGCCGGGCGCTGCGCGGCTTCGTGCCGCGCCTCCCGCTGCCCGCGCGGACGTTCTGGGTGCTGCTGTTCGCCGGCTACGCCGCGCTGAACGGGTACGTGCTGGCCACCGTCGGGCTGCGGCTGGAGCTGCCGTCGCTGACCGCCGTCTACGGCGTGCGCGCGGAGTTCGCCACCGAGGAGGAGAGCTCCTCGGCGCTGCTCTACGTCGTGCCGCTGCTGGCCAACGTGGTGAACCCGGTGGTGCTGGTGCGCGGCCTGTGGGCCCGGCGGTGGCTGTGGGTGCTGGCCGGGGTCCTCGGCCAGCTGTTCATCTACTCGGTCTCGGGCAACAAGACCGCCGTGCTGTCCCCGGTCGCGCTGGGTGCGGTGTTCCTGCTGTTCCGCCTCGTCCGCCGGCCGCCGCCGGCGGTTGCGTTCCTGCTCGCGGCCCCGACGGTGGCGGTCGCGATGCTGGCGCTGGACCGGTGGACCGGGTCGGCGCAGGGCGACTGGACCTCGCTGATCGTGCGCCGCTTCCTGGTGACGCCGGGCCTGCTCACGGCCGGGTACGTGCAGGTCTTCGACGACCTGGACAAGGCGCGGCTGGCGCACTCGGTGCTCGCGCCGTTCCTGGACTACCCCTACGCCCAGGAGCCGCCCCCGCTGGTCGGGGCGGCGTTCTTCGGTGACCCGGACACCCACGCCAACGCCAACCTGCTGGCCGACGGGTTCGCCAACTTCGGCTACCCCGGCCTGGTCGCGGCCTGCCTGGTGTTCGTCGTGCTGCTGTGGACCGTCGACGACGCGGCCGACGGGCTGCCGGCCGGGCTGAGCTGCCTGGTCTTCCTGATGCCCGCGCTCGCACTGGCCGACTCCGGGATCCTGACCACCATGCTCACCCACGGCTTCCTGGCCGCGGTCGTGCTCTGCGCGCTCGCGCCGCGCCCGGACCCGCCGCCGCGGGCAGCCGGGCCGGCCGACCCGGTCGAGGCGGCCGACGGCGACCGGGGGCCGCCGTGACCGTGCCGCTGTTCCACCAGCGCTGGTGGCTCGACGCGGTCGCGCCCGGGACCTGGCAGGAGGCCCGGGTCGAGGAGAACGGCACCGCGGTGGCCCGGTTGCCCTACGTCTCCCGCCGGATGTGGGGACTGCGGCTGCTGCTCGCCCCGCCGCTGTCGACCCGCCTCGGGCCGCTGGTCGACCCCGGCGGGGGCCGGTACGCGGCGCGGCTGCGGCGCTTCGACCACCTCGTCGACCAGCTCGTCGACCGGTTGCCCCCGGCCGACCTGGTCCGCCAGACCTGCCACCCGCAGCTGCTGAGCTGGTTGCCGCTGCACCGGCGGGGCTTCCGGGTGGAGCCGCAGGTCTCCTACGTCCTCGACGACCTGTCCGACCTGGACCGGGTGTGGGCCGGGGTGTCCGGGCAGACCCGGCGGGTGATCAGGAGCGCCGAGCGGGTCCTGGAGGTCCGCCGCGACGACGGCTCGGGGCAGCTGGAGCGGATGGTCCGCGCGACGTTCCGCCGCCAGCGCCTCGAGGTCCCCTACGACGTCTCGGTGGTCGGGCGGATCGTCCGGGCCGGGCTGGACCGCGACCGGGCGACCGTGCTCAGCGCCGTCGACGCCGCCGGCGCAGTGCACGCGTCGCTGTACTGCATCCGGGACGACGAGCGGGCCTGGTACCTCGGCGGTGGCGGCGACCCCGCACTGCGCGCCAGCGGCGCGGGCAGCCTGCTGATGTGGGAGTTGATCAAGGACTCGGCGAAGCACGTGCCGGCCTTCGACTTCGAGGGCTCCATGATCCCCGGCGTCGAGCGGTACTTCCGCAACTTCGGCGGCCGCCAGGAGACCTGCTTCGCGGTGACCCGGACCAGCGCCCGCTTCGCCCCGCTCTGGGCCGCCCACCAGCGCCGGCAGCGCCTGGGCCGGGACGGGCCGCTGGCCCGGGTGCGCCGGATCGGCCGTTCAGGTGGCGACCCGGGGACCGGATAACGGCTCGTCCCCCGCGGACGACCACCCTGTGACCGGCGCCACCCGCACCCACGGAGTGGAGGCACTGGCATGAGCGTCGCGAACGCCGCGCCCACCGCGCGGCTGGCCCTCGGCCCGACCGACCCGCGGACGAGCAGCCGCATCCGCTACGCGTTCAGCGCCTACGCCGCGCTGCACGGCATCCGGGTCGTCCCGACCGGGTCGGCCGACGTCGTCGTGGCCCACGGCGCGGGCGCCGGACCCGCGGACGTCGTGGTCCCGGCGGGTTACCGGGACCGCCCGGACGCGGTCCCGGCGCCGCCGCCGACCTGGATCGACGGCCTGCCCTGCTTCCACCCGGGTCCGGGCGGCACCGTCGACCCGCTCGGCGAGGTCTTCGAGTGGCTGGCCGCGCCGCACGAGGCCGCCTGCACCGCCCCGGACGCCGTCGGGCGCGTCCCGCCCCGGCACACGCTGGCCGGCACCCACGGCCTCGACCCGACCGTGCCCTGGGCCAACCGCTTCCTCGCCCGGCTGCACACCCTCGTCCGCGGGGCGCTGCCCCGGCTCCCGGCGGTCCCGCCCTCGCCGTTCCCGGCCGGGCGGGTGTTCGTGGCCAGCCACGACATCGACCACCTGTCCGACCGCCGCCCGGTCAACGCCCGGCGGGTGGTGGAGAACATCGGCATCGCGCTGCTGCAACGCCGCGACCCGGCCACCGCGCTGCAGATCGGCGGGACCGCGGTGCGCCGGGCGCTGCGCCGCGAGCCCGTCGCGGTGGGGCTGCGGGAGTCCCTCGCCGGGGAGGCCGAGCGCGGTGTCCGGGCGACCTACACGGTGGTGGCCGAGTCGCTGCACCCGCGGGACCCGGGCTACCGGCTCGACGACGACCACGTGCGGCGGACCCTGCACGCCGTCGCCGGGGCCGGGCACGAGATCGGCGTGCACGGCAGCTACCGCAGCCTGGAGCGGCCCGGTCAACTGGCCCGGGAGTACGGGCTGCTCGCCGGCGCGGGCTTCGCGGTGACCGGGGGCCGCCAGCACTGGCTGCGGCACCGCGGCGCCGAACTGTACGACGCGCTCGCCGAGGCCGGCGCGGGGTGGGACTCGACCGGGGGACACCCCGACGACGTCGGGTTCCGCCACGGGGCCGCGTTCCCGTTCCTGCCCTACCACCTGGGGACCGAGCGCCCGGTGCCGGTGGTGGAGATCCCGATGGTGGTCATGGAGCGCGCGCTGTGCAGCGCCGCGGCCGACCCGTCCGCGTGGGGTCCGACCGCCGTCGACGTCTTGCGCGCCGCCGGCGACGACGGCTGGGGCGGGGTCGCGGTGCTGTGGCACGACACCGCGTTCACCGGCACCTACCTGCCGGCCAGGCTCGCCGACGCCTACTGGGCCGTCCTGGACGCCGGCGACGCGTGGGTCACCGGCGGCGAGCTGGCGGCCGCCGCTCGGGCGCGCTGGACCGCCGCCGGCGCTCTGCGGCCGGCCGACGCAGCGGTGGCGGGCTCGTGAGCGGCGCGCCCACCCCGTCGACCGGCGTCGAGGACGCGGTGGACCGGCCCACGATCTCCTTCGTGGTCGCCGCGCTGGACGAGGAGGCCGCGATCGGTGCCTGTGTGCGCAGCCTGCTCGACCAGGACTACCCCGCCGACCGGATCGAGGTCGCGGTCGTCGACGGCGGCTCGCGCGACCGGACCCGCGAGGTCGTCGCCGCGATGGCCGCGGCCGATCCCCGGGTCCGGCTGCTGCACAACCCGGCCCGGATCGCGGCCGGCGCGTTCAACGTCGGGGTGGCCGGCACCACCGGCAGCCTGATCAGCCTGGCCAGCGCGCACAGCCGCACCGACCCGCAGTACGCGGCCGTGCTCGCCGAGGCGTTCCGCACCTCCGGCGCCGCGCTGGTCGGCGGCCGGATGGACGCCGCGGTGGAGCCCGGCGCCGGCCCGATGGCCGAGGCCATCGTGCGCGCCACGTCCTCCCCGCTCGGCCTCGGGTCGGCCCGGCACCACTACAGCATCCGGCCCGGTTGGGTGGACACCGCGTTCCCGGGCGCCTACCGGCGCGAGCTGTTCGACGAGATCGGCGGGTTCGACGAGTCGCTGGTGCGCAACCAGGACGACGAGCTGCACCTGCGCGCCCGCCTCGCCGGGCACCGGATGTGGTTCGAACCCCGGCTGCGCTCGCGCTACCGGCCCCGCCACGAGCTGCGCCGGCTGTGGCGGCAGTACTACCAGTACGGCTGGTGGCGGGCGGTGACCGTGCACAAGCACCGCCGGGTGGTCTCGCCCCGGCACCTGGCGCCCGCGGCCCTGGTGGCGGGGCTCGCCGCGGGACCGGTGCTGCTGGCGGCCCGCCCCCGGCGCCGGCTGCTGGTTCCGTGGGCCGGTGGCGCCGCCGCCTGGCTCGCGCTGCTGGCGGCGGCCGGGGTGCGCGAGCGCGGTGCCCCGCCCGGGGTCGCCGCCCGGGTCCCGGCCGCGGTGGCGTGCCTGCACCTGGCCTACGGGGCCGGGTTCTGGGGCGGTGCCGCGCACCTGGTCCGCAGGTCCGCCCGCGGTGGCTGACCCCCCGCCGCGCCGGCGCGTCCCGCGGGCCCTGCGCGGCGTGCTCAGCATCGTCGGCGGCAGCGCCGCGGGCCAGGGCCTGGTGATCGCCTCCTACCCGCTGCTGACCCGCCTGTACGACCCGGCGGAGTTCGGGCTGCTGGTGGTGTTCTCGGCGGTGGTCGGGATGATCGGCGTCGTCTCGGCGGCCGCGCTGGAGGCGGCGATCCCGCTGCCGGCCGACGACGGCGACGCGGCCGCGGTCGCCTGGGCCGGGCTCACCGCCGTCGGCGTGACGACGCTGCTCACCGCGAGCCTGGGCTGGGTGCTGGCGGCCCCGCTGGCCGGGCTGCTCGGGGTCCCGCTCCTGGCGGACCACTGGTGGCTGGTGTGCCTGAGCGTGCTGGTGCTGGGCTGCTACCTCGTCGCGTCGGAGTGGATGATCCGGGCCCGGACCTACGGCGCCCTCGGCCGGCGCAACCTGCTGCAGGGCGTCGGCCAGGTGGCCACCCAGGTGGGTCTGGGCCTGGCCGACGTGCGCCCGGCCGGGCTGCTGCTCGGCTTCGGCGCCGGGCGGCTGCTCGGTATCGGCGGGGTGACCGGGCGCGGCGGCCTGCTGCGCAGGCGACCACCCGGCCGGACGGCGATCCGCGGCGCCCTGCGCCGCTACCGCCGGTTCCCGCTGCTGGCCGCGCCGTCGGCGCTGGTGAACTCCGCCGGGCTGGAGGTGCCGCTGCTGCTGGTCAGCGCCGTGTACGGGGACGCGCGGGCGGGTCTGCTCGGGCTGACCGTCCGGGTCATCGGGGCGCCGGCGACGATCATCGGACAGGCCGTCCACCAGGTCTTCACCGGCGAGGCGGGCGCCCGGGTCCGGCAGCCCGACGGCGGGCTCGGCGCGTCGGTGCGGACCGCGGCGCTGCGGCTGCTGGCCGTGGGCGGGCTCCCGGCCCTGGTCCTGGTGGCCTTCGGACCGGACCTGTTCGCCCTGGCCTTCGGGCCGCAGTGGCGGGAGGCGGGCGAGTTCGCCCGGCTGCTCGCGGTGGCCTACCTGGTGCAGTTCGCGGTCACACCGGTGTCCTCCACGCTGTTCCTGCTCGAGCACCAGGACCGCGAGCTCGGCTGGGTCACCCTGCGGCTGCTGCTCACCGCGGGCGGGCCGCTGGTGTGCGGGATCGTCGGGGCACCGATCGGCACCGCGGTCCTCGCGCTCGCGCTGGGCCACGTCGTGAGCTACGCGGTGCTCTTCGCGCTGTGCGTGCGGGCGGCGGACGCCGCCGACCGCCGGGGGCAGCCCGCCTGAGCCCGCGGCCCTGGCTAGGATGGTTGAGACGTGCATCACAGAAGGAGGGCGATGCTCCCCCGACGCCGAAGAGCCCTCGTGCTGCTCGCCTGCGCTGTCGTGGCGGTCCTGCTGGCCGCGTGCTCGTCCACCGCGCCGGAACCGGACGTCCCACCGGCACCGGAACCCGGGCCGGTCACCCCCAGCGTGCCCCCCGAGCTCGCGCCCTCGGTGGCGGACGGCCCCACCCTGCACGTCGCGCCCGACGGCGACGACGACGCCGCCGGCACCGCCGAGGCGCCGCTGCGGACCATCGCCAGGGCCGCCGAGCTCGCCACGCCCGGCACGGTCGTCCGGGTGGCACCAGGCCGGTACGAGGGCTCGATCACCACCGCGGCGTCCGGCACCGAGGGGGCGCCGGTCACCTACCTGTCCGATCCGGTGGGCGAGGCCGAGGTGGTCGGCACCGGTGGGACCGCGGCCTGGCACAACCTCGGCGACCACGTCGACGTCGTCGGCTTCACGATCACCGGCGAGGCCCTGGACGGGTTGCTCAACGAGGGGTCCTACGTGCGGCTCACCAGCAACCGCATCTCCGGATTCGAGGGCAACTGCCTGTCCACCTCGCGCAGCGGCTACACCCTGCACGACATCGACGTGATCTCCAACGTGGTGCACGACTGCGGCCGGTCGTCGCTGGACCACGGCATCTACGTCAGCCACCCGGGCGGGACGGTGGCCAACAACATCGCCTTCGGCAACGCCGGGTTCGGCATCCACTGCTGGCACAACTGCAACAACCTGGTCGTGTCGAACAACCTGGTCTTCTACAACGCCGAGGGCGGGATCCTGATCGGCCAGGGCGACAGCCCGAACGACGGCGAGGTCGACGCCGACAACTTCATCGTCTCGAACAACATCGCCGTGGACAACGAGTACTACGGCATCCGGGAGAGCGGCGCGACGGGGTCGAACAACCGCTACCTCAACAACGCCGTGTCCGGCAACGGGGAGGACGGCCTGCAACTGCGCAACGGCCGGGAGACCGGGACGATCACCACCGCGCCGCAGTTCGTCGACTACCAGCGCAACGGGTCCGGGGACTACCGGCTGCTGCCGTCCAGCCCGATCGTCGACGCGGGCACCCCGGAGGGCGCCGCGCCGACCGACATCATCGGCGCCCCCCGCCCGCTGGGCGACGGTGTCGACATCGGCGTCTACGAGCAGTGACCGCTCACCCGGCGGCTCCCCCGCGGCCCAGCCGCACCACCGTCGTCCCCGCCCACAGCGCCGGGTCGAGCACGTCGCGCCCGTCCAGCACCACCCGCACGCCCGGCAGGTCGGCCGGGGTGATCCGCCGGTACTCGTCGTGGTCGGTCTGCACGACGGCGGCGTCGATCCGGCAGCCGGGCAGGCACGGGTCCAGGCCCAGCGCGATCAGGTCGGCCGAGGCGTAGAGCGGGTCCTGCACCACCGGCACCGCCCCGTACCGGCGCAGCGCCGCCACCACCGGGAAGACGCCGGAGAACGCGGTCTCCCGCACCCCGCCGCGGTAGCAGGCACCGAGCACCGCGACCACCGCCCCGGTCAGGTCGCCGTAGGCCTCGGCCAGCCGGTCCACGCACCGCTCCGGCATCTCCCGGTTGGCCTCCCGGGCCGCGCGGACGACCGTCGCCGCCGGGTCGCCGCCCAGGTAGAGCCACGGGTAGACCGGGATGCAGTGCCCGCCGACCGCGATCCCGGGCCGGTGCAGATGGCTGAACGGCTGGGAGTTGCAGGCCCGGGCCACCCGGTCGAAGTCGACGCCGATCCGGTCGGCGTGCAGCGCGAACTGGTTGGCCAGGGCGATGTTGACGTCGCGGTAGGTGGTCTCGGCCAGCTTGGCCAGCTCGGCGGCCTCGGCCGAGCCGAGGTCCCAGACCCCGTTCGGCTCGGCCAGGTCGGGGCGCTGGTCGAAGTCCAGCACCGCGGCGTAGAACTCCACCGCCCGGCCGGCGCTGCGCGCGTCGACGCCGCCGACCAGTTTCGGGTAGCGGGCGAGATCGACGAAGACCCGGCCGGAGGACACCCGCTCCGGGCTGAAGGCCAGGAACAGGTCCTCCCCCACCCGCAGGCCGCTCTCCCGGGCGAGCGCCGGCGCCAGCCGGGTCCGGGTGGTGCCGACCGGCAGCGTGGTCTCGTAGGTGACGAGGGTGCCGGGACGCAGGCCGCGCCCGACCGCCGCGGTCGCGGCGTCGATCGCGGCGAAGTCCGGGGTGCCGGCCAGGTCGGCGAACAGCGGCACGACGACCACCACCGCGTCGCTCGCCGCGACCGCCGCCGTGGTGTCCGTGGTGGCCTCCAGCGCGCCGGCCCGGACCACCGCGGCGAGCCGCTCGTCGAGGTCGGCCTCGCCGGGGAACGGCGGGCGCGCCTCCCGCACCGCGGCGACGACGTCCGGGTCGATGTCGGCGCCGACGACGCGGTGGCCGCTCCCGGCGAACTGCACGGCCAGCGGGAGCCCGATCTTCCCCAGCCCGACGACGGTGACCTTCATGCCGCGGCCTCCACGGTCCGGCCGGTCGTGGCGGACTCGCGCAGCGCCTCGGCCACCCGGACCGTGGTGAGCCCTTCCTCCAGGGTGACCAGGCCCGCCGGGTCGCCGCGGACCGCGGCGGCGAACTGGCTCAGCTCGGTGACCAACGGCTCCGGCTTCGGGATGGCGTAGCGGATCATGTGTCCCTCGGTGACCCCGCGGAACTCGGCCACCCGCTCCCACTCGGCGACCTGCGTGCCGTTCTGGTAGAAGGTCAGGTCGGCGGTGATGGTGTCGGCCACGAAGCAGCCCAGCTCGCCGGTCACCGTGATGATCCGCTCCTTGAGCGGCGAGAGCCAGTTCACCACGTGCGTCACCACGATGCCGCCGACCAGCTCGCCGACCGCGCTCACCAGGTCCTCGTGCGCCCGCCCGCTCTTGCAGGCCACCCGCGCCGAGACCGCCCGGTAGGCCGCGCCGGTCACCCACGCGGTGAGGTCGATGTCGTGGGTGGCCAGGTCCAGCACGACCCCCGCGTCGGCGATCCGGGCCGGGAACGGCCCCTGGCGCCGGGTGGCCACCTGGTACACGGTGCCGAGGTCGCCGAGGGCGAGCCGGCGGCGCATGTCCTGCAGCGCCGGGTTGTACCGCTCGATGTGCCCGACGCAGCCGATCACCCCGTTGCGGGCGAACGCCTCGCAGATCGTCTGGGCGGCCTTGCTGTCGTGGGCCAGCGGCTTCTCGATCAGCGCCGCGACCCCGGCCTCGGCCAGCTCCAGCCCGATCCCCTCGTGGGTGCTGGTCGGCGTGGCGACCACGCACATGTCGATGCCGCGGTCGACCAGTTCGCGGACCGTGTCGAGCACCGGGACCCGCAGCGCCGGGGTCTGCGGCGGGTGCCGCGGGTCGACCGCCGCGACCAGTTCGACGCCGGGCAGCGACTGCAGGACCCGGGCGTGGCTGCGGCCCATCATGCCCAGCCCGATCAG
>JASLAP010000085.1 GCA_030147065.1 Pseudonocardia sp. | reverse complement strand
GAGGTGGACTCCGGTTCTCGTGCCATCCGTCTCCGCCCACTCCGGTCAGCCCAGGCTCTGGAACCCGCTCAGCGCGGCGAGCAGGTACTGCGCCGCCAGCAACGCCACCGCAGCCAGGCCACCCCACCACACCCGGCGGGGCACGGCCTCCGCGCGCCGCCACAGGCTGATCCCCAGCGGGACGAGCGCCGCGGCCAGCAGCACCGCGCCGGTCAGCGAGTTGAGGTCGCTGCCCTTCAGCACCCCGCTGTAGTGGGTCGTCATGAACGCCACCGCCAGCGCGGGCACCCAGCCGAGCACCCGGGCCCGGAACGCGCCGATCGCGAGCACGGCCCAGGCGATGTTGTCGCTGCCGTGGAGGGTCTGCAGGACGTACCAGGCCCCGTAGGTGTCGCTCACGGCCGCGGTCGCGACCTCGGGCCCCAGCGCCCCGACGAGCTGCAGCGCCAGGAAGCTGACGCCTTCCTGGAAGATGCGGACGGTGCTGCCGACGACCGCGATGGTCGCTCCCCAGAAGGCCCAGCCGGGTCGTTCCCGGCCGATCAGCCCGGCCAGGGCGAGGAACGCGGGGATCATCAGGACCAGGCCCGCGGTGTACAGGGCGTACGAGGTCAGGATCGTGGCCGGCGCGCCGGCCATCGCGTCGAGCTGCGCGGGGAAGAAGTAGTGGTGCCCCGAACGGACGGCCTCACCGGCCAGCAGCAGCAGCGGTGCCAGGACGAGCGCGCCCGCGCCGAACCGGGTTCCCGGCCAGCTCGTGAGGGGGCCCGGCGCGCGCACCGATACGGCCGGGCCCCTGCCGCCCAGCAGCAGCCGGCCGGCGAGGAGCCCCAGCGCCAGCGCGCCCACCGCCGAGGTGATCGCCGAGAGCTCGGTGCCGCCCCAGCGCGTTCCGCCGACCCCGAGCAGTTCCGCGAGCCCGAACCCGCCCACCCCGCCGACGACCACGGCCCCGACGAAGACCGCGGCCACGCGCAGGTCGGAACTCCGGTCGGAACCGGTGTGCGCCGTGTCGGGCCCGTCCACTGCGGTCATGGGTGGACGATCGCAGTCCCGGACCGCGCTCCGCGTCCGACCAGGGTCGGACATCGGGTGTCCGACCCTGGTCGGACGCGGTCGCGCCGGGCCCGGCCTAGCGTGCTCGGGTGCCCCACTTCGTCGGCCCGGGCCCGCGACCGGAGCCTCGGCAGCGCCGTGCCGTGCTCGTCGACGCCGCAACGGCTGTGGCACTGGCGTGTCTGGTGGCGTACACCCCGCTCGACCCGCCCGGACCCGCCTACCCCGGTCCGGCCTGGGCCGCCTGGCTGGTCGGGGCAGCCGCCGGGTTGCCGCTGCTGCTGCGTCGGCGCCGGCCCGCGCCGGTGCTGGCCTGGGTCGTGCTGGTCGCCGCGACGGCGACCCTCCTCGGCGTCGTCGGCGCGGGAGCGGTGTGGACGACCTACGCCCCGGTCGCCGTCGCCTCGTACACGGCGGCGAACCTGACCAGCCGGACCGTCGGCGCCGTCGCGGCGCTGGTGGCCGGCCTCGGCGCCGCCGCTGCGACCGTCCCCGCGTTCTACCGACTCCACCGGCCGGTGGAGCGGGGCACGTCCGGCAGCGAGGTGCCGCTGTGGTGGCAGGTCGAGCTCGGAATCGTCGTCGTCCTGGTCGGCGCGGCCTGGGCGGCCGGGCTGGTGGTGCGGTCGCGGCGCAACGCCAGGGCCGAGTTCGCGCGCCGCTCGGCCAGCCAGGCCGTTGCCGACGAGCGGCTGCGGATCGCCCGCGAACTCCACGACGTCCTCGGGCACAGCATGAGCCTGATCGCGATCAGGGCGACCGTGGCCGGTCGTCTCGCGGACGAACGTCCCGAGCACGCGAAGGCCGCGCTGAGCACGATCGAGCAGACCAGCCGGGCCGCGATGACCGAGATCCGCCGGTTGCTCGGGGTGTTGCGGCCCACCGCCGAGGGTCCGGATGACGCCGGACGCGGCCCGCTGCCCGGCTGCGCGGACCTGCCCGCACTGGTCGACCGGCTCCGCGCCCCGGACCTGGAGGTCGACCTCGACGTGACCGGGACCGCCGCCCTCCCGCCCGGCCTCGACCTGGCAGTGTTCCGCGTCGTGCAGGAGGCCCTGACCAACGTCGTCAAGCACGCCGACGCCCGGCACTGCCGGATCGTGGTGCAGAAGACGGCCGGGTCGGTGCACATCGAGGTCGTCGACGACGGCCCGGCCCGCCGGGTCCCGCGCCGCCGCCCGGGCGGTGGGCAGGGTCTGATCGGCATGCGGGAGCGGGTCGTCACCTACGGCGGCACGCTGACCGCCGGGCCCCTCGCCCACGGCGGGTTCCAGGTCGTCGCCGACATACCCCTCGCCGAGTCGGATCCCACCTCGTGACGGCCCCGGCCCCGGCACCGGAGCCGACGGCGGACACCCGCGTGCTGCTCGCCGACGACCACGCGCTCATCCGGGAGAGCTTCCGGGCGCTGCTCGACGCCGAGCCCGGTCTCCGGCCGATCGGGGAAGCCGGCACCGGGGCCGAGGCCGTCCGGCTGGCCCGTCACCACCTGCCCGACGTCGTGCTGATGGACGTCCGGATGCCGGAGATGGACGGGATCGAGGCCACCCGGCACATCTGCACCGCCCCCGAGACGGCGTCGGTCCGCGTCCTCATCCTCACCACCTTCGACCTCGACGAGTACGTCTACGCCGCGCTCCGGGCCGGGGCCAGCGGGTTCCTGGTCAAGGACTCGACCGCGGCCGACCTCGTCACGGCGATCCGGGTGGTCGCCGAGGGCGAGGCACTGCTGGCCCCCCGGGTCACGCGCCGCCTCATCGCCGCGTTCGCCGGCCACGGACGCCCCACTGCCGCCGCTGCTGCTGCCGTCCCGGGCATCACCGAGCGCGAGCGCGAGGTGCTCACCCTGATCGCGCGCGGCCTGTCCAACACCGAGATCGCCCGGGACCTGCACGTCACGCTCGGCACGGTGAAGACCCACATCGGCCGCCTGCTGTCCAAGCTGGATGCGCGGGACCGCGCCCAGCTGGTCATCGTCGCCTACGAGGCGGGCCTGGTCAGACCCGGCGGATAGCCGATCGCCAGCGGTGCCGACCCGCGGCGTCCGACCGGCAGCGGGTACCGTCGGCGCCACCGCGGCCCTAGGCTGCGTCCTTCGTGAGCGGCCGGTCGTCACCGGGCCCCTCGGGCCGGAGCGGTGGCGCCGGCCGGGGACGCTGAGCGTGATCGGGGCCGGACGGGACGAAGCCACCCGTTGCGGAGAGGAGCCGACAGAGGTGGTCGAAGGCACGGCGCACACCCTCCTGGTGGAGCACCGCGACCGCGACCCCGGTGGAGCGGGGGACGCGATCGCGGTGTGGATCGGTGCGGCGGTCCGGCGTCGGCAGCGGATCCTCTACGAGCTCGAACCCGAGGAGAGCCGGGACACCGTGCTGGCCGCACTCCTCGACGGGTGCGAGGGGCACCAGCTGGAGGTGCTCGAACCGGCCGTCGTGCGGGCGGAGTCGTCCGGCACCGCCGAAGGTCTGGCGCTGATGCACCGGTTGCGGGTGGACCAGGCGCACGCCCAGGGCTGGGCCGGTCTGGCGGTCGTGACCGGACCGGCGGTGCTGGCCGCGGTGGCCGACGGCGCGGACACCACCACCAGGATGCACGAGCACGCGGTGAGCGGGCCGGTCGTGGAGGCCGGGATGTCGGCGCTGTGCCGCTACCGGCCGGACCACCGGCCCGAGCTCGCCGACGTGATGCTCGCCGGGCACTTCGACGACGTCGACGACGACATCTGGGGCGCCCGGCTCGTGGCCGGCACGCTGCGCCTGCGCGGCGAGATCGACATCAGCAACGACGACCGGGTCGCCCACGTCCTGCGCGGGGCCCTCGACTCCGGCGTGCGCGTGCTGGACCTGTCCGAGCTCGGGTTCTGCGCGGCCGCCGGCGTGCAGGCCCTGGTCCGCGCGGCCGACTCGTTGCCCGCCGGCGACACCCTCGTCATCGCCGGGGCGGACGCCACGCTGCAGCACCTGCTGTCCGTCGTGGGGCCGTCCGACCGCCTGGCGGTCGGGCCGCGCGAGGACCAGCGATGACCGCCGGCACCGCACAGCGCCGACCGGACCCCGCGCCGGCCCACGAGCACGCGGTGGCGTTCTACGACTCGGACGCCGCCCTGCAGCAGGTGGTCGGCCGGTACGTGCGCGACGGGCTCTCCCGGGGGGAGCGGGTGATCGCCGTGGTCTCGCCCGGTACCCAGGACCTGCTCCGGACCACCCTGGGCGGCGACGTCGTCGAGCAGGTCGACTGGACCGCCGGCATCTCCTACCGCGAGCTCGGCGCGATGTTCCAGGGCTACCGCCGGCTGTTCGCCGAGCGGCGGGCGGCGGGCACGACGGTGCGGCTCGTCTCGGAGTACCACGACGGGCGCGGCGCGGACGACGTCGACCGGCTCGAGTCCTACGTGCGGCTGGAAGCCGCCAGCAACGAGGTGTTCGCCCCGTTCGGGCACCGGTGGGCCTGTCTCTACGACACCCGCGCCTACTCCGAACCGCTCCTGAACCGGGTGGGGCAGGTGCACCCGACGATCCTCGGCGCCGACGGGCTGCCCGTGCGGAACCCCGGCTACGTGCAGCCTGCGGACTACCTCGCTGCCCACCGGGAAACGCTCCACCGGGTCCCTGACGAAGCCGCTGTCGACCTCGTCCTGCACGACGCCGCGCAGCTGCGCGACCTGCGGCGCGCCCTGCAGGACTGGCTGGCCCGGCGACCGGTCCACGGGCAGGACGTCGGCCCGTCCCGTGCCGGGTTCATCCTGGTCGCCGCGGGCGAGGCGGCCACGAACGCGCTGCAGCACGGTCGCCCCCCGGTGCGGGTCAGGGCCTGGGCCGACGGCCACAGCGTGCGCGTCCGCGTCGACGACCACGGCGGCGGTGTCATCCCGGCCACGGCGGGTTTCGGGGCTCCCGCCGAGGACCGGACGGGGATGGGGCTCCTGCTCGCCCGCAGCGTCGCCGACACCGTCCGGGTCGCGACCGACGACGGCATCACCGCGGTGAGCCTCGACTTCCCGCTGGACGGGTGACCGGCAGCCGGACCGGGCCGTCCCGGCGGGCCGCGCCGCTCCGGTCGACCAGCCCGTCGAGGTGAGCGGCGGCCACCGGTCGAGGCGAGGGGGCATGGTTCCGATCAACCGGGGTAGCCGACCTCACGCGACGACCGACGCACGACGGTGGGGATGCATGAGCGATGAGACCTGGGGGCCTCCTCGTCGTGCGCGGCAGTTCGATCTCACGCTCGAAGCGGACCCGGCCGTGCTGTCGTCCGTGCGCGCCCAGGTCGCCGGCTGGTTGCGCGACCACCGGTGGCCGGAGCGGCGCATCGGCGAGGTGGTCCTCGCGGTGAACGAGGCGATCACCAACAGCATCCTGCACGCCTACCACGGACCCGGCGGCCCGATCGCGCTCAGCGCCGAGGTCGTGGTCCCGTTCCCGGGGATGGGGACCGCGACCTTCGCCGTCCGGGACCGGGGACGGTGGCGGGGCCGGAACCCGCAGCGCGACGACCCGGGCCACGGGATGGCCGTCATGCGCGGCCTCATGGACGAGGTCCGCATCGACACCGGCGCGGACGGCACGACCGTCGTGCTGTCCACCCCGATCGTGGCCCTGACCAGCACCTGACGGGAGATCCCGGTCGGGTGGGAGTGCTGCGTACGACCCGGTGGCGAACGGCGATCGCCCCGGCAGGTGTGCCTGCCGGGGCGGTCGGAACTCTCGTGCTTCGTCAGCGCCGTCGACGCTGCCGGTCGGGTCGGCGACGCTCGGCCCTCCATCGGCACGGAGGGCTCGAGCGGCGCCTCGCCCGATCCCGGGTCAGCGGCGGTGCGAGTCGCGCTCGCCGCGGCCGGGCCAGAGCTTCGCCCCGACCAGGCCGCCCAGCGCGGCGGCGGCCATGGTCAGGCCCAGGCCCAGCGCGGCCCAGCCGGCGGTCTGCTGGGCGGTGCGGGTGGCCTCGGCGATGTCCACCTC
>JASLAP010000043.1 GCA_030147065.1 Pseudonocardia sp. | reverse complement strand
CGACCGCCCCGCCGGCAGACCCGGCGTCCGGTCTCCTGGGCGCTGCGGCTGTGCGTGCTGGCGGTCTACCCGGTGTCCGTGCTGCTGTTCGAGATGCGGTACCGGCACGGCCGGCGGATCCCGCCCACCGGCGGCGTGCTGCTGGTCGCCAACCACGTGTCGGTCCTCGACCCGCTGGCCTGCGCCCGGCTGGTGTGGGACCACGGCCGGGCGCCGCGCTTCCTGGCCAAGGACGGGTTGTTCGCCGGCCCTGCGGGTTTCCTCCTGCGCGCGGCCGGGCAGATCCCGGTGCACCGCGGGTCCAGCGAGGCGTCCTCCTCCGTCCACTCCGCGCGCCGGGCGCTCCAGGAGGGCGCGCTGGTGGTCATCTACCCGGAGGGCTCGGTGACCCGCGACCCGGACTGGTGGCCGATGCAGGCCCGCACCGGCGTCGCCCGGCTGGCGCTCACCACCGACGCCGTCGTCCTGCCGGTGGCGCAGTGGGGGCCGCAGCGGGTGCACGACTACCACGCCCGGCGGCTGCACCCGCGGCTGCGCACGCCGGTGGACCACCTGGTCGGCCAGCCGGTCGACCTGACCGCGCTGCGCGCAGAGGTGCGGGCCGGCCTCCCGCTGTCCGGTGAGCTGCTGCGCGAGGTGACCGACCAGATCATGGGCCGGGTGCGCGACCAGCTCGGCGAGCTGCGCGGGGAGCAGCCACCGGCGGCGTTCTCCCCGCGGCCGCAGGGGCCGGTCACCGCCGGGGACGTCGCCGGGGACGTCGCCGGGGACGTCACGGACGGTGCAGCATGACGCGCGCAGCGGTCCTCGGGGCCGGCTCCTGGGGGACGACCTTCGCCAAGGTGCTGGCCGACGCGGGTGGCCAGGTCACCCTGCACGCCCGACGTCCCGAGCTGGTGGCGGCCATCACCGGCACCCGGGAGAACCCCGAGTACCTGCCCGGCATCGCCCTGCCGCCGGCCGTGCGGGCGACCGCCGACGCCGCCGAGGCGCTGGACGGCGCCGACGTCGTGGTGCTCGCCGTCCCGTCGCAGACGCTGCGGGTGAACCTCGCCGAGTGGGCGCCGCTGCTGCCGCCGGACGCGACCCTGCTGTCGCTGATGAAGGGCGTGGAGCTGGGGACGACGAAGCGGATGAGCGAGGTCATCTGCGAGGTGACCGGCGCGGGGGAGGACCGGGTGGCGGCGCTGTCCGGGCCCAACCTGGCGCGGGAGATCGCCGAGGAGCAGCCCGCGGCCACGGTCATCGCGTGCACCGACACGGCGCGGGCCGAGATCCTGCAGGCGGCCTGCCACACCCGCTACTTCCGGCCCTACACCAACCCGGACCTGGTCGGCTGCGAGCTGGGCGGGGCGGTGAAGAACGTCATCGCCCTGGCCTGCGGGGTCACCGAGGGGATGGGCTTCGGTGACAACACCCGCGCCTCGCTGATCACCCGGGGGCTGGCCGAGACCGCCCGGCTGGGCGTGGCCCTGGGCGCGGAGCTCACCACGTTCGCCGGGCTGGCCGGGCTCGGTGACCTGGTGGCCACCTGTTCCTCACCGCTGTCCCGCAACCGGACCTTCGGCGAGCGGCTCGGCCGCGGCATGTCGATGGAGGAGGTGCAGCGCACCACCCGGCAGACCGCCGAGGGCGTCAAGACCTGCCGCTCGGTGCTGGACCTGGCCCGCGCGCACGACGTCTACGTGCCGATCACCGAGGCCGTCGTCCGGCTGTGCCACGAGGGCGGGTCGGCGGCGCTGATGGTCCGGGAGATGATGACCCGCGAGGCGAAGCCAGAATGACCGACCGGGAGTGAGCGGGCCCGAGTGGTCACGGGCCGCCGGACCCGGCGAGCAGAGGACGCACGTGGACACTCCCGAACCGACCGCCTCCCTGGACCGCCCACTGGGGGACGGCACGCGGCTGGTACACGCCGGCGACGAGCCCGTCGTCCCGGGCACCCCGCTGCGCCCTTCGCCGGTGTTCGCCGCGCCGTACCACCTCGGCGACCAACCGCCCGGCACGGACGGCGCCGACGGTTATGCCCGCCCGGACAACCCGACGCTGCGGGTGTTCGAGCGGGCCGTCGGCGAGCTGGACGGCGGCGACTGCCTGTCCTTCGCCACCGGCATGGCGGCCGTCAGCGCCGCGCTCATGGCCGTGCTGCGGTCCGGTGACCGGGTCGTGCTGCCCGACGACGGGTACTACAGCACCCGGCTGCTGGCCCGCGACGAGCTGGCGCGCTTCGGTGTCCAGGTGGACCTGGTGCCGACGCTGGAGATCGGGGACGTCGCGGCCCGCGGGGAACTCGAGGGCGCGCGGCTGGTGATGGTGGAGACGCCCAGCAACCCCCGGCTGGAGGTGTGTGACATCGCGGCCGTGGCCCGGGCGACCCGGGCCGCCGGCGCCGTGCTGGCCGTGGACAACACCACGGCGACCCCGATCGGCCAACGGCCGCTGGAGCTGGGCGCCGACCTGACGGTGGGCGCGGACACCAAGGCGCTGACCGGGCACAGCGACGTCCTGCTCGGGCACGTGAGCACCTCCCGCACCGACGGGGGCCGGGAGCTGTACGACCGGATCGGCGCCTGGCGGAAGCACACCGGCAGCATCCCCGGGCCGTTCGAGGCGTGGCTGGCGCACCGCTCGATGGGCACGCTGGACCTGCGGCTGGCCCGGCAGGCCGCCAATGCCGCCGCGCTGGCCCAGGTGCTCCTCGGCTCCCCGGGCGTCTCCGCCGTCCGGTGGCCGTGGCTGCCGTCGGACCCCTCCCACGCCCTGGCGCAGCGGCAGATGCTGCGGCCCAACGGCGTGGTGTCCGCCGAGTTCCACGACGCCTCGGCGGTGCTGGACCTGGTGCGGAGGAGCCGTTTCCTGGTGGCCGCCACCAGCTTCGGCGGCCTCCACACGACCGTCGACCGGCGCGCGCAGTGGGGTGGCGACGCCGTCCCCGAGGGCTTCGTACGGTTCTCCTGCGGCATCGAGGACACCGACGACCTGGTCGCCGACCTGCGGTCGGCGCTGGACACGCTGCCTGCGGTGCGCGGCTGAGCGCGCCGCGTGCTCGACTAGGGTCTCACCCGATGAGCGGGGCGAGGAAGCTGCGGGTCGCTGTGGTCTTCGGAGGGCGCAGCGCGGAACACGCCATCTCCTGCGTCTCCGCCGGGAGCGTGCTGGGTGCGCTGGACCCCGACCGCTACGAGGTCGTACCGGTCGGCATCACCCGGGACGGCGGCTGGGTGCTCACCGACGGCGACGTGCGCCGGCTGGCGATCACCGACGGGGCCCTGCCCGAGGTGGCCGACGGGACCGCGGTGTCGCTGGTGGGCGATCCGGCCGGCCGCGGGCTGGCGGTGCTGGAGCCGGGGCAGGCCATCGGCCGCCTCACCGAGGTCGACGTCGTCTTCCCGGTGCTGCACGGGGCCTACGGCGAGGACGGCACCATCCAGGGGCTGCTGGAGATGTCCGGGCTGCCTTACGTCGGCTCCGGGGTGTTCGCCAGCGCCGCGTCGATGGACAAGGAGTTCACCAAGAAGCTGCTGGCCGCCGCCGGCATCCCGCAGGGCGACCACGTCGTGCTGCGCGACGCTGCGGGCGCGCTGCGGGCCGACCCCGACCTGCTCGACGAGGCGGCGCGGGAGCGGCTGGGCCTGCCGGTGTTCGTCAAGCCCTCGCGCGCCGGGTCGAGCATCGGCATCACCCGGGTCACCGACTGGTCGCAGTTCCCGGCCGCGGTGGCCACGGCGGCCGCGGTCGACCCCAAGGTGATCGTGGAAGCGTCCGTGCCCGGCCGGGAGGTCGAGTGCGGCGTGCTCGCCGGCCGGGGCGGCGGGCTGCCCGAGGCGAGCCTGCCGGCCGAGATCCGGCTGCGCGCCGGCACCGACTGGTACGAC
>JASLAP010000026.1 GCA_030147065.1 Pseudonocardia sp. | reverse complement strand
ACTGCCGTTGCGCGGGGAGACGGAGTTGGTGGAGGGGTAGGTCGCCGGGCGGTGTGCGTCCCGCATCTGCTCTCGCAGGTCCGGGGACGCAGCTCTGCCGGGCCGGGGTCGGGCGGTCGTGGACGAGACCGTCGCAGGTATCGATCGCCTGGGCTGATGGCGGGGCGGTGGATGACGTGCCGCCCTGCCGTCGCACCGTCCTGCCGACGTTCCGCCCGGCCACCCGGCCGCCGTTGCACCCCGCCACCCGGCCGCCGTTCCACCCTGCGACCGGCCGACGTCCCGACCTGCCGCCCGGCCGACACGCCGACCCGCTGCCGGGCCGGTCCCGCGGGGCCGGGTGCCCGCCGACCCGACCTGTCCGACCAACCACCGGACCACACCGGAGCGCCGGACAGTCGAAGCGCTTGCCGCACTGCTGCCCGGTGGGGTGGCCCGACGACCTGATGATGCTGGCCGGGACCGGTTCGTGCTCCTGGACGCCGAACGGCGCCGCCGGGCCGAGCCGGCCGCCGATCTGCTGCCCGCCCTCGGCCGAGCCACGACGTCGATGTTTCAGGTCGGCTCGGGCCGCCCTGTCGTCATGTCGTCGTGTCGTCCATCCTCAGGCGTAGAGGGCTCCTGCCTTTTGACCGCGCATGGCCTCGTCGAGGTTCGGTGCAGTGGTGCAGTGGTGCGGTGAGCCCTTTCCAACCTGGCTGGCGGCGGGTTCGCGCTGGTGCGGCGTGGTGTCACCGAGATGAGTGAAGCTCCTGGTAGACGGGCGATTGACTAGATCAACTCGTCCAAGCCAGGAGCTTCGAGTGCCTTCCTACCCCTCGGGATGACCGTGTCCAACCGCGCCCTGATCACCCTCACCGACACCCTGCGCCGCAGCCGCAACCAGCGCGGCACCCGCTGGCGGCGGCTCTCGGTCGGCGAACAAGCCCTGCTCGTACTGGCCCACCTGCGCAAAGGCGAGACCTACACCGACCTCGCCACCGGGTTCGCCATCGGCACGACCACGGTGTTCCGCTACATCCGCGAAGCTGTCGACGCCCTGGCCGTGCTCGCGCCCACGCTCGCCGACGCGATCGAGGGCGCCTCGCGCAAGGCGTTCGTGATCCTGGACGGCACCGTGCTGCGGATGGACCGGGTCGGCATGGCCGCTGGCCGCGACCGGCCCTACTACTCCGGGAAGTGGAACTGCCACGGCATGAACGTGCAGGTCATCGCCGACCCGGTGGGCCGGTTGATCTGGGCCTCGCCCGCGCTACCCGGGGCACGACATGACATGGGCGCCGCCCGCGAACACGGCATCACCGACGCCCTCACCCAGGCTGGGGTGCAGGTGGTGGCCGACAACGGCTACCGGGGCGCCGGGCCCGGCTTCGCCCTGCCACAGCAACCGCGCCGCGCCGATCCCGACACCGGCCAGCGTCGACGACTCTCCCGCAACCAGCGCGAGGTCAACGCCGCCCACGCCGCCCAGCGCGGGCCGGGTGAGCGCCCGAACGCGGTGTTCAAGAGCTGGAAGATCTTCCGCAAGCTCCGCTGCTGCCCGTTGCGGACCACCGCGCTGGTCAACGCGGTGCACGTCCTCATCCTCGCCGGCTGACGCCAAGTGGAAAGGGCTCAGTGGCATTGGGGCGTGGTGGCGTCTGCATCGTAAGGCGGCGGCCCGACTCGGCCTGCTCGCCAGCGTCGCTGCGATGTCGGAGATCCGGCTTCTCGGTCTGCCGTCGCCGTCGCCGGGATGCGGAACTCGGCCGCGGTGGACCGGGGAGCCCGGTCAGCGGAGCGGGGGGCCGTCGTCGGTGTCGTCGTCGGTGTCGCCGTGGCGGCGATCGACGGACCGGAGCAGCAACCACGGGACGAGCACGAGGACGGCCATGAGCCCGAACACGGCCAGCCCGGCCGGGCTGAGCAGCACCGGGACGACGGTCACCACGAGCAGTCCGGCCGCGAGGGCGACCACGGCCTGTACGCATCGGGGCAGCGGCGCGTCCGCGAACTGGCGGTCGGCCATCCGGGCGGCCAGGTCGGGATCGCTGCCGAGGTCCGCCTCGATGCGGGCGAGGGCCTCCCGCTCACGGGTCGACAGCGGCGCGCAGTGCGGGCGGGGGCGGCGGGGACCGTCGTCCTCGGGGGGACCGGGTGGGAGCGGAGTGGCCATGTCGGGCCTTTCGGGGCAGACGGTCTCGACCGCCGACCAGCCTTCCCGGCACACCCTGTTCGGCAGGGTATGCCCGATTTCGCCACGCGACCAGCCCCATCCCGGCCGACGAGCAACTCGATCCGGCTGCGCGACCAGCCTGGTTCCGGCCGTACGCGTAACTCGATCCGGCCGCTCGGGCAACGCGACCACCCGACCAGCCCGATCCCGCCATGAGCACCCGAGATCGCCGATCCCGTACGGCCCGCCAGCCCGGTCGGCCCACCAGCCCACAAGCGCGGCCAGCTCAGCCAGCCGGCAGCCCATAAAGTCCGGTCAGTCCGGGCCAGCCCACCAGCGCGGCCAATCCGGTCGGCCTGGCCAGCCTGGTCAGCCCACCAGCCCGGCCGGCCAACCAGCCCGCCAGCGCGGCAAGCCGGGCAGCCCACAAGTCCGGTCAGCCCGGTCGGCCCGCCAGCGCGGCCGGCCCGCCAGCTGGTCAACCCGCCAGTCTGGCCAGCCCACAGGGCGACAGGTCCGGTCGGCCCGGTCAGCCCACCAGCCCGCCAACCCGGCCGGTCCGGCCAGCCTGGTCAGCCCGCCAGGCTGGTCAGCCCGCGGTGCTGGTCGGGGGCGGAGGCGGTGTGGTCGGGGTGGGTGGTGTCGGGGTGGGCGTCGTCGGGGGTGCCGAGGGGCCGCGGTCGGTGGGCTGTTCGGTGACGGTCGGGGTGGGTTGCGGGGGCTCTGTCGCCGCCGGCAGGAGCACGGGGTTGGCCTGGGTGGCGACCCCGCACCCGGTCAGCAGGACGACGGCGGCCACAACGGCCACAGCGGCCAGGTCGGCCGCGGGGCCACGGCGACCGCTCGTCACCCGGCCACGCCGGCGCGCTCGCGCAACCGGTGCCCGGCCAGCCGGTGCAGCAGTTCGTCGAGCGAGCCGGGCGGGACCTGGCCGCGCAGCTCGACCTCGGCCGACTCGACCTCGGCCTGCACCGTCCGCGGCGGCAGCACACCGGCGAACTCGTCGGTCAACCGGCGGGTGACCTCACTGCGCTGCTCGGCGGCGCCGAGAGGTGGCCGCATCCTTGTCCTCCGATCGTCCGTGGGCCCTCGATCCTGGCCGAAAAGCCGGGCCCGCGGGGCGATCCGGGTGGCCGGCCAGGTTATTGCAAGTCGACCGTCAGGTCGCGGTCCGCGCCGTCGGCTCGGGTGCGGGCTCGGGATCGAGCTCGGCCTCAGCCTCGGGCAGCTCGACCACGAACCGGGCGCCGCCGCCCGGGCGCTCCTCGACCCACGCGGACCCGCTGTGGCGTCGCACGTGCCGGGCCACCAGCGCCAGTCCCAGCCCGGTGCCCCGGTCGGTGGCGCGCTGACCGGCCCGCTCGCCGCGGGCGAACCGCTCGAAGATCTGCTCGCGGTGCTCGACGGGCACCCCCGGCCCGGCGTCGTCGACCTCCAGCCGGGCCCGGCCCGCGTGGCGCAGCACGGCCACCCGGACCGGTCCCCCGCCGTAGGACTCGGCGTTGTCGAGCAGGTTCGCCACCACCCGGTCCAGCCGCCGCCGGTCGCCCTGCACGACCGGCGGGGGGTCGACGACCTCGACCGCGGCCCGGCAGCCGTCCCGGACCGCGAGCACGTTGGTCACCAGGTCGCCCAGGTCGACCGGCTCCCCCGGCGGCTGGCCGGGCGGGTCGACACCCTCGGGCAGCTGGTCGTCGCGGGAGATCTCCAGCAGGTCGACCACCGTGCGCTGGAACCGGTCCACCTCGCCGAGCAGCAGGTCCAGCGCCCGCCCGGCGGTGCCGGAGAACTCGCCGCGGCGCCGCTGCAGCACCGCGGCCGCGTTGGCCATCGTGGTCAGCGGGGAGCGCAGCTCGTGGGCCACGTCGCCGGCGAACCGGGCATCGCGCAGCACCCGGTTCTGCAGCGCCTCCGCGGTCCGGTTGAACGTCGTGGCGAGCGCGACCAGGTCCGGGTCGCCCTTCTCGGGCAGCCGGGCACCGAGATCGCCGCCGGCGACCCGGCCGGCCGCCAGGGTCAGCTCGGTGAGCGGCCGCAGCGCCCGCCGGCCGGCCCAGGAGCCCAGCGCGACCCCCAGCAGCGCGCTGGCCGCGACGCCGACGGCCAGCACCGTGGACAGGAAGCGGAACGTCCGGTCGAGCTGGCGGAGCGGGAACAGCTCCAGGTAGGCGCCGTCGCCGGGCACCGGCAGGGTCACCGCCAGCACCGGGACCCCCTGCACCTCGATGCGCTGGTGTGCGGGCGCACCATCGGCGGCCGCCTGCAGCAGCTCCGGGGGCAGCGTGCTGGCGTCGATCTGGCGGCCGCTGGTCAGCCAGCCCTGCGGGCGCTCGATCAGCACGGTGGAGTCCGAGTCGGTGGTCAGCCCGGTGAGCAGGTCCCCCAGCCCCTCCGCGTCGGAGTTCAGGGCGTTGTCGACCAGCCGGACGTTGACCTCGGCCTGCCGGATCGCCCCGGCCTCGCGCTGGCGCAGCATGTAGCCCGAGGCCAGGTTCCACGTCACCATCGCCAGCACTCCGGTGAGCAGCAGCGATCCCAGCCCGAGAACCGCGGCCACGCGCCAGCGCAGCGAGAGCCGCATCATGTGCACGTCGTACCCGACTCAGCAGTCGGAAGCCACCTTGTAGCCGCGACCGCGCACGGTCAGCACGCACTGCGGGGCGTCCGGGTCCTGCTCGATCTTGCGCCGCAGCCGGCGCACGTGCACGTCCAGCAGCCGGGTGTCGCCGAAGTAGTCGTAGCCCCACACCCGCCGCAGCAGCTCCTCGCGGGTGACCACGGCGCCGCCGGCCCCGGCCAGCTCGACCAGCAGGTCGAACTCGGTGCGGGTGAGGTGCACCGGGGTGCCGCCGCGCAGCACGACCTCCTCGTCGGGCCGGATCTCCACGTCGCAGACCCGCAGCACCCGCGGCCCGCCTGCGGTCCCGCGCCGGCGCAGCAGCGCCCGGATCCGGGCCGCCAGCTCGCCGGCGACCAGTGGCTTGGTCACGTAGTCGTCCGCGCCCGCCTCCAGCCCGGCGATGACGTCGGAGGTGTCGGTCCGCGCGCTGACGATGATGATCGGCAGGTCCCCGCGGGCCCGCAGGGTGCGGCACACGTGCAGCCCGTCGACCCCGGGCAGCATCAGGTCCAGCAGCACGATGTCGACCGCGGTCGAGCCGAGCAGTTCCAGCGCCTCCTCCCCGGACCCGGCCTCCACGACCTCGCAGCCCTCGTCGGCCAGCGCCAGCCCGAGGGCCTGGCGGATCCGCTCGTCGTCCTCGACCAGCAGCAACCGGGCCATCCCCGACGACGACGGCCGGGCCCCGTCGGTGCGCCCGGCTGGGTCCACGGCGGCTCCTCCGTCCGGCATGGCACTCCTCCCGTTCTTCCGGCCTGCGGCCGGCACGGGTCAGGATGCCCACTGCGCAGCCCTTCCACCGCTCGGCATGCTGTCGAAAAGCTGACGATGACCGCGATCCGGGTCTGCGCGCCGCCGGCCCGGGTAGACCGCTCCCAGGAGGTGATCGCGATGCTCGACGCCACCGGTCCCGAGGGCCGCCACGGACACGACGACCGCACCACCCCACCCGAGGTGCCCGATCCGCCGTTCCCGGACGGCCCGGTGCTGCCCGGCGAGACCACCGTTCCGGCCTGGACGGGGATCGCGCTGCTGCTCGGCCTGATCGCCGCGAGCGGGTCCGTCGTCGCCCTCGGCCTCGCCGCGACCGCCGTGACGATCGCGTGGCTGGTCAGCACCGGTGGGGACCAGGTGCGGGCGACCCGCGGCGCGCCCCCGCCCCCGTTCGGCAGCGCCACCGGCTGGTATTGACGCCTACGGCGGCGTTCCCGTTCGTCGGCTGCAATTGGGTAACGAAGCCCGGCCGACGCGTTGCGGCGGCGATGCGGGTCGGCTCTGCTGGCGCATATGCTCGCTTCCGAGGGACTGCTCTCCGCTCCCGGTCCGATGGCAGCCGCCCCTGGCGGGACGCTCACCGACATCGAGAACAGCATCAACTCCGTGTTCGACCCGATCTCGAACGCGCTGTCGGCGTTCGTGTTCGCCGAGATCACGGTCTTCGGCGTCACATTCCCGTGGATCGTGGCCTGGCTGGTGCTGGCCGCGACGATCTTCACGGTGTACTTCCGGTTCGTCCAGTTCCGCAAGTTCGGCCTGGCGCTCAAGATCGTGCGGGGTCGCTACACCCGCGACGACGAGCCGGGTGAGATCACCCACTTCCAGGCGCTGTCCTCGGCGGTCTCGGGCACCGTCGGGCTCGGCAACATCGCCGGGGTGGGCGTGGCGGTGACCATCGGCGGACCCGGGGCGACGTTCTGGATGATCGTCGCCGGGCTGCTGGGGATGTGCACGAAGTTCGTCGAGTGCACGCTCGGGGTGCGCTACCGCGAGGAGCACCCCGACGGGACGGTCTCCGGCGGCCCGATGCACTACCTGCGCCGGGGCGTCGCCGAGCGGCTGCCCGGCTCGTCCGGCCAGGTCATCGGCCGGGTGCTCGCCGCAGGGGCCGCGATCATGATCCTGTTCTTCGGGGTGGCCGGCGGCAACATGTTCCAGGCCAACCAGACCTTCGCCCAGCTCCGCGACGTCACCGGCGGCACCGCGGGCCCGCTGGGCACCGGCGGGGCCGCGCTGGTGTTCGGGCTGGTGCTGGCCGGCGTGGTCGGTGCGGTGATCATCGGCGGCATCAAGTCGATCGGCCGGGTGACCAGCCGGCTGGTGCCCGCCATGGCCATCATCTACATCGCCGCGTGCCTGATCGTCATCGCGGTCAACGTGACCCAGGTGCCGGCGGCGTTCGGCGCGATCCTGGCCGGCGCGTTCACCGGGGCCGGGGTGGCCGGCGGGGCGATCGGCGCGCTGATCGTCGGCTTCCAGCGGGCGGCGTTCTCCAACGAGGCCGGGCTGGGCTCGGCCCCGATCGCGCACTCGGCGGTCAAGACCCGCAACCCGATCACCGAGGGCTACGTGTCGATGCTGGAGCCGTTCATCGACACCGTGGTGATCTGCACGATGACCGCGCTCACCATCATCATCGCCGGCACCCCGTTCTGGCGCGACGCCCAGGCCACCGCGGCGGCCGGCGGCGACACCCCGGACGGCGTGCTGGTCACCTCGGACGCGTTCGCGACCGTGCTGCCCTGGTTCCCCTACGTGCTGACCGTCGCGGTCGCCCTGTTCGCCCTGTCGACGATCATCACCTGGAGCTACTACGGCCAGAAGGCCTGGACCTACCTGTTCGGCCGCAGCCCGCTCAGCGAGCGGATCTACCAGGCGATGTTCTGCGTGTTCGTGGTGATCGGCTCGGTGCTCACCCTGGGCAGCGTGCTGAACTTCGCCGACGCCGTGCTGTTCCTGCTGGCCCTGTTCAACATCGTCGGGCTGTACCTGCTGGCCCCGGTGGTGAAGCGGGAGGTCGAGTCGTTCCGGGAGAAGATGCGCAGCGGCGAGGTCGTCGACTCCGGCAAGCGCCGCTGACCCCCCGCTCAGCCCGCGGGTCGGGGCACCTCCGGCGAGGAGGTGTCCAGCGGCACCGCGGGCGAGCGGACCAGCCCGAGCTGGACGGGCTGGCGGCCGACCACCGCGTCGAGCAGCCAGTCCGCGGCGACCCTGATCCGGTTGCCCGGCATCGACAGCAGGTGGTACCCGCGGGTGACCGCGGTGGCGGGCAGCCCGGACAGCGGCACGTGCAGCGGGTTGGCCGCGGCGTCCTTGCCGCCGAGCTCGACGACCCAGCCCAGGTCGTGGTGGCGGTAGCGGGCCGGGCGGCCCCGCCCGAGCGACGCGGCGACGTTGCGCCCGGCCAGCCGGCCCTGGCGCAACGCGTGCTGGGCGGTCATCGCGGTGTACTCGCCCGGCCGGGACCGGTCGGGCACCGCGGCGGCGTCCCCGCAGGCGTACACGTCGGGGCAGCCGGGCACGCTCAGGTCGTCGCGGACCACCAGCCGGCCCTTCGCGGTCTCCACGCCCAGCTCGGTCACCAGCGGGTCGGGCCGCACGCCCACGCACCAGGCGAGCGTGCGCGTCGGCACCTGCTCACCGGTGGTCAGCCGGACCCAGCCCGGGCCGGCCTCCTCCACCGACTGCTCGGTGCGGACCTCCACCCCGCGCTCGCGCAGGACGGAGTCGGCGGTGCGGGACAACCGCTCGTCGAGCTCGGGCAGCACCCGCGGGGCGAGGTCGAGCAGCATCCAGCGCGGCCGCACCCCGTCCAGCCCCGGGATGCGCCGGGCCAGGGCGTCGGTGAACAGCGCCCTGCGCGGCGACCTCGGTGCCGGTGTAGCCGGCGCCGACCGTGACGAAGGTGGTGCGCGCCCGCCGCTCCTCGGGATCGGTCGCGGTGGCCGCCATCTCCACCTGCCGGGTGATGTGGTCGCGCAGGTACAGCGCCTCCGGGATGCCGCGGAACCCGTGGGCGTGCTCGGCGATCCCGGGCACCGGCAGCAGCTTGTTGACGCTGCCCACGGCCAGCACCAGCCGGTCGTAGCCCAGCTCGCCGCGCCCGCCCTCCGGGTCGGTCCAGCCGATGCGGTGCCCGGCTAACGCCGGGCAGGGTCGCGGTCAGCGACACCGAGATCCGCCGCGGCTCCACCACGCCGGTCGCGACCTCCGGCAGCAGCGGCAGGTACAGGAAGTAGTCCGTCGGGTTGACCAGCACGACCTTCGCGTCGTCGCGCAGCCGCTTGGACAGCGACCGGGCGGCGTGGTACCCGGCGAAGCCGCCGCCGGCCACGACCACCCGCGGCCTGCCGCCGTCCGTCCTGCTCTCCGTCGCGCTGGTCGTCCCGCCGTTGTTCGCCGTCACCATGGTGGTGGCCTACCCGGTACGGCCGGGCGGCAACGCGTGACCGGCGGGCCCGGGCTGACGGGCACCTGACGATGCCCGGGCCCGCCCCGGGCTCAGCCCAGGGGGGTGACCTCCCGGGCCGCCACGTGCAGCGGCCGGGGCTCGGCCGCGGCGAACGGCGCCACCAACGCGTTCTCCACGCTGTTGAACACCACGAAGATGTTCGACCGCGGGTAGGGCGTGATGTTGCTCGCCGACCCGTGCATGCAGTTGGAGTCGAACAGCGTCGCCGACCCGGCCGGGCCGGTGAGCATCGCGATGCCGGCGCGGTCGGCCAGCGCGGTGAGGCTGTCCGGGTCCGGGGTGCCGATCTCCTGCTCGCGCAGCGACTCCTTGTAGTGGTCCGGCGGGGTCTCGCCGACGCAGGACACGAACGTGCGGTGCGAGCCAGGCATGATCATCAGGCAGCCGTTGTGCGCGAAGTTCTCGGTGAGCGCGATCGAGATGCTCACCGCCCGCGGCGCCGGCATGCCGTCCTCGGCGTGCCAGGTCTCGAAGTCGGAGTGCCAGTAGAAGCCGCCGCCGCCGAAGCCGGGCTTGTAGTTGATCCGGCTCTGGTGGACGTAGACCTCCGAGCCGAGGATCTGGCGCGCCCGCCCGGCCACCCGCTCGTCGGCGACCAGCGCGGCGACGGCCTCGCTGATCCGGTGCACCTCGAAGATCGACCGCACCTGGCGCGAGGTCTTCTCCACGATGGTGCGCTCGTCGGCCTGCACCTGGGGATCGGCGGCGAGCCGGTCGAGCTCGGCGGCGAAGCGCGCCACCTCGTCCGGGGTGAGCAGGTCGGGGACGGTGACGAAGCCGTCGCGCTCGTGCGCGGCCAGCTCGTCGGGGCTCAGCGGCCCGCTCGGGTGCCCCGGCCAGACCACCGGGTCGGACCGCTCCAGCAGGGCCGGCCGGTCGGCCAGCCGGGTGGGGTACCGGTCCTCGGTGCCGGTCCTGGTGTCGGTTCCGGTCGTCACGATGCCTCCTCCGGCAGTGCGGTGAGCAGCGGGTACACCCCGTGCTCGTCGTGCACCTCCCGGCCGGTGACCGGGGGGGTGAACACGCACACGGTGCGCATCCGGGTGCGCGGGCGCAGCTGGTGGCGCTCGTTGCCGTCGAGGACGTAGACCGACCCCGGGCCGAGCCGGTGGGTGCGCCCGCTCTCCTTGTCCTCCAGCTCGCCCTCGCCCTCGACGACGAACACCGCCTCGACGTGGTGGGCGTACCAGAAGTCGTTGACCGCGCCGGGTTCGAGCACGGTCTCGTGCAGCGAGAACCCGACCCCGTCGCCGGCCAGCAGCAGCCGCTTGCTGCGCCAGTGCTCGGTCCGCACGTCGCGGTCGGTACCGGTGATCTCCTCGGTGGTCCGGACGATCACGCCGCGATCCCCCCGGTGACCGCCCGCACCGACTCGGCGACGACCGCCAGGCCCTCGTCGAGCTCGGCGTCCGGGATGGTCAGCGCCGGCATGATCTTCATGACCTCGTCGGACGGCCCGGCGGTCTCCATCAGCAGGCCCCGCTCGAAGGCCGCCGCGCAGACCTTCGCGGCCAGGTCGGGCTGGTCGAAGGCCAGGCCGCGGGCCAGCCCGCGGCCCTTGGACCGCAGCTCGACCGCCGACGACGACGCGACCAGTTCGCGCAGGCAGCCGTCGACGCGCTCGCCCTTGACCAGGGTGGAGCGCTGCAGGGTGTCGTCGGACCAGTACTCGCGCAGGGCGGCCGTGGCGGTGACGAACGCCGGGTTGTTCCCCCGGAACGTGCCGTTGTGCTCGCCCGGGGCCCACCGGTCGTACTCCGGCTTGATCAGCGTCAGGGCCATCGGCAGCCCGTAGCCGCTGATCGACTTGGACAGGCAGACGATGTCCGGGGTGATCCCGGCGATCTCGAAGGAGAAGAACGGGCCGGTGCGCCCCACGCCCATCTGCACGTCGTCGACGATCAGCAGGATCTCGTGGCGGCGGCACAGGTCGGCCAGCGCCTGCAGCCACTCGACCCGGGCCGGGTTGATTCCGCCCTCGCCCTGCACCGTCTCCACGATCACCGCGGCCGGCTCGTTGAGCCCGCTGCCGGCGTCGCCGAGCAGCCGCTCCAGCCACAGGAAGTCGGGCACCGCGCCGTCGAAGTAGTTGTCGAACGGCATCGGGGTCGCGTGCACGAGCGGGATGCCGGCCCCGCCGCGCTTCATCGAGTTGCCGGTCACCGAGAGCGCGCCGAGCGTCATGCCGTGGAAGGCGTTGGTGAAGTTGATGACCGATTCCCGGCCGGTGACCTTGCGGGCCAGCTTGAGCGCGGCCTCGACGGAGTTGGCGCCGGTCGGGCCGGGGAACTGGACGCGGTAGTCCAGCCCGCGCGGGCCGAGCACGACCTCCTGGAACGTGCGCAGGAACTCGGCCTTGGCGGCGGTGTGCATGTCCAGCCCGTGGGTGACGCCGTCGCGGGTCAGGTAGTCGAGCAGTTCCCGTTTCAACGACGGCGGGTTGTGCCCGTAATTGAGCGCTCCGGCGCCGGCGAAGAAATCGAGGTACTCGCGGCCGTCGACGTCGGTGAGCCGGCTCCCGCGGGCGGTGTCGAACACCACCGGCCAACTGCGGCAGTAACTGCGGACCTGCGATTCGAGATCCTCGAATACGGTCATTCGTCCCCTCGTTCTCGTCCAGATGCTGATCGGTGCGCCGGTGGACCGATGCGGTACAGGAACTCCGGTTCGTGGTCGACCCCGAGCAGGTCGGTGCCGAACAGCTCGCGACGGCGCAGCAGCGCGCCGTGCCGGGCGGCGAACGCGGCGAACAGCGCCGCGGAGCCCTCGTTGCCGGGTGTGATGGTGGTCTCCAGGTGGTGCACGTCGGGCACCGCGGAGAACAGGTGGTCGAGCATCGCCCCGGCCACGCCCCGGCCGCGGACCCGCTCCTGCACCGCGACCTGCCACACGACCAGGACGTCGGGCGCGTCCGGGCGCCGGTAGCCGGTCACGAACCCGACCACCGCGTCGTCGTCCCCATCGGCGCAACGGGCCACCACCGAGGTCGCCGCGAAGTCGCGGAACCACAGCAGGTAGGCGTAGCGGGAGTTCACGTCGAGCACCCGCGTAGCGGTGGCGAGCTCCCAACAGGCTACGCCGTCCCGGATCTCGGGACGGCCCAGCCGGACCTCGCCGCGGACCCCGTCGAGCATGGCGGCATGCGGTGCAGGAACAGGCATGTTGCAAGAAGTTAACAGCCAGGATTTGCGATTCTGCGGATCGTCAGGCAGTCGCAAGGTGACCAGCACCACATATCTCGATCGGATCGCGGCGACACCGGCGCGATATCGGTGCCCGGTAAATGAATTGTCGACAATTGTCGGATCCGGGCCGGTGGGCCCGGCGCGGCTGGAGGGCCGGGCGGTGTCGCTGCCGACTGGCTCCGGGCTGACCGAGCGGGCGGTGCGCCGGTCCGACTTCGGCTCGGTCGAGCCGGCCTGACCGACGGGTCCGCAGCGGGCGGCGTCAGCCGGTGCCCGTGGTGGTCGGCGCGGTTTCCTCCTCGAGGACCGTCAGGTCGGTGGGCGTCAGGTCGGTGGGCGTCAGGTCGGTGGGCGTCAGGAGCTCGTCAGGTTCGTCCCGCACCGGGCGGGAAGTCAGCGGCGTGGATCAGCAGCGCGGAGGGACCACCACCGGGAGGCCGACGGGGGCGGGCACGTGGGCTGGGTGATCACGGCGGCCGGGGCGCTCGTGGTCGCGGTGGTGCTGCGCGACATCTTCCGGACCATCCTGAGCCCGAACGAGCGCGGTGAGTTGACCACCGCGGTCACCAGGACCGTGTGGCACGCCACCCGGCGGCTGCGCCGCCGCGGCCGGGTGGCCACGAGCACCGGGCCGGCCGCGATGCTCGCGGTGATCGGCACCTGGATCGTGCTGGTCGTCCTCGGCTGGGCCGCGGTCTACGGCCCGCACCTGCCCGAGGCGTTCGTGCTGCAGTCCGGGATCGACCCGGCCCGGCGCGGGGGGCCGCTGGACGCGATCTACCTCTCCCTGGTCACCCTGGCCACCCTCGGCTTCGGCGACGTCGTGCCGGACGCCGGCTGGCTGCGCGTCGCGGTGCCGCTGCAGGCGCTGATCGGCTTCGCCATGATCACCGCGGCCACCTCCTGGGTGCTGCAGATCTACCCGGCGCTCTCGCGCCGGCGCACGCTCGCGGCCCGGCTGGCGGTGCTCGACCGCGCCGGCACCGTCGAGGCCCTGCCCGGCCTCGACGCGGGCACCGCCGCCGGCCTGCTCGACGGACTGGCCGTCGAGGTCGTCCAGGTGCGGGTGGACCTGGCCGCGCAGAACGCGTCCTACTACTTCGTCGACGTCGACCGCAGGACGTCACTGCCGGCGGTGCTCGGCACCGCGGTCGAGCTGACCGAGGGCGGGCGCGCGGCGGACGAGCCGAACGTCCGGGCGGCCGCCGCGGTGCTCGCCTGCGCGCTGGAGGACCTGGCCGACGTGCTGGACGGGCAGTTCCTGCGCAGCGGCGGGACGACCACCGAGATCCTGGCGGCCTACGCCGCCGATCACCGCTACGGCCCGGGCTGAGCCGCGTCCCGCCCGTCCGCGGCGCCGGGCTCCGCGCCGCCGGGTCCGCTCCCGCCGGCGAGGAAGAACGCGCCCAGGGCGCCGGCCAGGGTGGCGAACACCGCGACCGAGTACACCGCGAGCACGACCTCCAGGACACGGGCGACGCCGCCGGCCGCGGCGAGCGGCTCCCCGGTCACCGTGGCCAGTGCCACATCGTGCAGGGCCTGGGCGTAGCTGCTGTAGACACCCAGCACGAACAGCGCCTGGCTGGTCGCCAGCACCACGACCGCGGTGACGGCCAGCAGCCACCCGATCCGCCCGGACAGCAGCCGGCCCGCCGACCGGGACCCGCGCACCGCCGCCGACACGACGGCGCCGACCCGGGCCAGCCGCAGCACCGAGAACACCCGGGCGAACCGCAGGAACGGCACGACCAGGAACACCACCTGCCACCAGTTGCGGGCCCAGAACCGCCGGCGGTCCCGGGCGACGACCGCGCGCAGCACGAACTCCGCGACGAAGACCGTCCACAGCACCCAGCCCGCGACCGCGAAGGCGGTGACGGTCCGGTCCTCCCGGGCCAGCACCTGCCCGAGCACGATCAGCAGGAACACCACCCCGAGCACGCCCATCGGCTTGTCCAGCCGCCGGGCCAGCCACTCGGCCCGGGCCAGTCCGGACTCGGCGTCCTGGTCGTCGTCGGCCCGCGCGGCACCCGCCCGGTCGGCCGGCGCGGCGTGCGGGATCGGTTGCTGCTCCGGCACCTCGACTCCTCACCGGCGCTGAAGGGCGGCCGTCGCACGGGCCTACCCGCGGCGGGCCGGGCGGAACCGGGTGCACCTGACGAGCTGCTGACGACCGCCGCCCGGTCAGCCGCGTTCGAGCACCGCGGCGAGGAACTCCCGGGTCCGCGGGTGCTCCGGGGCGGTGAACAGCTGCTCCGGCGGGCCCTGCTCGATCACCCGGCCGCCGTCGAACATCATCACCCGGTGGGAGAAGTCACGGGCGAAGCCCATCTCGTGGGTGACGCACAGGATCGTGATGTCGGTCGTCTCGCCGATCTCGCGCAGCACCCGCAGCACCCCGGCCACCAGCTCCGGGTCCAGCGCCGAGGTCACCTCGTCGAGCAGCAGGACGTCGGGGCGCATGGCCAGCGCGCGGGCGATCGCCACCCGCTGCTGCTGCCCCCCGGACAGCCGCGACGGGTGCTCGTCGATCTTCTCCCCGAGCCCGACCATGTCCAGCAGCTCGACCGCGCGCTCGTTCGCCTCGGCCTTGGACAGCCCCAGCACCCGGGTGGGCGCCTCGATCAGGTTGCCCCGCACGGTCATGTTCGGGAACAGGTTGAACTGCTGGAACACCATCCCGATGCGCTTGCGCACCTCGCGGGAGTACTTCTCGTCGGCGGGGACCAGCTTGCCGCCGCGCTCCATGTGCGACAGCCACCGCCCGGCCACCTTGATGGTGCCGCCGTCCACCGACTCCAGGCCCATGAGCATCCGCAGGATCGTGGTCTTGCCCGACCCGGACGGGCCGATCAGCGTGACGTGCTCGCCGGGGGCGACGGTGAAGTCCAGGCCGGAGAGCACGACGGCGTCGCCGAAGCGCTTCTCCACCCCCTCGAAGACGATCATCGGATCAGAGGACACCGACACGGCGCTCCAGTCTCCGCACCAGGATCGAGGCGGGGTAGCTGATCAGCAGGAACAGGATCCCGGCCAGGGTGAGCGGCTCGACCGGGCGGAAGGTCTCGGCGGTGAGCTGGCGGGCCACCGTCACCACCTCGACCAGGCCGATGGCCAGCAGCAGCGGCACCTCCTTGAACATCGAGATGACGTAGTTGCCCAGCGCGGGCAGCACCCGGGGCACCGCCTGCGGCAGGATCACCCCGAGCCAGACCCGCGAGCGCGGCAGGCTGAGCGCGGCCGCCGCCTCCCACTGCCCCTTGGGTACCGCGTCGATCCCGGCCCGGTACACCTCGGAGGTGTAGCAGGCGTAGTGCAGGCCGAGCGCGATCACCCCGGCCGACAGCGACCCCAGCGTGATGCCCACGTCGGGCAGCACCTGGTAGATGACGTAGGCCTGGACCAGCAGCGGGGTGCTGCGCCAGAACTCCACGAACGCCCACACCACCCGGTGCAGCACCGGCACCCGGTTGCGCTGGACGACGGCGAACACCAGCCCCAGCGCGAAGGCCAGCAGCGATCCCAGCAGCGTGGCCAGCAGGGTGACCTGCAGGCCGCGCCACAGCGCCGGCAGGATCTCCAGCGCGTAACCCCAGTCCCACAGGTCGTTCACGACGCCGTCCCGACCGCGGAGCGCGCCCGGCGGACGAGCGCGGACGTGCGCCCGACCCGCGCGGCGGCCCGGCGCTCCAGCCACCGCATCCCCGCCGTGATCAGCACCGAGAGCAGCAAGAAGATCAGCAGCTCGACGAGGTAGATGGTCAGCTTCTCCCCCACGCCCAGGTTGGGCACCAGCAGCTGGCCCTGCCGCACCACCTCGTCCACGACGACCAACGACAGCAGCGCGGTGCTCTTGAGCAGCTGGATGAACAGGTTGTTGAACGAGGGCAGCATCTCCACCAGCGCCTGGGGCAGGATCACCCGCAGCATCCGGTCCCGCGGCGACAGCCCGAGCGCGCGCGCCCCCTCGTGCTGGGCGGGCGGCACCGACTGCACCGCGCCGCGCACGATCTCCGCGCCGTACGCGCCGTGGTTGAGCCCGAGCACCACGATCCCGGCCCCGAGCGGGATGATCTGGTACCCGACCAGGGCCGGCAGCACGAAGAAGATCCAGAACAGCTGGACCACCTCGGAGGTGCCCCGGAAGAACTCGACGTAGACCCGGCTCACCGTGCGGACCAGCCGGGACCGGGCGACCAGCGCCAGCCCGGCGGCGAAGGACAGCACGATCGTCAGCGCGATGCCGCCGACGGTGGCGATCACCGTCGGCGGCACCCCCGCCAGCAGGAACGACAGGATCAGCGGGAGGTTGTCGACCACGCCCGGCCCCTCAGGCCGCGCAGAGGCTCTCCGTGGTGACGTCCGGACCGGGCAGGTTGTCCTGGGTGAAGCCGAACGGCTCGACGATGGTCAGCCACTCGCCCGACTCCTGCAACGCCTTCAGCTCGGTGTTGAACGCCTGCAGGATGTCGTCCTCGCCCTGGCGGAACACGAACCCGCCGGCCGAGACGAGCTCCTCGCCGTCGATCACCGGGAAGAACCCGGCGGTGACCTCCACCGGCGCCCCGGGGTTCTTGGACACCACGTCGTTGAGCGAGATGTTGGTCAGCGCGGCGGCGTCGGCGCGCCCGGTGGTCACCGCCTGCAGCAGGGCGTTCTGGTCGCCCAGTACCTGGAGCTGACCCTCCGGGATCCCGCTGTCGGTGGCGTAGCCCTGCTCGACCGCGCCGCTGAGCACCGCGAGCGTCAGGTTCTGGTCGCGGACCGCGTCGAACGTGGTCACCCCGGCCGGGTTGCCCTGCGGGACCAGGAACGCGGTCGGGGCGGTGTAGTCCGGGGCCGAGAACGCCGCGGCCCGGCACCGCTCCGGGGTGATGAACATCCCGGCGGTCACCATGTCGAACTGGCGCGACAGGGTCAGCCCGGGGATCAGCTCGCCGAACTCCACGGTGGTCGCCTCCAGCTCGGGGATGCCGAGCCGGCCCAGCACGGCCCGGGCGACCTCGACCGACTCGCCGGTCACCTGGCCCTGCTCGTTCGTGAAGCCGTAGGGCGCCTCGTTGGCGATGCCGACCCGGATCGTGCCGGCCGCGCGGGCCCGCTCCAGGGTCCCCTCGCCCTCGCCCGCCCCGTCGCCGCCGCCACCACCGGACGGCACCGCCGTGCAGGCGGACGCCACCGTCGCGCCCCCGATCGCGAACGCACCGGCCGCGGCGGCCCGGCGGAGGAAGTCGCGCCGGCTCCAGGATCGCTGCGTCATCCTGCTCCCCTTCGATCGATCGGTCGTCGGAGCGAACGTAAGGGAACCGAATACCGGAATCGAGCGGAGGGCATTGCTCCGATCATCCGTTACGAAATCGAGATCATTTCCGGCAACTGTCAGATAGTTGTCAGGTCCGCATCGCCCGGCCGGCGCCCACCAGTACCGGATCCCGATTATCTTCGTAAGTTTTGCGATCAATCTCCAAGCCCGCCCGGAACGTCTCATTTGTCACGTTCCAGCAGGTGAAAGCGGCTTTTCGGAGGTCGCGGCCGCCCGTGCTCCGTCGGCCGGCGGGGTCGTCGACCCGACGGCCCACGATCGCAAGCTCGCCGCCAGATAGCCGTCGGGAAGCCCGGGAACGCCTCCTCCGTCAGCATTCCGGCCCGGCCGGATCCGGCCGGGCCGTGCGGCGGAGCCGACGCGCACCGCTCGAGGAAGGAGCGAAAGAATGATCGCCACCCGATCCGGCGCGCGGCGCCGGGTGAGCCCGCTGATCGCCCTCACCGCCACCGCCGGCATCGTCCTGGCCGGTTGCGCGACCGACGAACCGGTCGGTCCGGACCCGTTGCCCGCACCCGCCCCCGTCCCCGCGCCCACCGCCGAACCCGACGCCACCGGGGACGCCGACGGCATCGCCCAGCCCGAGGCGGTCTCCTGGACCGGCTCGGTGTGCCGGACGCTGATCCCGGTGGCGCAGACCCTGCGCACCCCGCCGCCGGTCGACGTCACCGCGCCGGAGGCCGCGCAGCAGGCCTACCGCGACTACCTCACCGAGGCCCAGAACCAGGCCGAGCAGGCCCAGCAGGAGATCGGCGCGCTCGGCGCGCCGCCCGTGGAGGGCGGCGAGGAGCTGGCCCAGGAGGTCCAGGAGCAGATCACCGACCTGCGCGAGGACGCGGCCGAGGCGCGCGAGCAGATCGACGCGGCCACCCCTGGCGACCCGGTGAGCATCGGCCAGGCCGTGGTGGCCGGCGCCAACGTGCTGGGCGCGATGGGCAACAACGTGCAGGCGCTGGCCACGCTGACCGCCGACCCGGAGCTGCGCAACGCGGTCGAGCAGGCGCCCGAGTGCGCCGAGCTGCGGACGATCGGGGACCCGACCTGAGCCGGACCGGTCACGACCGGGTTCGGGTCCGACGTCCCCGGAGGACGGGACGTTCGGGCCTGCCGATCACCACCGGCGGCGCCGAATGCTGCCGGTACCCGAGCGAAGGGAGCCGACCATGGACGCCCGGACCAGTTCCCGGCACCACGGCGCGGACCGCATCGTGGTCGGCGTCGACGGCACCGACACCGCCCTGAACGCCGTGCGCTGGGCCGTCGGGGAGGCCCGCCTGCGCGGGCTCCCGCTGACCGTCGTGCACGCCGACCCCTACGCCGGCGGTGCCGGCGCGGCGGGGTCGGCCCACTCGCGCGGCGTCCTCGGCGTCGCCTTCACCGTCGCCCGGCGCACGCAACCGGGCGTGGCCGTGTCGACCATGTCGTCCGCCGCGGGGCCCGCCGACGCCCTGCTCGAGGCGGCTGCGACGGCCCGGCTGGTGGTGGTCGGCATCATCCCGCAGGGGTTGTCGGAGATCGCGCCGCCCTCGGTCGCGCTCAACGTCGCCGGCCGCGCCTCCTGCCCGGTCGCCGTGGTGCACGGCGGGTTCCGGGACCGCACCGGACCGGTCCTGGTCGGGATCGACGACCCCGACGTCGACGCCGTGGTGCTCGACGCCGCCGGCGCCGAGGCCGCCCTGCACGGGTGCGGCCTGGTCGTCCTGCACGCCCACGCCGGACTGCGTGAGCACCTGGCCGGTCACTCCGCGCACGACGACGAGGGCGCGCAGCGGATGGCGGCGGCGCTGCGCACCCTGGCGGACCGCTACCCGGACGTGCCGGTCGACCTGCGCACACCGCACGGGAACCCGACCACCGAACTGCTGGTCGCGGCCGAGCACGCCGGGATGGTCGTCGTCGGCAGCCACGGTCGGCGGGCGACCGGACGCGTGCTGTTCGGCTCGACCAGCCGGACGCTCGTGCGGCACAGCCCGGTCCCGGTCCTGGTGGTCTCCCCGCAGGTGGGGCACCCCGGTACGGCGGCCGACACCGGCCGGGCCGTCCCCGCCGAGCAGACCTGACCGGATCACCGGGGTCGACCGGGCCGCTCAGCCCAGGCCCGGCAGCACCACCACCGCGGCCGTGACCAGCAGCAGGCCCGTCGCCGCGACCACCGCGGCCCGGGGGCTCAGCGACCGGTCACCGGTGGGGGCCGGTCGCGGGCCCGTCCGACGACGGCGGGCGGCGAGCAGCGCACCCGCCACCAGCAGCACGCCGGCGACCAGCAGGGCCAGCGGGGCGGTGAGGGTGTCGGGGAACCAGCGGCTGGTCACCGTCGGCACGACGATCAGCGTCGCCACCGACCCGACACCGAGCAGCACGAGATCGCGCAGGCCCACCCCGACGGCGACCAGCAGGGACGCGGTGAGCAGCGCGAGCACGCTGCCCGGGTCGGTGTCGACGGCGATCAGGGCACCGGTCGTCGCCACGGCGCCGCCGCAGACGTCGGCGGCCGCCCGGGCGGCCGCACCCGTCCCGACCACGCGCCCCCACCCGAGCAGGAGCCAGGCCGCACCCCACCCCCACAGGGCGGACCCGACCCGGGTGTCCCCGGCCGGCGGCAGCAGGGCCGCACCCGTCCCCACGGTCACGGCCACCGCGACCACGAAGGCGGCCTGCTGCACGACGCTGCGGTGGCGCCACCAGAGCAGCGCCGCGAGCGCGGCGGCTCCGAGGGCAGAGGCGAACGGGACCCGCTCCCCCGCGATCCCGACCACCTCGTCGGCCAGCAGGGCGATCCCGCCGCCGAACGCCACGACGGCCAGCACCCAGCTCACCGCCCGCAGCCGGTGCCCGGCCGATCCCGGCGGGGCCGGCACCGCGGCCCCGGCGACCACGAGCAGCAGGGCCGCGCCGAAGACCAGGCCCAGCCGCCCGGCCACGCCCAGGCCCGACCAGTACCGGCCGGCCAGCGTCACCGCGGCGACCAGCACCAGCACGCCGCCGACGTAGCCGAGTCCCTCGGTCACCAGCGAACCCGGGCGGCCGCCGCGGTGGGCCGGCCCGGGTGCCGCGGCCGCCGGCTGTCCGGCTTCGTACTCCCGGATCCGCTCGGCCTGCTCGTGGCTGATCAGACCGTTGCGCACCCACTGCTCCAGGCGCGCGGCGGTGTCGGGGACCACTTCCGGATCGGGCCCGGCGGGCATCGCGACCACCTCCGGGCAGGAGGCTAGTGGCCCACTAGTGCCCCGCGCCGGGGGTGATCGACAGCAGTGCTTGCGGGACGGGCCGGGCGGCAGGTGCGCGGTGCGCAGGGCGAGCGGGGACAGGTCCAGGCGACCGCGGCCGGCGAGGACCTCCCCGGTGTAACCGAGGGTGGCGGCGGTGAGCAGCACGCGCTGGACGGCCAGGCCCGCCCGCAGCTGGCACACCGGCAGGTCGCGCGGACCGGCGACCAGCACCAGCAGACCGTCGCGGCCCGGGTCCGGGCGACCGTGCAGGAGGAGCGCGGCCAGCGCCGCCCGGTCGGTCGGTGTGGCCGCGCTGCGCAGCCACGTCGCCTCGGCCTCGGCCGCCTGGCGCAGGAAGGGCCGCAGACCGGCCGGCCCGACGGCCACCGGGCGCGGGCCCCCGCGGAGGGCGGCGTGCAGGGTGCGCTCGGCCGGGGTGGGCGGGGCGGCGGTGCCGTGGCGCAGCAGGGCGAGCAGGCCGGGACGGCCGGAGCGCGGCAGCAGGGCGGTGACCGGCCGGATCCCGCTCGCCACGACGTCGAGGTGCACCACGAACAGGCCGGCACCGGCGGCGAGCCGGGTCTCGGCGCTGCCCGGGGAGGCCGAGCCGGGCGCGACCTCGCCGTGCAGCTCGGCGCCGCGGCGGATCACCTCCACCCACCAGCGCCGGGCCCCGGGCACCGGGACCGCCGCCACCTGCCCGGACTCGACGATTCCCGGGAGGCGACCGGGACCTCGAATCGCGGTCAGCTGCTCGGCGGTCATGGTCCGAGTGTCGGCCGAGCGCCGCCGCGGCGCGACGGCCGAGGGGCCCGGGAACGGGCGCCGATCGGCACCGATCGCGCGGGACGTCCACGTGCGGCGACCCGGTCGCCGGAGGGAACGCGGGCCGCTGGTACCGGGTCAGCTGTCGTCGGCGCGGCGGCGCTCCAGGAGGACGGTGTCGCGCCAGGTGCCGTGGTGCCGGCCGATCCGTTCGCGCAGGCCGAGGGTGCGGAACCCGGCGGACCGGTGCAGGGCGATGGCGGGCCGGTTCTCCGGGAAGACCGAGGCCTGCAGGGTCCACAGGCCGCCCTCGTCGGCCGCGGTGACCTGGCGGTGGACCAGCGCCCGGCCCACGCCGCGCCCGCGGTGTCCCTCGCCGACGTAGACCGAGGTCTCCGCGACCCCGGCGTAGACCGGGCGGTCGGACACCGGCCGGGCGACGGCCCAGCCGACGACCGCGCCGTCGAGCTCGGCGACCCAGCGGTGGTCGGGCAACCAGGTGTGGTCCAGCGCGCGCCGGTCGGGCACCCGGGTCTCGAAGGTGGCGTCGCCGGTGGCGATGCCCTCGGCGTAGATGCGGCGCACGGCGGTCCAGTCGTCCGGACCGAGCGCCCGGACGGTCACGTCGGCGGGCAGGTCGTCCGGGCAGCACGGGCGCGGCCCGAGCATCCCCATCACCGCGTCCGCGGCGTGCGGGAGCCCGGTGCAGCAGGCCGGGTTGACCGCGACCAGGGTGGCGGTGCGCTCCTTGCGCACCCGGACGAACCCGGCGTCGGCGAGCTTGCGCAGGTGGTGCGAGCAGGTGGACTGGCTGACGCCGAGCTGCTCGGTCAGCTCCCCGACGGTCACCTCCCGCCCGGCGACGGCGACGGCGTGCAGCAGGCGCACCCGCATCGGCTCGGCCAGGCAGGCGAACCACTCCGCGTAGGTCGCCGCGTCGAGCGGCGCGAGCTGGCCGGCCGGGCGGTGCGGGGTGACGTCGGTGAGGGGCAGGACCGTGCTCATGGCGCCCAGTATTGACCTCCATCGATGGTTGCGTCAATCGATGCCGGCCGATACAGTCCGCCGCGTTGGATCGACAGACATCGATGGAGGCATCGTGAGCGAGAGCGGGACCGGCGACCTGCCGGTCGTGGTGATCGGGGCCGGGCCGGCCGGGCTGGCCGCCGCCGCCCACCTGGTCGGGCGGGGGCTGACGCCGCTGGTGCTGGAAGCCGGGGCGCAGGCCGGGGCGGCCGTGCGCCAGTGGCACCACGTGCGGCTGTTCTCCCGCTGGGGCGAGCTGGTCGACGCGGCCGCGGAGAAGCTGCTGGCCCCGACCGGCTGGTCGGCGCCGGAGCCCGACTCCTACCCCACCGGCGCGGAGTGGGCGCAGCAGTACCTGCAGCCCCTCGCCGACGCCCTCGGCGACCGCGTCCGCTACGGCGCCCGGGTCACCGGGGTGTCCCGGCGGGGGTGGGACCGGGTCGTCGACGCCGCCCGCGGGACCGAGCCGCTCACCGTGCGGGTGCGGTCCGGTGCCGGCGAGGAGCGGATCACCGCCGCCGCGGTGATCGACGCCTCGGGCACCTGGACGCTGCCCAACCCGCTCGGCGCGGACGGGCTGGCGGCGCTCGGCGAGGCCGCGGCGGCGGACCGGATCACCTACCGGGTGCCCGACCCGACCGACCCGGCCGAGCGCGCCCGCTACGCCGGCAGGCGCGTCGCCGTCGTCGGCAGCGGGCACTCCGCGCTGACCGCGCTGGTGGCCTTCGCCGAGCTGGCCGCGGCCGAGCCCGGCACCCGGGTGGACTGGCTGCTGCGCCGGGGCGAGGTCGGCGACACCTTCGGCGGCGGGGACGCCGACCAGCTCCCGGCCCGCGGGGCGCTCGGGCAGCGGGCGGCGCGGGCCGTCGCGGACGGGCGGATCAGCACGGTCACCGGGTTCCGCACCGCGGCCGTGCGGCGCGCGGCGGACGACCGGCTGGTGCTGGAGTCGTTCGACGGGGCCGAGGTGGGTCCGGTCGACGAGGTCGTGGTGCTCACCGGGTTCCGCCCCGAGCTCGGCTTCCTCACCGAGGTGCGGCTCGACCTGGACCCGGTCCTGCAGGCGCCGCGCGCGCTGGCCCCGCTGATCGACCCGAACGTGCACTCCTGCGGCACGGTCTACCCGCACGGCGCGGTCGAGCTCGCCCAGCCGGAGCCGGACCTGTACCTGGTCGGCATGAAGTCCTACGGCCGCGCCCCCACCTTCCTGGCGCTGACCGGCTACGAGCAGGTCCGCTCGGTCGTCGCCGCGATCGCCGGCGACCGGGCCGCGGCCGAGCGGGTGGAGCTGGTCCTGCCCGAGACCGGTGTGTGCAGCGGGGGCGGCCTGGCCGACGTGGCGGAGGCCCCGGCGAGCGGCGGCGGGTGCTGCGGCCCCGGCGTCGCGGTGGAACTCTCGGGGGCACCCGGCCGGTCCTGACCGGCCCGACGACGGAGCGGAGTCCCGGTGCCCGACGGCGCCACCAGCCCCACCGCGGAGCCCGGCGCGCTGTCCCGCGCCGGGCTCCGCCGCGTGCTCGCGGTGCTGTGCGTGACCGAGATCGTCAGCTGGGGGGTGCTGTACTACGCCTTCCCGGTGCTCGCGCCCGGGCTGGCCGCCGACACCGGCTGGTCGATCGGCACGGTCACCGCCGCCTTCTCGGTCGGGCTGGTCGTCTCCGCGCTGGCCGGCATCCCGGCCGGGCGCTGGCTGGACCGCTCCGGTCCCCGGCGGGTGATGACCACCGGCTCGCTGCTGGCGGTGCCGGCCGTCGTCGGGATCGCCTGGGCGCCGACGCTGCCGTGGTTCTTCGCCGCCTGGGCGCTGGCCGGGCTGGCCATGGCCGGCGTGCTCTACCAGCCGGCGTTCGCCGCGCTGACCCGCTGGTGGGGGCCGCGGCGGGTGGTCGCGCTGACCGCGGTCACCCTGCTCGCCGGGCTGGCCAGCACGATCTTCGCGCCGCTCACCGCGGCGCTGGCCGGACCGCTCGGCTGGCGCGGCACCTACCTGGTGCTCGCCGCCGTGCTGGCGGTGGTGACGATCCCCGCGCACCTGCTCGGCCTGCGCGGGCCCTGGCCCGCCCCGGACCGGGCCGAGCAGCCCGAGCACGCCGACGGCGACCCGGCCCGGATCGCCCGCAGCCGCCCGTTCGTGCTGCTGGTGGTCGCCATCGCGCTGGGCACGTTCGCCGCTTTCGCGGTCGTGGTCAACCAGGTCCCGCTGCTGCTCGAACGCGGGTTGTCCACCACCGCCGCGGCCTGGGCGCTCGGCCTCGGCGGGCTGGGTCAGGTGCTGGGCCGGCTCGGCTACGGCGCGCTCGCAGCACGGACGGGCGCCCGGTCCCGGACCGCGGTGATCCTGGCCGCCACGGCGGTGACAACCGGGCTGCTGGCGGTGCTGCCCGGGCCGGGCGCGCTGCTGGTCGCGGCGGCGATGCTCGCCGGGGCCGCCCGCGGGGTGTTCACCCTGCTGCAGGCGACCGCGATCAGCGACCGCTGGGGCACGGCCCACTACGGCCGCCTCGGCGGGATCCTGACCGCCCCGGCGATGCTCGCCACCGCGCTCTCCCCGTGGGCTGGCGCCGCCCTGGCCGGGCTCCTCGGCGGCTACCCCGCGGTGTTCGTGCTGCTCGCCCTCATCGCCGCGGCGGCCGCCGGGCTCTCCCTGGGCAGCGTCCCCCGGCGTGGTTGAGGCGGCTGGCGGTGCTGGTGGTCTACCAGCTCGCCGCGGCCGAGGTGATCGCGCTCAGCGGGCAGACCCAGGGCATCCTGTTCATCCTGGTGGTGGGCGCGGCGACGGACTACGCGCTGCTGCTGGTGGCGCGGTACCGCGAGGAG
>JASLAP010000024.1 GCA_030147065.1 Pseudonocardia sp. | reverse complement strand
ATTCACTGCTCCGGCACGTCGGGCCGGAGCAGTGAATGCCGCTAGCGCTGAGCTTCTACTTCTTCTGGAGTACCGGGCGGGCGGCGTCGAGCATGGTGACGACCTGCGCGACGTCGCGGGCGAGGTTGTCGTGGGTCTTCTTGAACGACCCGCGCCGGATCGGAATCCCGCGCATCGCCTCCCCGAGCCGCTTCATCGCCACATCGAGGTCCTCGATCAGCCGGTCCACATGAGTAGTGGCCATGGTCAGCGCCTCCAGTCCTTGACGATCAGGTGCGGTTCGAACCGCTTGGCCTGGGCGGAGACGATCCGCAGGGAGGACTTGCAGCGGCGCAGCGAGCCGCGGACCTCATCCACACTGGCGATGTCCCAGTGCCGCTGGTTGCGGCGCCGCCAGGTGTTGTCCTCGGCGTTCCTGGCGGCGCGCTGGGCTTCGGCCAGGGCGTCCCCGACACCTTGCAGGGCCTGCCAGAACTCCCCGAACCGGGCCACTGCCTGCCGGTTCGCCCGCGCCCGCACCCGGTTCCGCACGTAACGCGCGGCTGTGCCTGGCGTGGCCATGTCAGACCCCCTTGCGGATGGCGACCTGGGCCAGCCGCAGCCCCTCGGCGACCCCGGCCCGCCACGCGATCTCCGTGGCCACGACGTCGCCGGGCTGGCGGCGGGTCCACTGTCGACGTTCCCGGTCCAGTCGTCGCACCAGACGCCCGACTCCGGTCACCATCCGGCCGGGTCGCTCGTTCTTGTCGTTCATCACGCACCCACTCCACTGGTCGAGTTTGATTCGGTGCCCGGCGCCTCGCCGGACCCGTCGCATTCCGTGCACACCCCGGAGCTGTCGCAGATCTCGCAGTCCGGGCCGTCCCCGGCGTTCGGGAACGAATCCGGCATGCACCCGTACCCATCGCACGGATCACACGCCCCCGACCCCGAACACCCACCACACCGCATCGACCCCACCCCTTCCGTTCCTGATTCCCCGACCTGATTTCGGCATGGCGGTAGCCACACCGGCATTCACCGGAATTGCTTGGTAGTTGTTGTGTGCCGACTATGCGGCGGGCGTGCCCTCGTCGCGCGCGTCCACCGCGGCCAGCGCCTCGGAGGCAGTGGCGATCAGGCGGGCCAACTCGGACCGACCGGCGAACATGTCCAGCTCGGCGTCGTTCGTGCCCTCCACCCGCAGCGCCACCCGATTGCGGTCACCCACCGTCACCCAGGTCATCCGGGTACCGGGCCGCAGGTGCACGTTGAGCATCATCGGGGCGTGGTGATCCCAGGCGTTCAGACCCGCGGGCGTGCTCACTTCTCGTCCCGCGGCACCGGAGCGGGCATCAGGCGCTGGCCAGGCTGCCCGGTCCACGGCTTGAGGCCCGCGGCCTTGAACGAGATGCCCGAGGACACCCGGTCGCCGTTGCGCACCTCATACGGCGAGACCCGGGCGTCGATCAGCTCCACCCGCATGTCCTCCACGATCTCCGGCCCCGGGTCCGCGGTCAGGGTCACCTTGATCTCCTCACCCTTCGGCGCCCGCTGCCCCGGCCCCACCTGGAGCTTCGCGAACAGCGACACCACGAACTGCGCCACCCCGTCCCGGTCCACCACCGGCACCACGTTGCCCCGCTCGTCCTCACGCACCTTCCGCGTCGGCGGGTCCACCACCGTCAACTTGTAGCCGCTCATCAACACCGGCAGGTTCTGCACTGCGGTCCTCCTCCGTCTCGATCCTCACTGGCGTAAGCCAGTTGTACTGGCTCAAGCCAGTTGTGGCAAGCGACACTGAGGAAGTTGCGCTGACTGGCGTAAGCCACCGGGGTACGCTCGGCGACGACCAAGTGGAAGGCAGGCCTCCCCGGTGACCGAGGACCAGACGGTGGCGAGTCGCAGGATCGCGGACGAGTTCGCCAGCAAGATCGAAGGCGGCGAGCTCGCGCCCGGTGCGAAGCTCCCGTCAGAGCGCGAACTCGCGTCGACGTACGACGTCGCACGCAACACTGTCCAGGCGGCGATGCGATTGCTCGCCGAAGCGGGCATGGTCGTTGCCCAGCACGGGCGGGGAGTGTTCGTGCGGCAGCCGGCCACGCTCATCCGACTCGGCAGCGACCGCTACTCGCCCAAGTACCGCGAGACCGGACTCTCCCCGTTCTTGATCGAGTGCGAGCGGGCCGGGAAGCGCGGCCGGTTCGAGGTCCTGTCTATCGACCAGGTCGACGCGCCCGCCGAGGTCGTGGAGCGGCTCAACCTGCCACCGGACGCCCGGTCGGTCCTACGGCGAGAGAACGTCTTCTGGGCCGACGAGGACCCGGTGTACCTGGTGACGACCTACATCCCGTGGCGGATCGCAGAGGGAACCGGCCTCCTGGAGTCCGAGGTGCCCCACCCGTACGGCATCCACGGCGTCCTTGAGGACCAGGGCTACACGATGGCTCGCCTCGAAGACTCCGCGACGGCGCGGATGGCAACCCGTGCCGAACGCACAGCGCTTGGCCTGCCCAGCGGCGTGCCGGTCCTCGACCTGCAGCACGTCAGTCTGCGCGACGACGGGACGCCCTACGAGCTGACCCGGTTCGTCATGCGCGGGGACATGTCGTCGCTGACCTACAACGTGCCCGTGGAATGACGACAGGGCGCAGCACCAGTCTGCGGCTCGCACTGCTCGCTCTCGCGTGGGGATCGAGCTTCCTGTGGATCGCGCTCGCCCTGCCGATGCTCGCCGCGTCGTGGCTGACCGTGGCCCGCCTGATGCTCGGCACCGCCACGCTCGCCCTGGTCTGCCTCGTGCGCCGCTACCCCTTGCCCCGCGGCGTCGTCGCGTGGCGCCATCTCACGATCGCCGGACTGCTCGCCAACGTCGCGCCGTACTTCCTGTTCGCCGTCGGCGAGGACCTGACCAACTCCGCCTACGCCGGCATCCTCAACGGCACCACGCCACTATGGACCGCCCTCACGCTGCTCGCGGTCACACTCAAGCCACCGCCACTCATCCAAGTGGTCGGCCTCGCGGTCGGTCTCGCCGGAACCGTTCTGATCTTTGAACCCTGGAACCAAGGCGGCCCCGGTTCCCCGCTCGGGGTCGCCGCCTGCCTCGCTGCCGCAGCGCTCTACGGGCTGTCCTACGTCTACCTCGCCCGCTACGTCACGCCGCTGCCGTTCAACCCGATCGCACTGGCCACCGGCCAACTCGCTGCCGCAACGGTGCTGAGCTTTGGTCTGCTCCCACTCGACGGGGCCGCGATCCACCCGCCGCAGACCATGGCCGTCGTCGCCGTCCTGATCCTTGGGGTCGTCGGAACCGGACTGGCCTACGTCCTCAACTACTCGCTGATCGTCAGCGCCGGGCCGACCACGACGTCTCTGGTTGCCTACCTGATCCCCATCGTGGCCGCAGCACTCGGCGTCCTCGTCCTGGGCGACGCCCTACCGCCGCTCGCAGGAGCCGGCGCAGCGCGGGTCCTCCTCGGCGTCGGGCTGGTTCGCCGCCGGCCGTCGAGCCCAGCCAACGCCGCG
>JASLAP010000754.1 GCA_030147065.1 Pseudonocardia sp. | reverse complement strand
GATGAGCGCCACCCTGAAGGCCTCCGGCCTGGCCGCCGGTCACGGCGCCCGCACCCTGTTCTCCGGCCTCGACCTCGTCATCGCCCCCGGCGACGTCGTGGGGCTGGTCGGCGTGAACGGCGCGGGCAAGTCCACGCTGCTGCGGCTGCTGGCCGGTGAGCAGCCCCCCGACGACGGTTCGGTGGCGGTCAGCCCGCCGGGCGCGACCCTCGGGCACCTCCCCCAGGAGCCGGAGCGCCGCGGGGGCGAGACGGTCGCGGGCTTCCTGGCCCGGCGCACCGGCGTCACGGTCGCCCAGGAGGCGATGGACGCCGCGGCGGAGGCGATGGGCACCGGTGAGCCCGGCGCCGACGACCGCTACTCCGAGGCGCTGGACCGCTGGCTGGCCCTGGGCGGCGCCGACCTCGAGGAGCGCACCGGCCAGGCCCTGGCCGACGTCGGCCTGGCCGTCGAACCGGCCACCGCGCTGATGACCGGGCTGTCGGGCGGGCAGGCCGCCCGGGCCGGGCTGGCCGCGCTGCTGCTGTCGCGCTACGACCTGCTGCTGCTCGACGAGCCCACCAACGACCTCGACCTGGACGGCCTGGAGCGGCTGGAGCGGTTCGTCACCGAGCGCGCCCGCACCGGCCGCGGCGGCCCCACCGTGATCGTCAGCCACGACCGGGAGTTCCTGGCCCGCACGGTCAACCGGATCGTCGAGCTGGACCTGGCCCAGCAGCAGGTCGGCGTCTACGACGGCGGCTACGACAGCTACCTGGCCGAGCGGGCGGTGGCCCGCCGGCACGCCCGCGAGGCCTACGAGGAGTACGACGACAAGCTGGGCGGGCTCAAGGACCGCGCCCAGATGCAGCGCAACTGGATGGCCACCGGCGTGCGCAACGCCCGCCGCAAGGCCACCGACAACGACAAGATCAGCCGCAAGACCCGCACCGAGGCCAGCGAGAAGCAGGCCGCGAAGGCCCGCCAGACCCAGCGGATGATCGAGCGGCTGGACGTGGTCGAGGAGCCGCGCAAGGAGTGGGAGCTGCGGATGACCATCGCCGCCGCGCCGCGCTCGGGTGCGGTGGTGGCCTCGCTGACCGACGCCGTCGTCCGGCGCGGCGACTTCACCCTCGGCCCGGTCACCGCCCAGGTCGACTGGGCGGACCGGGTCGTGGTCACCGGGGCGAACGGGTCGGGCAAGACCACCCTGCTCGGCGCGCTGCTCGGCCGGATCCCGGTCGACGAGGGCCGCGCCGGGCTCGGCGCCGGAGTGCGGGTCGGCGAGATCGACCAGGCCCGCGGGCTGTTCCTGGGGCCGGAACCGCTGGTCCGGGCGTTCGGCGCGGCCGTCCCGGACTGGCCCGACGCGGAGGTCCGCACCCTGTTGGCCAAGTTCGGGCTGACCGGCGAGCACGTGCCGCGCCCGGCCGCGTCGCTGTCCCCGGGCGAGCGCACCCGGGCCGCGCTGGCCCTGCTGCAGGCCCGCGAGGTCAACCTGCTGGTGCTCGACGAGCCCACCAACCACCTGGACCTGGCGGCGATCGAGCAGCTGGAGCAGGCCGTCGACGCGTTCCCCGGCACCGTCCTGCTGGTCACCCACGACCGCCGGATGCTGGACACGGTGCGCAGCACCCGGCGCTGGATCGTCGAGGCGGGCCGGCTCACCGACACCCTCAGCAGCGCACCCGACCCCCGCGCCTAGCCCTGCCCGCTCGCCCGGGACGGACGACAGCGACGCTCGACGAGCGACAGCGACTCCGGCCCAGCCGGATCGGACGAAAGCCGCCCTCGCCCACCCCGAACCCGCCCCCTCCGGACGAGAGCGGCTCCGGCCCGACCAACGCCCCCTCCGGCCCCTGCCCACCGGACGAGAGCGACTCCCGTCCGACCCCACCGGACGAGAGCGACTCCCGTCCGACCCGAGCGGGCGAGAGCGGAACCGGCCCGATCAACGCCCCTCCGGCCCCTGCCCAACGGACGAGAGCGGCTCCGGTTCGACCCCTCCGGACGAGAGCGGGACTCGTCCGACGCCCCGGACCGGTGCCGCCTGCTCGGAGGTCAACTCCGGGTTACCCTCGGCCGATGACCGGCCTGCGTCGCCGCTTCCGGCGGTTCCTGCGCCGGGTCGGGCTCGCCCGCCGGAAGGCGCCGACACCGCGGGCGGTGGCCGTGGTCGTCGACGGCGACCGGGTGCTGGTGATGAAGCGGCACAAGCGCGGGCGGGACTACGCGATGCTGCCCGGCGGTGGCGTCGAGCCGGGCGAGACCGTGGCCGAGGCGGCGCTGCGCGAGCTGCGGGAGGAGACCACCCTCGTCGCCGAGATCGACCGGCTGCTCTGGACCGGCCGGCACGGCGAGCGGCCGGCCTCCTACTTCCTGATGACCGGCGTGCGCGGGCGGGCCGAGCTGTCCGGGCCGGAGGCGGTGGCGAACGGGCCGGACAACCGCTACGAGCTGCACTGGGTCACCGCCGACCGGTTCGCCGAGCTCGGCATGCGCCCGCCCGACATCCTCGGCCCGCTCACCGACCTGCTGGCGGCCGGGGGTCGTGGGTGAAAATCAGGGCTATAGCCCTGATTTCACTCACGACCTGTGAGCAGCGGAAACGGGACGGCTCCCCGGCGGTGTGCCGGTGGTGCCGCCCCGTCGGGGACGTGCTCGGGTGGGGCCCGGTCAGTTCTGGGAGGGGTCCGACTGCTGCTGGCCGATGGCGAAGCGGAGTTCCTGCTCGCCACTGGCGGTGGAGACCGGTTGGACGTCGAGGATCTTGTCGTCGAGCACCTCGGCCGCGACGGGCTCGAGGAACACGGCGACCCCGTCGCCGGAGAGCACGACGTCGTCGGCGCCCGGGCGCCCGGCCAGCGAGAGCTCCAGGCCCTCTTCCGGGTCCGGGGCGGCGATCCGCAGGCCACCCCCGTCAGGGAGTTGCGCGTCGGTGGTGAGGGACTTGATGGCTTCGGCCGCGGTATCGGTGATTGCCAACATGGGCGTCCACGCTAGGCGGACACGACCGGCCCCGCAGCGCGGGGCCGGCCACGTCACACCGATCGGCGGATCTCAGCCGAACCGGTCGGGGTCCGGGCCGTGCCGGGTGCCGGTGTCCAGGCCGTCGATGACCCGCACGTCCTCCGGGGTCAGCGCGAAGTCGTAGACGTCGATGTTCTCGGCGATCCGCGACGGCGTCACCGACTTCGGGAACACGATGTTGCCCAGCTGGACGTGCCAGCGCAGGACGACCTGGGCCGGGGTCTTGCCGTACTTCTGGGCCAGCTCGCCGAGCGCCGGGTCCTGCAGCAGCTCGCCGCCCTGCGCGATCGGGCTCCACGCCTCGGTCGCGATGGCGTTCTGCCGGTGGTAGGCGCGCAGCTCGGCCTGCGGGAACTGGGGGTGCAGCTCGATCTGGTTCACCGCGGGCACCGTGCCGGTCTCCGCGGCCAGCCGCTCCAGGTGCGGGACCTGGAAGTTCGACACGCCGATCGCCCGGGCCTTGCCGTCGGCGAGCAGCTGCTCGAAGCCCTGCCAGGTCTCCACGAAGCGGCCCTCCTGCGGGCGCGGCCAGTGGATCAGGAACAGGTCGACGTGGTCGAGGCCGAGCCGCTTGAGGCTCTCCTCGAGCGCGGCCACCGCCTCGTCGCGACCGTGCCGGCTGTTGTCCAGCTTGGTGGTGACGAAGACCTCGTCGCGGGGCAGCCCGGACTCGCGGACCGCCTGCCCGACGCCCTCCTCGTTGCGGTACATCTGCGCGGTGTCGATGTGGCGGTAGCCCGCGTCGAAGGCGGTGCGCACCGCGGCCGCGGTCTCGTCCGGGTCGATCTGGAACACGCCGAACCCGAACTGCGGGATCTCGACGCCGTTGTTCAAGCGGATGTTCGGTACGTCGGCCATGGGTCGGGGTTACCCGGACGGTACGGCGCGAAAAGTGGCCGTCGGCACGCCGGGCCGGGTCAGCGGTCGTTCCAGACGGCGGCCAGCTCGGTCGCCGCGGTCCCGGACTGGGCCCGGCCGGCCCGCGCCGCAGCGGCCCGGCGGGCGGGATCGAGCACGTTGCGCCCGATGGCCGCGAGCGCGGCCTTGTCGGGGCTCGCCACGGCGACCGCGGCCCCGGCCGCCCGCAACCCGGCGACCTGCTGGTCCAGCCCCGTTCCCCGGCCCAGCCCGCGCACCAGCGGGGCGAGCACGACCACCCGGGCCCGACCGGCGGCCAGATCGGCGTTGACGGGTGAGCGCATCCCGCCGTCGATCAGGCGACGCCCGCCGGTGCTGACCGGTGGCCAGACGCCGGGCACGGCGCAGCTGGCCGCGACCGCCTCGACCAGCGGCACCCCGGCCTCGCGGTCCAGCACCAGGAACTCGCCGGTGTGCGCGTCCACCGCGGTGACCCGCAGCGCCCGCTCCGGCCACTCGTGCACGGGCAGCCGGTTGCCGATGACGGTGATCCGCTCGGATTCGGGCCCGGTCCGGGCGCGCAGCGCGACCTTCCCGAGCCGCGCCCGCACCCGCTGCGGGTTCCGCGGGCCAACCATGGCCAGCGCGAAGCGGACCAGCGTGGCGCGGCCGAGGCGGGCGGCGATCTCCCCGGTGGGGTCGGCGAGCTGGGCGGCGTAGCGCTCCTCGACCTCGACGCCGGTGGCGATCTGGGCGCCGACCACCGAGCCCGCCGACGTGCCGACGATCAGGTCGGCCGTGGTCAGGTCCACCCCGCGCTCGGCCAGCCCGGCCAGCATGCCCAGCTCCCAGCCGATCCCGGTGATCCCGCCGCCGCCGAGCACCAGCGCCGTGTCGGTCACCGGGGGCACCGGCGGGGGCACGGCCGGGCGACCCCGGCGCGCCGGCTCAGCTCGGCCCGCCCTTCGGGTCCTCGACCCCGCTCCGCTCGGGCGCGGCGGCCGCGCCCGCGGCGGTGAACCGGTCCGAGGCGGGTTGCCGGGCGAGCCGGACCACGATCAGCACCAGGGCGACGGCCAGCGCCACCAGCAGCGCCGTGCCGATGTTCAACCCCACCCCGTTGATCAGTACGAAGGACAGCCCGCCGGCGAACAGGCAGTAGTAGGTGGTCGGGATGATCGTCTTGCGGATCAGGTCGCCCTCCCGGCCGAGCAGGCCGACGGTGGCCGAGGCCGCCACCACGTTGTGCACGGTGACCATGTTGCCGGCCGCACCGCCGACCGCCTGGGTGGCGACCACCGTCTCCGGGGTCGCCCCGATGTTCTCCGCGGTGGCGAACTGGAACAGCGAGAACGTCAGGTTGCTCACCGTGTTGCTGCCCGCCACGAACGCCCCCAGCGCCCCGATCCAGGGTGCCAGCACCGGCCAGGACGTGCCGGCCAGCGCCGAGGCCCCCTCGGCGAGGGTGATCGGCATGCTGGACAGGCCGGTGGAGTTGTAGTCCGGCCCGGAGTTGATCAGGATCCGGACCAGCGGCAGCGCGAACAGCAGCGCCACCGCGGCCCCGGCCAGCTGGCCGGCCGACACCTTCCAGGCGCCCAGGATCGCCGGCCCGCTCATCCGGTGCAGCCCGTAGGTGACCAGGCAGGCCACGATGAAGATGAAGCCGGGCAGGTAGAACGGCTGCAGCGACTCGGAGATCTCGGTGCCGAAGATGTTGTCGACGTCGATGGTGATCCCGGACAGGAAATCCTTGACCGGCTCCACGGTGCGCGACAGCACCAGCAGCAGCGCGACCACGACGTAGGGCGACCAGGCCAGCCAGATGTTCATCCGCTTGCCGGCGACCTTGCTGGTGTCGGCCTCGATCGAACCGGTCCAGCGGTCGTCCCAGCGCTCGCGCGCCGGGAAGTCCCAGGTCTGCTTGGGCATCAGGAACCCGCGGCTGGAGGTGAACATCACCAGGGCCAGCCCGATCAGGCCGCCGAGCAGCGACGGGAACTCCGGGCCGAGCACCGCGGCCACGATCACGTACGGGACGGTCATGGCGAACGCGGCGTAGATCGCGAACGGCCAGACCCGCAGCCCGTCGCCGAACCGGCCGCCGAAGAACCCGGTCAGCATGCAGACCAGGAACAGCGGGATCAGGGAGCCGACCACCGCGTGCAGGATCGCCACCTCCAGGCCGAGCACCTGCAGGTAGGCGGGGAAGTCCAGGCCCAGCGCGGAGACCCTGGCGTCCACCGCCGAGTCGCCGGCCAGCCCCTGGCCGAGCCCGGTCAGCACCGGGGTGCCGGCCGCGCCGAAGCTGACCGGCGTGCTCTGGATGACCAGGCCGACCATCACCGCGGCCATCGCCGGGAACCCGAGCGCGAGCAGCAGCGGCGCCACCACCGCCGCCGGCGTGCCGAAGCCCGAGGCGCCCTCGATGAACGACCCGAACAGCCAGCCGATGATGATCGCCTGCACCCGGCGGTCCGCGCTCACCGTGGTGAACCCGGCGCGGATGGTGGCCAGGGCGCCACTGGCGGTGAGGGTCTGGAGCAGCAGCAGCGCGCCGAAGATGATGTAGAGCAGGCCGACCGCGATGATCAGCCCCTCGACGCTGGCGGCGGCGAGGTTGGCCGCGTCCATCCCCCAGACGAGGGCTCCGACCAGCACCGCGACCGCGAACCCGATCGGCATCGCGTACTTCGCCGGCCAGCGCAGCCCGACCAGCAGGATCGCCACCACCACGATCGGGGAGAGTGCCGCCAGACTCAGCAGGGCGAGGTTGTCCACGTCGGC
>JASLAP010000667.1 GCA_030147065.1 Pseudonocardia sp. | reverse complement strand
GTCGTCGGCGAGCACCTCGACCGCGTCGGCGATCTTCGCCAGCCGTCGGACGATCTTTCCCTCACCGGCACGGAGCAGTCTCTGGAACACCACACCCCCAGCGTAGGCGGCGACGCCAGCACCCCGGACCCGCTGGGGCGGTGTGGTGGGCAGGTGATGCAGGGGCAGCTGCCTACGCTCGGCCGGTGGCCCACGACCCCGACGACCTCGGCCCCGGAGCGCTCGCGTTCCTCACCGAGCGGCACCTGGCGACGCTCACCACGCTGCGCGTCGACGGCACCCCCCACGTCGTCCCGGTGGGCGTCACCTTCGACGCCGCCACCCGCACCGCCCGGGTGATCACCTCCGGGACCTCGGCCAAGGCGCGGCACGTACGCGGCGGGCAGGGCCGGGTCGCGGTCTGCCAGGTCGACGGGCGCCGGTGGCTGACCCTGGAAGGGACGGCGGTGGTGCGCGACGACGCGGACTCCGTCGCCGACGCCGTGGCGCGCTACGCGCAGCGCTACCGGCAGCCACGCGAGAACCCGGCGCGGGTCGTGCTCGAGATATCGGTCGACCGCGTCCTGGGGAACGCGTGACGATGCACCGGTGCCCCTGGACCTTCGCGCCGTCGACCTGACCACCGAGGTGGTGGTGACCGAGCGCCCGGTGCTGCGCCCTTACCGCCCCGACGACGTGGCCGCCGTTCTCCGCGCGTGCCAGGACCCCCTCATCCAGCGCTGGATCAACGCACTACCCCATCCCTACACCGACGACGTCGCCCGTCAGTGGGTGTGCGAGCAGGCGCCGCGCGAGCGAGCGGAGGGCCGCGGCGTGCCCACGGTCGTGGAGGCCGACGGGACGCTCGTCGGCGCCAGCGGGATCCGCCTGGACCCGGGGCGGCTCGGCCCGGAGATCGGCTACTGGATCGCGCCGTGGGCCCGCGGGCACGGCTACGCGGCGGAGGCCGCGCACGCGCTGGCGCAGTGTGCCCTGCGCGCCGGCGCCCCGCGCGTGCACCTGTACGCGGACGTCGGGAACACCGCCTCGCAGGCCACCGCACGCCGCGCGGGCTTCATCCAGGAAGGCATCGCGCGGTCCTGCCTCGAGTACCGGGACGGCACCCGGGGCGACGCGGTGCTGTTCTCCCGGCTGCCCGTCGACTGAGCGCCGCGCTGCGGGAGGGCGCACGGACGCCCTCCCGCGGCGGACTCAGGCCGTCGTCGCCGCCGCGGCCCTGGGCTGCCCCGCGGAGGCGGGGCCGGCGCCGTTTTGCGGCACCTCGGTCAGGCGGATGAGGCCGTAGTCGTAGGCGTGCCGGCGGTAGACCACCGTCGGCTGGCCGGTGTCGGCGCACTGGAACAGGAAGAAGTCGTGCCCGACCAGCTCCATCTCGTGCAGCGCCTGGTCCACGGTCATGGGGGTGGCGGGGTGGTGCTTCTCCCGCACCACCCGCCCGGGCAGGTGCTCGTCGAGATCGGTGACGTGCGGGCCGCTGGCCAGCTGGCGGTCCAGGTCGAGGGCGCCGGCACCGAGGTCGGCAGCCGTGTTGTTGGTCAGCCGCACACTGGCCGGGGTGCGCCGTCCGTGGTGCACCCGCCGTCGGTCGGCCGCGCGCCGCAGCCGGTTGTCGAGCTTGCCGCAGGCCAGGTCGAGCGCGGCGTAGAAATCGGGTCCGTCCGCTTCGGCGCGGACGACGGGGCCCTTGCCGCGCAGCGTGATCTCCACGCGCTGGCAGTGGGCGGACTGGCGGGGGTTCTTCTCGTGGAAGAGCTCCACGTCGATGCGGGACAGCTTGGCGTCGAACCGCTCGAGCGAGCCGACCTTGTCTTCCACGTGCTGGCGGTAGTGCTCCGGAACCTCGACGTTGCGACCACGGACCACGATCTCCATCTGACCTCCCGGTGGACGGGCTGTAGTCGCTTCGACGCTAGTCGCTCGACCCTGCTCCCGACAGTCGATCGAGAGGGTGCTCCCGCCGCCCCGATGCCGGCCGGGGAACAACCCGCAGGTCGCACGCGGAAGCACCGGATCCGGCCGATCGCGGGGTCGCCGCGACGACCGCGGCGACCACCGGGGGCGCCGCGGGATGGGTCGCGCCGGCCAGCGCACCGGCCGCCTCGGTGAGGGTGGCGCCGCTGGTCACCACGTCGTCGACCAGGACCAGCAGCGTCCCGGCCCCGGGCCGCGGCGCGCCGGCGTCGAGGACGAACGTCCCGGCGAGGTTGACCCTCCGCTGCGCCGCGGACAGCCCGGCCGAGTCCTGGACCCGGCCCCGTCGACGCAGCAGCCGGGCCTCCGCCGCGGGCATCCCCGCGGCCCGGAGCTCGGCGACCGCGTACCGGGTCAGCTCCCGGACGTGGTCCCGCCCGCGGGTGCGCAACGCGGCACGGGAACCCGGCACCGGGACCAGCAGCAGCGGTCCCTCCGGCTCCGGGACCGCGCGGCTCACCGCCACGACGGCCAGTGCGAGCGCCGTCCCCAGCGGCCTGCCGAGCTCCGCACGACCCCGCTCCTTGAACGCGACCACGGCCGGCCGCACCGGACCCTCGTAGGAGCCGGCGGCGACGGTCGGCGGGAAGCCCCACGGAACCCGCCGAGGCGCGGCGAGCCGGGGCCGGCTGCTGTGCGGGCGGTGCGCCTCGCTGCTGGCCCGGCCCCGGCTCGCCGCG
>JASLAP010000656.1 GCA_030147065.1 Pseudonocardia sp. | reverse complement strand
CCTCGGAGGCCCCCTTGACGATGCCGGCGATGTCCACGAACGCCACCACGGCCGGCACGACCTTGGCCGAACCGTGGATCTTTGCGAGCACGTCGAGGCGGGGGTCGGGCAGCGCGACGACGCCGACGTTGGGCTCGATGGTGGCGAACGGGTAGTTCGCGGCCAGCACGTCGTTCCGGGTCAGCGCGTTGAACAGCGTCGACTTGCCGACGTTGGGCAGGCCGACGATGCCGAGGGTGAGGGACACGGGGGTCCAGGGTAGTCGCGTCCGGCGCGACGCCCGCAGGCACGCGAGGCGTCGGTGAGGGGCCTCTCACCGGAGCCCTGCCGACGACTCGGCCCGCCCGAGCACCGCGGGTGCTGCCGCCGCCTCCGCCCGGCCGGCCGTCCTACGCCCGAACCCGGCTGCGGTACTCCTCGCCCCACGCCCGCAGGTGGGTCAGCACCGCGTCCAGGCTGCGGCCCAGCTCGGTCAGCTGGTACTCCACCCGCGGCGGCACCTCCGCGTGCACGGTCCGGACGATCAGACCGTCGGTCTCCAGCTCGCGCAGCTGGCGGGTCAGCACGCGGGGGGTGATCCCCGGCAGCGCGCGCTGCAGCGCGCCGAACCGCTGCACCCCGGCACGCAGGTGCTCGAGGACGACCAGCTTCCACTTGCCCCCGACGACCTCCATCGCCACCTCGGTGGGGCAGTTCGCCGCGGCCCGGCTCACCGCCTCCCGCACGGCGCACCTCCGCCGGTATCCACCGGGATAGCAATGGACATTCGGGTCAGTACTTGTCGGCCGTCGCACACCCCTCGATTATGGCTCGTATGAGGAACGACGCCCCGCCCCGGCGGGTGGCCACCGAACCGGATTGGTACGAGCCGTACGCGATATCGCAGGCGATCCGGGTGGGCGATCTGGTCTTCGTGTCCGGGCAGGCCGGGATCGACGAGCACGGCAGGACCGCGGCCGCCGATTTCGACGGGCAGGCGCGGCGGGCGTTCGCCAACCTCGACCGGGTGCTGACCGCGGCCGGCTCGGGGCTGGAGCACGTGGTGAAGGTGACTATCCTGGTCACCGACATGACAGTGATCGATCAGGTGATCGCGCTGCGTCGGGAGTTCTTCACCGAGCCCTACCCGGCCGACACCATCGCCGAGGTCGGTCGGCTCGCGGGCGGCGACTGGCTCATCGAGATCGAGGCCGTCGCGCTGGCCCGCGACGAATAGCCCACGCATTCCGGTCGGTTCCCCGATCGGGATCCGGCCGCTCCACCGGCACGACCGCCCGGGTGAGCACCGCCTTCGGAAAAGAGCACCGCCTTCGGAAACGCACGGTCACTCCGTGGCGTCGACGCGGTAGCCCGTGCCGCGGACCGTGGTGATGTGGCCGGCCCGGTCCGCGGCGCAGCCCGGGGACCGGACCCGCATCGGCGGTCGCGTCCGATTTCCGCCAGAGCGGGGGCGTTCCCGGTGGCAGAGTCGTCGCCATGGTGCTCGACCAGGACCGCTGCTACCGCGCCGTCGCCTCCCGGGACGCGCGGTTCGACGGCCACTTCATCACCGCCGTGCGGACGACCGGGATCTACTGCCGGCCGTCCTGCCCGGCGGTCACCCCGAAACGCTCCAACGTGGAGTTCCTGCCCACGGCCGGGGCGGCCCAGCAGCGCGGCTACCGCGCCTGCCGGCGCTGCCAGCCCGACGCCGTGCCCGGCTCGCCGGACTGGAACCTCCGCGCCGACCTGGCCGCCCGGGCCATGCGGCTGATCTCCGACGGCGTCGTCGAGCGCTCGGGCGTGGCCGGCCTGGCCACCCGGCTGGGCTACTCCGAGCGCCAGCTCAACCGGGTGCTCACCGCGGAGCTCGGGGCCGGGCCGCTCGCGCTGGCCCGGGCGCACCGGGCGCACACCGCCCGGCTGCTCATCGAGACCACGCCGCTGGGCATGGCGGACGTGGCGTTCGCGGCCGGGTTCGCCAGCGTCCGGCAGTTCAACGACACCGTGCGCGAGGTGTACGGCGTACCGCCGACGCGGCTGCGCGAGGAGGCCGGTCGCCGCCGCGGAGTGGCCCCGGTCGCGGCCGGGACGCTGGTCCTGCGGCTGCCCTACCGCCCGCCGCTGGACGCCGAGGGGCTGCTGGCGTTCTTCGCCGCCCGCGCGGTGGCCGGGGTGGAGTCCGTGCAGGACGGCGTCTACCGGCGCACGCTGCGGTTGCCGCAGGAGCCCGCGACCGTGGCCCTGGAGCCGCGGGCCGGGCACGTGCTGGCCACGCTGCGCCTCGGCGACCCGCGCGACCTCGGCCCGGCCGTCGCCCGGCTGCGCCGGCTGCTCGACCTGGACGCCGACCCGGTCGCCGTGGACGACGTGCTGGGCGCCGACCCGGTGCTGGCCCCGCCGGTCGCCGCGGTGCCCGGGATCCGGCTGCCCGGCACCGTCGACGGCGCCGAGACCGCGCTGCGCACGGTCCTCGGCCAGCAGGTGTCGGTGGCCGCGGCCCGCACGGCGGCGTCCCGGCTGGTCGCCGCGCTCGGCGACCCGCTGCCGGCGGCGCTGACCGGGGACGGTCCCGGGCTGCTGTTCCCGACCCCGGCGGTCGTCGCCGAGCGGGCCGCCGAGGTGCTCACCGGCCCGACCCGGCGGATCGCGACCGTCCGCGGAGTGGCCGCCGCGGTGGCCGAGGGCAGCCTGCTGCTCGACGCCGGGCGCGACCCGGCCGACCTGCGGGCCGCGCTCACGGCGCTGCCCGGCGTCGGCCCGTGGACCGCCGGCTACCTGGCGATGCGCCTGCTCGGCGACCCCGACGAGCTGCTCGCCACCGACCTGGCCGTGCGCCGCGGCGCGCAACTGCTCGGCCTGCCCGGCACCGTCGACGGCCTGACCGCGCGGGCCGCGCACTGGACCCCGTGGCGGTCCTACGCCGCCACCCACCTCTGGCGCACCGCCGCCACGAACTCCCTCAGGAGGACGTCATGACCACCGCCACCTGGTCCACCCTGGACACCCCGATCGGCCCGTTCACCGCGGTCGTCGACGCCGACGGCGCCGTGCTGGCCGCGGGCTGGACCGCCGAGCTGGACGAGCTGATGCCGCAGGTCCACCCCACGCTGCGGCCCGCCGATCTGGTGCCCGGCGACCTCGGCCCGGTCGCCGCGGCGATCACCCGCTACCACGACGGCGACCTGTCGGCCGTGGACGACGTGCCGGTCCGGCAGCGGTCCGGGGCGTTCCTGGAGCACGCCTGGGATGTGCTGCGCACCATCCCGGCGGGTGCCCCGGTCACCTACACCGAGTACGCCGCGAAGGCCGGCCGGCCGCTCGCGGTGCGGGCCGCCGCCTCGGCGTGCGCGCGCAACGCCGCCGCCCTGTTCGTGCCGTGCCACCGGGTCCTGCGCACCGACGGCACGCTGGGCGGGTTCCGCTGGGGGCTGCCCGCCAAGCGCTGGCTGATCGCCCACGAGTCCCCCCGCGCGTGATCCGCACGAGCGCCACCTGACCGTTGCCCCGGCAACGGCCAGGTGGCCCTCGGTCGATCATCCGTTCGACCGTTCGGCGATTGTTCGGGCCGCCCCGGCGCGTCCGCGCGAGATCCGTCGGGGCGGCGTTGCACCCTCGGTGACGTGACGACCACCTCCGTCTCCGTGCTGCTGCTCGGCGTCCTGGTCGGTGCGCTGCTCGGCGCCGGTGCCGCCTGGTTGCTGCTGTCCACCCGGGCCCGGGTGGCGGCGGCCGACGCCGGGAAGGCCGCCGCCGACGCGTCCGCGATGGCCCGCGCGGACGCCGCCGGACTCCGGGCCGAGCGGGCCGGGTTGCTGGAGCGGCTGGCCGCTCTGACCGCCCAGCTCGACGAGGCCCGCGAGCAGAGCAGGCGCGCCGAGGCCGAGGCCGCGGCCGGGCAAGCCGCGCTGGACGCCGAGCGGGCGGCCGCGGCGCACCGCGAGCAGCTGCTGACCCGCCGCGACGCCGAGCTCAAGCAGGCGTTCCAGGCGCTGTCCGCGGACGCGCTGGCCCGCAACAACGATCAGTTCGTGGCGCTGGCCGAGGGCCGGATCAAGGAAGCGACGGCCGCGCTGGCAGCCAAGGCGGACGGCGACGCGGCGGCGCGCGCGCAGTCGGTGGGCGCCCTGCTCGACCCGGTGGCCGCGGCGCTGGCCCGGGTGGAGGGCCAGCTGCGCACGGTGGAGAAGGACCGCGAGTCGGCCTACGCCGGGCTGCGCGAGCAGGTGGTGGCCATGCGCTCCAGCTCCGAGCGCCTGCAGGACGAGACCAAGCAGCTGGTCAACGCGCTGCGCGCGCCGCAGGTCCGGGGCCGGTGGGGGGAGCTGCAGCTGGAGCGGATCGTGCAGCTGGCCGGCATGGTCGAGCACTGCGACTTCTCCACCCAGGTGGTCGGGCAGGGCGAGGACGGCGGGGTGCGCCCGGACATGGTGGTCCGGCTGGCCGGCGGCAAGCAGGTGGTGGTGGACGCCAAGGTGCCGTTCGCGGCGTACCTGGAGGCGGTGGAGAGCCGCGACCCGGACGTGCACAAGGACCGGCTGGCCGCGCACGCCCGCCAGCTCCGCCAGCACGTCGACCAGCTCAGCGCCAAGTCCTACTGGGCGGCGTTCCAGCCGTCACCGGAGTTCGTGGTGCTGTTCGTACCCGGCGACCCGTTCCTGGAGGCCGCGCTGCAGGCCGACCCGTCGCTGATGGAGCACGCCTTCGCCAACGACGTCGTGATCGCCACGCCGACCACGCTGATCGCCCTGCTGCGCACGGTGGCCTACAGCTGGCGGCAGGAGGCGCTGGCCCGCAACGCCGCCCAGGTGCACCAGCTGGGCAAGGAGCTGCACAGCCGGCTGGCCACCATGGGCACCCACGTGGCCAAGCTGGGCCGCAGCCTGGACACCGCGGTGAGCAGCTACAACCAGACGGTCTCCTCGCTGGAGGCCCGGGTGCTGGTCACCGCGCGCAAGCTCACCGACCTCGCCGTCGCCGACGGCGAGCTGGCCGAGCCGGGCCAGGTGGAGCGCACGCCGCGGCGGTTGTCCGCGCCGGAGCTGGTGGCCTCGGCGGCGGACTCGCTGATCCCGCTGCACGGGCTCACCCGAGCCGACCCGGCGCCCGCCGAACGCGGCGAGGCCGGGCGGGGGGACACCGGACGGGGTGACACCGGCACCGAAGATCGGCCGGGTCACGGCGGCCGGCCCGAGGAGCGGGCTACCGTGACGGGATGACCGACCGTGAGGTCCGGCCGGTGGGCGGGCGGTGGCCGATGGCCGAGCGCTCGCTGCTGGCGACCGTGCTCGGGTTGCCACCGCTCGGCGCGATCGCGCTGGCCGTGGTGCTCACCACCGTCGGGGTCTTCGTCGACCTGGTCCGGATCGGCAGCCTCGGTACCGTGTTCACCGTCTGCTTCGTCGCCGGCTGCCTGCT
>JASLAP010000587.1 GCA_030147065.1 Pseudonocardia sp. | reverse complement strand
CTGTTCCTGGTACACGATCAGGCCGTAGGTCTCGCCGAGGATGTCCTTGAGCGGCTCGGCCAGCTCCGGGTGGATCGGAGTGACCTCCTGGCGCTTGTTCTTGCGGTCGGCGTAGTCGTTGTGCGCGTTGGCGCCCATCGGGCCGGGCCGGTACAGCGCGCCGACCGCGGAGATGTCGTCGAACTCGGTGGGGGCCATCCGGCGCAGCAGGTCGCGCATCGGACCGCCGTCGAGCTGGAACACCCCGAGGGTGTCGCCGCGGGCCAGCAGGTCGTAGGTCGCCTGGTCGTCCAGCTCGACCGACTCGATCTCCAGCTTCGGCTTGCCGTTGAGCTCGATGTTCTCCAGCGCGTCGTCGATGATCGTCAGGTTGCGCAGGCCCAGGAAGTCCATCTTGAGCAGCCCGAGCGTCTCGCAGGCGCCCATGTCGAACTGCGTGATGATGGCGCCGTCGGCCTCCCGGCGCTGGATCGGGATGACGTCGAGCAGCGGCTTGGACGACATGATCACGCCGGCCGCGTGCACGCCCCACTGGCGCTTGAGGCCCTCCAGCCCGCGGGCGGTGTCGATGATCTCCTTGACCTGCGGGTCGACCTCGTAGAGGGCGCGCACCTCGGCGGCCTCGGAGTAGCGCTTGTGGGCCGGGTCGAACACCCCGGACAGCGGGATGTCCTTGCCCATGATCGCCGGCGGCATCGCCTTGGAGATCCGGTCGGCCACCGCGTAGCCGGGCTGGCCGAACAGCACCCGCGCCGAGTCCTTGATCGCCGCCTTGGCCTTGATCGTGGAGTAGGTGATGATCTGGGCGATCCGGTCTTCGCCGTACTTCTCGGTGGTGTAGCGGATCATCTCGCCGCGCCGGCGCTCGTCGAAGTCCATGTCGATGTCGGGCATCGAGATGCGCTCGGGGTTGAGGAACCGCTCGAAGATCAGCTTGTGCTTGATCGGGTCGAGGTCGGTGATGCCCAGCGCGTAGGCCACCAGCGAGCCGGCCGCCGACCCGCGGCCGGGCCCGCACCGGATGCCGACCGACTTGGCGTGCTGGATGAGGTCCGCGGTGACCAGGAAGTACCCCGGGAAGCCCATCTTGATGATCACGCCGAGCTCGTACTCGGCCTGCTTGCGGTACTGATCGGTGACCCCGTTCGGGAACCGCCGCTGCAGGCCGATCTCGACCTCCTTGACCAGCCAGCTCTCCTCGCTCTCGCCCTCCGGGACCGGGGCGCGGGGCATCAGGTCCTGGCCCTCGGTGAAGCCGACGTCCACCCGCTCGGCGATCAGCAGGGTGTTGTCGCAGGCCTCCGGGAACTGGTCGTCCCACTGGGCGCGCATCTCACCGGCGGACTTGAGGTAGAAGTCCTGGGCGTCGAACTTGAACCGGTTGGGGTCGGCCAGGGTCTTGCCGGTCTGCACGCACAGCAGCACCTCGTGCGGCTTGGCGTCCTCGGCGTAGGTGTAGTGCAGGTCGTTGGTGGCCAGGCCGGGGAGGTCGAGCTCCTTCTTCAGCCGGAACAGGTCCTCCTGGACCTGCTTCTCGATGCCGATGCCGTGGTCCATCAGCTCGCAGAAGAAGTTGTCCTTGCCGAAGATGTCGCGGTAGTCGCTGGCGGCCTGGCAGGCGTCGTCGTAGCGGTCCTGCTGGAGCAGCCGCTGGACCTCCCCGGACGGGCAGCCGGTGGTGGCGATGATCCCCTTGCCGTAGGTCTCCAGCAGCTCGCGGTCCATCCGCGGCTTGTAGTAGTAGCCCTCCAGCGAGGCCAGCGAGGACAACCGGAAGAGGTTGTGCATCCCCTCGGTGTTCTCGGCCAGCAGCGTCATGTGGGTGTACATCTCACCCGGGTTGTCGTCGCTGACCTGCTGGCCGCCCAGGGTGGCGCGCTTGCGCTCGTGGCGGGAGCCCGGCGAGAGGTAGCCCTCCATGCCGATGATCGGCTTGACCCCGGCGGCGTTGGCCTTGCGCCAGAACTCGTAGGCGCCGAAGACGTTGCCGTGGTCGGTCATCGCCAGCGCGGGCATCCCCATCCGCGCGGCCTCTTTGAACAGGTCGTCCAGCCGGGCGGCCCCGTCGAGCATGGAGAACTCGGTGTGGGTGTGCAGGTGGACGAAACTGCCGTCGGAGGCTCCGCTGGGGCTGGCCATCGGGGTGGACTTCTCCCTCCTGGCGCGGCCCGGGGGCTGCGCACGATCGACTGCGGACCCGGGCCGCCCGGGCGCTCGGCTGATCTACGCCACCGCGACGCCGGGGACCTGGTCCGCAAGCAGGTTAGCCCCGCGCCCCGACAGTTCCCGACACCCGGGCCCGGTGCGGCGGGAAGCCGCTGCTCGCCTCACCCGGGCGCGCCGGTGGCGGCCTCGCCGGGGCCGCGTGTTCCTCGCTGGGACCGGGCAGGGCCGCGCAGCCGCGCGGAGCACGCGGACTCTGCGACGGGGCCCGGACCGGCCCACCTAGACTCCCCGGCGATGGCGACCACGGCCCTTCCCAGCCCCTACGCGGAGCGGATCGCGCGCGTGCCGGTCCGGGTCGAGGAGCTGGGGCTGCGCGGCTCGACCGTCGCCTTGCGCACCTACGGCCCGCCCGAGGCGCCACGCCGGATCGTCTTCCTGCACGGCCTGCGCGGCGACCACCACGGCCTGGAGCCCATCGTGGCCCACCTCACCGACACCGCCGTCCTGGTGCCCGACCTGCCAGGATTCGGCGGGTCCCCGCCCATGCCGGCCGACCCGCACGACGTCGACGGCTACGCGCGCTGGACGCGCGACCTGCTGGCCGCCGTCGACCCGGCCGGGGACGTGGTGCTGGCCGGGCACTCGTTCGGCTCGATCGTCGCGGCCGCCGCCGTCGCCGGGGGGGCACCGGTGCGCGGGCTGGTGCTGGTCAACCCGATCGCGACCTCGGCGCTGGCCGGGCCGCACCTGGTGCTCACCAAGCTGACCGTGCTGCACCACGGGGTCGCGGCGGCGCTGCCCGAGCGGGCCGGCACCTGGCTGCTGCGCAACCGGCTGGTCACCCGCATCGCCAGCGTCGCCATGGTCACCACCCCGGACCGGGCGCTGCGCCGGTGGATCCACGCCGAGCACGACCGGTACTTCGGCGGGTTCGCCGGGCGCACCTCGCTGCTGGAGTCGTTCCACGCCTCGGTGCGCCACGACGTCGGCGAGTTCGCCGCGGACGTCGCGGTGCCGACCCTGCTGGTGGCCGCCGAGCGCGACGACATCGCCCCGCTGGCCGCCCAGGAGGCGCTCCTGCCCCGGTTCCCGGACGCGCGGCTGGTGGTCGTGCCGGGGACCGGGCACCTGGCGCACTACGAGGCGCCGGAGGCGGTCGCCGCGGCGGTGGCGGGGTTCGTGGCCGCGCTCGGGGTGCGATGAGGATCGCGCTGGACTGCCGCTACGTCCGGGTCGACCGGCACGACGGGATCAGCCGCTACACCGTGGGCCTGGTGGCCGCGCTGGCCGACCTGGTCGGCGACCGGCACGACCTGGTGCTGCTGGTCAGCGACCCGGGCCAGCTCGCGCACCTGCCCGACCTGGCCACGCACCCGGTGAGCGCGCCGACCAGCGCGCGCGAGCCGCTGGTCGCCCGGCAGGTGAACGCGGCCCGGCCGGACGTGGTGTTCTCCCCGATGCAGACGATGGGCAGCTGGGGGCGGCGGTACCCGCTGGTCCTGACGCTGCACGACCTCATCTACTACCGCAACCGCACCCCGCCGCCGGAGTTCGCGGCGCCGATCCGGCTGCTGTGGCGGCTGTTCCACCTGGCCTGGTGGCCGCAGCGGGCGCTGCTGAACCGGGCCGACGCCGTGGTGACCGTGTCGGCCACGACCGCCGCGCTGATCGCCGAGCACCGGCTGACCCGCCGGCCGGTGACGGTCGTGCCGAACGCCCCGGACCCGCTCCCCGACCGGCTGCGCGGCGAGCGCACGGCGGCGCTGGTCTACATGGGGTCGTTCATGCCGTACAAGAACGTGGGCACGCTGGCCGCCGCGATGGGCTCGCTGCCCGACCACGAGCTGCACCTGATGAGCCGGGTGCCGGACGCCGAGCGGGCCCGGCTGACCGCGCTGGCCGGCGGCGGGCGGCTGGTGTTCCACGACGGCGTGACCGACGAGGACTACCACGACCTGCTGCGCCGGGCGACCGCGCTGGTCACCGCGTCCCGCGACGAGGGGTTCGGGATCCCGCTGGTGGAGGCGATGGGGCTGGGCACGCCGGTGGTGGTCAGCGACATCCCGGTGTTCCGCGAGGTGGGCGGGGACGCGGCGGCCTACGTCGCCCCCGACGACGTGGCCGGGTTCGTGCGGGCGGTGCGCGAGCTGGACGACCCGGACGAGTGGGCGCGGCGGTCCGCGGCGGGCCGGGAGCGGGCGGCGCACTACAGCTGGGAGTCCTCGGCCCGTGTCCTGCTGGCCCTCCTGGAACGCGTCGCCGCCCCCCGCTGACCCACTCCCCGTGTCAGGAAAGCCACTTTCAGGACGTCTTCGGTCCTGAAAGTGGCTTTCCTGACGTTCGGGCGGGCCGGTCAGGCTGCGCGGTCGACGACGAGCTCGCGGCCGAGCAGGCGCTGGTAGACGTCCTCGAAGGTGCTGAGGGTGGCGTCGAAGGCGTGCTCGGCGACGATCTCCCGGCTGACCGCGCCCATCCGGCGGCGCAGGGCGGGGTCGGCGAGCAGCGCGGCCAGCCGGGAGGTCAGCTCGGGGACGGCGCCGGGCTGGTAGAGCCAGCCGTTGCGGCCCGGGCGCACCAGGTGCGGCAGCGCCATGGCGTCCGCGGCGACCACCGGGGTGCCGGCGGCCATCGCCTCCAGGGTCGCCAGGCTCTGCAGCTCGGCGACGCTGGGCATGCAGAACACCGCGGCCCGGGCGTAGGCCTCCAGCAGCTCCTCCTCGGAGACGAAGCCGCGGAACCGGACCCGCCGGGAGATGCCCAGCTCGTGGGCCAGCTCGGCCCACGCGTCGCGCCGGCCGCCGTCGCCGACGATCTCCAGCTGGGCCGGCAGGTCGGCGGGCAGCCCGGCGAACGCGCGCAGCAGCTCGTCGACCCGCTTCTCCTGGTCCAGCCGCCCGACGAACAGCACCGTGGGCACCGCGTCGGGCATCTGCGGGGCGCTGCGGTAGCGCTCGGCGTCGATGCCGTTGGACACCGGGAACGCGTCGGCCAGCCCGGCCCGGTGGACCAGCAGGTCGACCGCCCGCGGGGTCGGCGCGGTGACCGCCCCGGCCTTGCCGAACACCCGGCCGAGGTCCTTCCAGGACACCGCGACGAAGGCCTTGCGCAGCACCCGCGGGATGGGCGAGTAGGCGACCAGGTTCTCCGGCATCAGGTGGTTGGTGGCCACCAGCGGCCGCCCGGTGCGGTGCGCGGCGTTGATCACGCCGCGGCCCAGCACCATGTGGCCCTGGCTGTGCACCACGTCCGGGGCGATCCGGTCGATCAGCTCCGCGGTGTCCGGGAAGGCCTCCCACGGCCAGCAGAACTGGAAGTTCTCGTGGCTGTAGTAGCGGTGCGAGCGGATGCCGTGCACGGTGACCCCGTCGCGGACCTCGCGGGTGGGGTCCCCGGTCGGCGACGGGGCGACGACGTGCACCTCGTGGCCGCGCCCGGTCAGCCCGGTGGCCAGCCGCTCGGCGAACCGGGCGGCTCCGTTCACGTCGGGGGGGTAGGTCTCCGCGCCGATCAGGATCCGAAGCGGGTTCACGATCTGTGTTTCCTCTCGAGGTGGGTCGTGCGGGGGGCCGGTGCTGGGGTCACCGGCGCAGGGAGTGCTCGGACAGCGCGAGCTCGGCGCGCCGGGTCCGGACAGCGGCGTCCGGGTGGTGCTTGGCCAGCCCGACCACGCCCGCCGCGGCGGCCACGGCGGCGCCGCCGAGCAGCACCCAGGTGGCGGGCGGGGTGGCCACGCCCTCGCCGAGCAGGATCGCACCGAGGACGACCGCGACGATCGGGTCGACCACGGTGAGGCAGGCGATGACGACCTCCGGCGGGCCGGCCGCGAAGGCCTGCTGGACCAGCCAGCCGCCCACCACGACGGCCACCCCGATGCCGGCCACCGTCGCGGCCACCGACGGGTCGAGCAGCCCGGCCAGCCCGGGGCTGATCGACTGGGAGACCGCCCGGACCAGTCCGGAGATCAGCCCGAAGGCCACCGCGCCGGCCGTGGCGCAGGCGATGCAGCGCACCCAGCCCGAGCGGGCCAGGCCGATGGCGGCCAGCACGGCCACCAGGCCCGCCACGACCAGCGCCGCGACCAGCGTGGCGCCGTTGGGCGGGCGGTTGCTGACGGCGGTGCCGGCGGCGGTGAGCACGAACGCGGCGACGCCGGCGACGCTCAGCGCGACCCAGCCCACCACCCGTCCGCCCGGGCGTCGGCGCGAGCGCACCGCGGTGAGCAGCACCGCGATCGGCACCGCGAGCACGCCGACGGGCTGCACGACCGACAGCGGGGCCAGCACCAGGGCCACCGCGTGCAGCGCGGTGCCGCTGCCGGCCAGGGCCAGCCCGGCCAGCCAGCCCGGCTGGCGGACCACCGCGCGCAGCCCGCGCAGCGACAGCGGCCCGCCCCCGGAGCCGCTGCCCGGGCCGCCCTCGGCCGACCCGGCCGAGATCGCCCCGTGCTGCAGGACCGCGGCGCCGGCGAAGCAGAACGCGCCCAGCACGGCGAGCGAGATGGGGCCGGCCTGGCCGGCCAGCAGGTCGCTCACACCGTCCCCCTGGGCTCGGCCGCCCCGGAGGGCGGCGCTACGTCGCTGCCGGCGGCGCGGATGGCCGAGCGGGTCGCCCGGGCCAGCACCTGCAGCACCGCCACCACCATCGCGTAGACAACACTCTGCACCGCACCGGGGGCGGGAAATACCGATGAATCCGCGATAACGATCGGGACATGACTGCGCGGATCCCCCTCCCCGGGTCGCCGCGCGGTCCCCCCGCTCGTCGTCATGGGATCACCGTGCCAGGACCGCGCTGAGACCGACATCAGGATCTCCACCTAGTCCGCACGGGGGAAAACCCCCAGAACCGCGGGCGGCGCCGCGCCGGGGCCCGGGGTCAGGCCGGGGGGACCGGCCCGTCGTCGGGCAGCGGGTCGGCCCGCTCCAGCTGGCCGGGCAGCAGCGGGGCCAGCGCCAGCTCGCGCTCGGTGACCCCGGTCGGGGCGGCGTCCACCGCGCGCACCCCGGGCCGGGCCGCGGTGGCTTCCAGGGCCGCCCGGTCACCGCGGACGACCAGCGCCACCGTGCACGGGCAGGCGGGGTGGCCGCCGCGGAGGCCGCGGCGCTGGCCGACCCGGCCTGCC
>JASLAP010000508.1 GCA_030147065.1 Pseudonocardia sp. | reverse complement strand
TCAGCCGGAGCCCGGCGGGCCGCCGGCGGTCAGGGCCGCGTGCAGGAGGGCTCCGGCGGTCCACCGCAGCGAGGCGACGGCCTCCTCGCGCGTCAGCCCGGCGACGTCCACCAGCCAGACGAACGCCTCGATGCCGGTGGCTGCGCGGATCGCCACGGCCAGCGCCCGCCGGTCGAGGTGGGGTTGGGTGTCGGCCAGCGGGGCCAGCGCCTCCTCGATCCAGCCGATCACCCGGCCGCGGCGCAGCACCGGCCCGGTGGGGTCGGCGCCGGGTTCGAGGGACAGCCGCAGCGCGGCGCGCAACTGCGCCTCCCACTCCACGACGATCCGGGTCGCCTCGGCGACGACCAGGTCCAGCCGCTCCCGCGGGTCGGTGGGAGCGCCCTCGGCGGGCAACAGCGACACCTGGTCGATCTCCGGGTGCGCGGCGACGACCAGCGCGGCCTGGTTGGGGAAGTAGCGGTAGGCCGTGGTCCGGGACACCGCGGCGGCTGCCGCGGCCTCCTCCACGGTCGGGGCGAGGCCCCGCGCGAGCAACTCGCGTGCGGCCGCGACGAGGGCAGAGCGGGTGCGGGCCTTCTGGTGGCGCCGGCCGGTCTGCTCGTAGGGCGTTGCCATCGGCGTTCACGGTACTCTACTGTCCTTCATGGTACTTCAGTCCCATGAAGGAGGACGCCATGACCCGCGACCCCGCGTGCACCGACCCGGAGCTCTACTCCGTGGTCTTCGAGAACGAGCGGGTCCGGGTGCTGGAGTACCGCGACCGGCCCGGCGACCGGACCTCCGAGCACACCCACCCGGACATGGTGATCATCCCGCTGAGCACCTTCCGGCGGCGGCTCACGGTCGGGGGGCGGACCGTCGTGGTGGACAAGACCCGGTTCGAGGCCGGCTGGGTGCCGGCCCAGACCCACGTCGGGGAGAACATCGGCGACGTCGCGACGCACGCCCTGTTCGTCGAGCTGAAGTAGACCTACCGGGCCGCCGCCGCGCCCACCCCGCTGCGGGTGTCGGCGGCCGCGCGCAGCATGGGGCCGTCGCCCCGGCCGACCGCGCACAGCCGGCCCAGCGCCCACGGCCCGGCGTCGACGACCGTGTGCCCGCGGCGGCGCAGCTCGTCCAGCGTCGCCTCGCCCAGCCGCGACTCGACCACCAGCCCGCCGGGCTCCCAGCCCCGCGGGGCGAACGACGACGGGAACGCCGTCGAGTGCCAGGCCGGGGCGTCGATCGCGGCCTGCAGGTCCAGCCCACCGACGGTGTGGGCCAGGAAGAAGCACAGCTGCCACTGGTCCTGCTGGTCGCCGCCGGGGGTGCCGAAGGCGATCCGCGGCTCGCCGCCGAGCAGGCCCAGCGACGGGCTGAGCGTGGTCCGCGGCCGCTTGCCCGGGACCAGCGAGGACGGCAGCCCTTCCTCCAGCCAGAACATCTGCGCCCGGGTGCCCAGGCAGAAGCCCAGCGCCGGGATCGTCGGGGACGACTGCAGCCAGCCCCCGGACGGGGTCGCGGAGATCATGTTGCCGGCCGCGTCCACCACGTCGACGTGCACCGTGTCGCCCCGGGTCACGCCGCTGCGCTGCACGGTCGGCTCGCCCAGCCCCACGCTGCTCACGCCGTCGCCGCGGGCGGCGCCGGGCCGGGCGGCGTACTCGGCCAACCGGGGCGCGCGTCCGTCCGGGGAGCCCGGACGCAGCTCGAGCGAGGCCGTGTCGGCGATCAGCCCGCGCCGGGTCGCGGCGTACTCCGCCGAGGTCAGCGCGGCCAGCGGCACCGGGGCGCAGTCGCCGTACCAGGCCTCGCGGTCGGCGAAGGCGAGCTTGGCGGCCTCGGCCGCGGCGTGCACGGTCTCGGCGGTGGCCACCCCGTCCGCGTACCGCACGGAGCCGCGCAGGAGCTGCAGCATCTGGGCCAGCACCGGACCCTGGGACCAGGCCGCCGGCTTGGCCACCGACCAGCCCTCCCCCGCGTCGACGGCCAGCGCGTCCTCGTAGGACGCCGACCAGCCGGCCAGGTCGTCGGCGGTGAGCAGGCCGGCGTGGTCGCGGCCGGACTCGTCGCGGACCGGCTGCCGGCAGAACGCCTCGATCTCCTCGGCGACGAAGCCGCGGTACCAGGCGTCCCGGGCGGCCTCGATGCCCCGCTCCCGGTCGCCGGCCGCGGCGGCCGCCTCCAGCAGGCGCCGCCAGGTCGCGGCCAGCGCGGGCAGCCGGTGCACGCCGTCCGGGATCCGGTCGTCGGGCAGCCAGGTCCGCGCCGAGCTGGGCCAGTGCTCGCGGAAGTGGTCGGCCACCGCGGCGATGGTCGGCGGGACGCGCGGCACCAGCGGGAAGCCGTGCTCGGCGTAGCCCAGCGCGGGCTCCAGGACGTCGGCCAGGCTCCACGTGCCGTGGTCGCGCAGCAGGGTGAGCCAGCCGTCCCAGGCGCCCGGGACGGTCGCGGCGAGCAGGCCGGTGCCCGGCACGACCTCCAGGCCGAGCTCGTCGCGCAGGCGGGGGACCGTGGCCGCAGCTGGGGCGACGCCCTGCCCGCACAGCACCCGCGGGGTGGGGTCGGCCGCGGTGACGAACACCGCCGGCACCTCCCCGCCCGGGCCGCACAGGTGCGGCTCGACGACCTGCAGGACGAACCCGGCCGCGACCGCGGCGTCGAACGCGTTGCCGCCGCGGGCCAGCACCGCCATCGCCGTCGAGGTGCCCAGGTAGTGCGTGCTGGCCGCGGCGCCGTGCGGGCCCCGCTGCTCGTGCTTGGTCGGCGCCATGGGTCGATCCTCGCCGATCCGGGCGCCGACTTCAGGACGAGGCGGAGACCGGCCGCCCTCGCAGCCCTCCGACGACACCACACCGGCTGGGGCGGGTGTGGTCGCCGCCCGCGAGGCGTGGCGCAGCCCGTGAGGTGCCCTCGCAGCCCGCCGGCACGCTGCGAGGACGCCACACGGTCTGCGAGAGGGTTCGGGTCGTGGCCCAGTTCGGGCGGGGAAGGGTCGAACTGCTCAGAGGTCGGAAGCCAGCGGCACCGCGAGCACCGCGGGCGAGGTCATCCACTCCCGCAGCACCCGGGTCGCGGCGACGTCGTCGGCGTTGTACTCCAGCAGCCGCTGCCGCTGCGCCGGGTCCGGTGGGGCGCCGTCCATCCCGACGGCGTCGCGGTACCAGCGCATCGAGTTCTCCCCGCCGGCCTCCGGGTCGCGCCAGGCGAACCCGGCCACCGGGGCCACCCGCTTGAGCCCCTTGCCGTGCGCGCACAGGAACCACTCGTCGACCACCGCGAACAGGTCGACCCAGCCCGGCTCGGCGATGAACGCCTCCACCTCGGCCACCGGCGGGATGCCCGGGCGGCCGGCGAAGCGCCGCGCCGAGGCCAGCAGCCAGCGGTTCTCGGCCTGCTCGTTGTAGCAGTAAGCGGCGAAGGTGCGACCGGTCGCCGCGGCGGCCGCGCGCACCCCGGACAGCCAGCCCCAGAACTCGGCGAACGAGCGGGCCTCGTCCTCGGCGGGCACCGGCTCCCAGGTGGCGAACGCCCGGTAGCCGGCCGGCTCGTCGCCCGGCCGGGCGCCACCCGGGTACTGCAGG
>JASLAP010000395.1 GCA_030147065.1 Pseudonocardia sp. | reverse complement strand
GTCGGCGGCCGACGCGCTGCGCGGGATCGCCGAGCCGGCCCGGCTGGCCGCGGCCGCCGCCACGCTGGGCCCGGCGTTCCCCGAGCTCGCCGAGGTCCTCCGGCAGGCGGCCGCCCGCCCCCGGCGCTGACGGGTCCCGGCGTGCGCCTGTTCACCGCTCTGTGGCTGCCCGACCAGGCGGTCGCCGCCCTGCGCGCGACGACGTTCGACCCGGACCACCCGCCGCCCGGCTGGCGCGCGGTCGACCCGGCGAGCTGGCACGTCACCCTGGCCTTCCACGGCGAGGCCGACCCCGGGGTGCTGGCCCGGCGGCTCGACCGCGAGGCGCTGGGCGCCGCGGCTCCACGGCTGCGCACCGAGGGCGCGGGGGAGTTCCCCGCGGTGCGCTGGGCCGGCGTCCGGGCCGAGGCCACCGCCGCACTGGCCGCCCTGGTCGAGGTGGCGGGCGGGCGCCCGGCGGAGTTCGTCGGGCACGTCACGGTGCTGCGCCGGCGCAGCCGGCCCGGCCCCGGCGCCGACCCCGACCCGCCGACCCCGTGGTCCGGGCACACCGGGCCGTGGTGGCGCCCGGCGGACCTGCTGCTGGTCAGCAGCGTCCCGGCGCGCGGCGGATCGCGCTACCGGGTGGTCCACCGGGTGCCCCTCACCCCCGGGTGACGACGACGCGCTGGTAACGTGGTCAACCGGGTCCGGCTGCAGTCCGTGGCGGCCGCGACCGTCTCCCGCCCCCGATCCCGGGGTCCGGCCACACGGCACAGCAACGAAAGAGGAGAACGTGGCACTCGACGCCGCACAGAAGAAGACGATCCTGGACTCCTACGGGGTCCACGAGACCGACACCGGTTCCCCCGAGGCCCAGGTCGCGCTGCTGACCAAGCGGATCAGCGACCTGACCGAGCACCTCAAGATGCACAAGCACGACCACCACTCCCGCCGCGGGCTGCTGCTGCTGGTCGGCCGCCGCCGCCGGCTGCTCAAGTACCTGCGCGCCGTGGACGTGGCGCGCTACCGGTCGCTGATCGAGCGCCTCGGCATCCGCCGCTGACCCGTGGCCCGGGCCGCCCCGCGCGGCCCGGGCCGCAGCACGACCGCACGAACCGCACCACCGCACCACCGCACCACCGCACTACGCAACGACGCCACGCCCCCGGCAGACGATCCGCCGGTCCTCGGTAGTGGCTCCCGGGTCCGAGGGACCCGAGGGCTTCGATCGAAGACCGGCTCGGCCGAGGATCCTTCCGGTGTGGCGTGGGGTCTCCGCTCGGAAGAGGAGATGTCCACTACATGACCGATCCGATGGACAACGTGCACGAGACCAGTGCCGTCATCGACAACGGGAGCTTCGGCTCCCGGACCATCCGGTTCGAGACCGGGCGCCTCGCGCGCCAGGCCGCCGGATCCGTCGTCGCCTACCTGGACGACGAGACCATGCTGCTGTCCGCCACCACGGCGTCCAAGCAGCCCAAGGAGCACTTCGACTTCTTCCCGCTCACGGTGGACGTCGAGGAGCGGATGTACGCGATCGGCAAGATCCCCGGCTCGTTCTTCCGCCGGGAGGGCCGCCCGGGCACCGACGCGATCCTGACCTGCCGGCTGATCGACCGGCCGCTGCGCCCGTCGTTCGTCGACGGCCTGCGCAACGAGATCCAGATCGTGGTCACGGTGATGAGCCTGGACCCGCAGGACCCCTACGACGCGCTGGCGATCAACGCCGCCTCGGCGTCCACCCAGCTGTCCGGGCTGCCGTTCTCCGGCCCGATCGGCGCCGTCCGGGTCGCCCTGATCGACGGCCAGTGGGTCGCCTTCCCGCAGTACGAGGACCTGCAGCGGGCCGTGTTCGACATGGTCGTGGCCGGCCGCACCGTCGGTGACGACGTGGCGATCATGATGGTGGAGGCCGAGGCCACCACCGAGACCAACGACCTCGTCGCGGCCGGCGCCCAGGCGCCCACCGAGGAGATCGTCGCGGCCGGGCTGGAGGCGGCCAAGCCGTTCATCCGCACCCTGTGCGTGGCCCAGCAGCAGCTGGCCGACCTGGCTGCCAAGCCCACCGGCAGCTTCCCGACGTTCCCGGCCTACCAGGACGACGTGTTCGAGGCCGTCTCCGCGACCGCCGCCGACGACCTGGCGCAGGCGCTGGCGATCGCCGGCAAGCAGGACCGCGAGTCGCGGCTCGACCAGGTCAAGGCCGCCGTGCTGGAGAAGGTCGGGCCGCAGTTCGAGGGCCGCGAGAAGGAGATCGGCGCGGCGTTCCGCTCGCTGAACAAGAAGCTGGTCCGCCAGCGGATCCTGCGCGACAAGGTGCGCATCGACGGTCGCGGCCTGACCGACATCCGGCCGCTGTCGGCCGAGGTCGAGGTCGTCCCGCGGGCGCACGGCTCGGCGCTGTTCGAGCGCGGCGAGACCCAGATCATGGGTGTCACCACGCTGAACATGCTGCGCATGGAGCAGCAGATCGACTCGCTGGGCCCGGAGTCGCACAAGCGCTACCTGCACCACTACAACTTCCCGCCGTACTCGACCGGTGAGACCGGCCGGGTCGGCTCGCCCAAGCGCCGCGAGATCGGCCACGGCGCGCTCGCCGAACGGGCGCTGCTGCCGGTGCTGCCCACCCGCGAGGAGTTCCCCTACGCGATCCGGCAGGTCTCCGAGGCGCTCGGCTCGAACGGCTCGACCTCGATGGGCTCGGTCTGCGCGTCCACGATGTCGCTGCTCAACGCCGGTGTCCCGCTGAAGGCCCCGGTGGCCGGCATCGCCATGGGCCTGGTCTCCGACGAGGTCGACGGGCAGACCACCTACGTGGCGCTGACCGACATCCTGGGTGCCGAGGACGCGTTCGGCGACATGGACTTCAAGGTCGCCGGGACCCCGGAGTTCGTCACCGCGCTGCAGCTGGACACCAAGCTCGACGGCATCCCGTCCGAGGTCCTGGCCGCCGCGCTGAGCCAGGCCAAGGACGCCCGGATGACCATCCTGGAGGTCATCGGCGAGGCCATCGACCGGCCCGACGAGATGAGCCGCTACGCCCCGCGCGTGGTGGCCATCAAGGTCCCGGTGGACAAGATCGGCGAGGTGATCGGGCCGAAGGGCAAGATGATCAACTCGATCACCGAGCAGACCGGCGCCGACATCTCCATCGAGGACGACGGCACGATCTACGTCGGCGCCTCCGACGGGGACTCGGCCGAGGCGGCCATCGGCATGATCAACGCGATCGCCAACCCGCAGCTGCCGAAGATCGGCGAGCGGTTCCTGGGCACGGTGGTCAAGACCGCCGCGTTCGGCGCCTTCGTCTCGCTGGTGCCCGGCAAGGACGGCCTGGTGCACATCTCCAAGCTGGGCAACGGCAAGCGGATCGCCAAGGTGGAGGACGTCGTCAAGGTCGGCGACAAGCTCCGCGTCGAGGTCACCGACATCGACAACCGCGGCAAGATCAGCCTGGTCCCGGTGCAGGAGGGCGACTCCGCCGGCGAGCCGGCTCCGGTCGCCGAGCCGGCCGAGTCCCCGGCCGCCTCCCCGGCCGAGGTCCCCGCGAGTTGACCGACGTCCTGACGCCGGGGGTGGGTGTCCCCGCCCCCGGCGGCGTCTCGCGCTCGGAACTGCCCGGTGGGCTGCGCGTGCTCACCGAGGCGGTTCCGGGCGTGCGTTCGGTGTCGCTGGGCATCTGGCTCGGGGTCGGCTCCCGGGACGAGGCGCCCGCCCAGGCGGGCGCCGCGCACTACCTGGAGCACCTGCTGTTCAAGGGCACGGCGACGCGCACGGCCTCGGCGATCGCCGAGGACTTCGACGCCGTCGGCGGTGACCTCAACGCGTTCACCGCCAAGGAGCACACCTGCTACTACGCGCAGGTGCTCGACAGCGACCTGCCGCTGGCCGTGCGGGTGCTGGCCGACGTCGTCACCGACGCGCTGCTCACCCCGGGCGACGTCGAGCTGGAGCGGGGGGTCGTCCTCGAGGAGATCGCCATGCGCGACGACGACCCCGAGGACCTGCTCGGCGAGCTGTTCGACGAGGCGCTGTTCGGCGAGCACCCGCTGGGCCGCCCGGTGATCGGCTCGGAGGAGTCGATCCGGGCCATGAGCCGGGAGACCCTGCACGGCTTCTGGCGCGGCGAGTACACCACCCCGCGGATGGTGGTGGCCGCGGCCGGCAACCTGGTGCACGCCGAGGTCGTCGAGCTGGTCGGCGAGGCACTGGCCGCCGCGTCCGCGCGGGCCGGCTCGGCGTCGCCGGCCGTTCCCCGGCGCGGCCCGGCGCTCGCGCTGGCCGAGGCGCCGGGGCTGGTGCTGCGCCCCGAGGACACCGAGCAGGTCCACCTCATGCTCGGCGTGCCCGCGCTGTCCCGGCACGACCCGCGCCGCACCGCGCTGTCGGTGCTCAACACCGCGCTCGGCGGCGGCCCCAGCTCGCGGCTGTTCCAGGAGGTGCGCGAGCGGCGCGGGCTGGCCTACTCGGTGTACTCCTCGCACACCGGCTACTCCGACACCGGCCTGCTCGCCGTCTACGCCGGGTGCGCGCCGGAGCGGCTGGAAGAGGTCACCGCCGTCGTCCGCTCGGTGCTGGCCGAGGTGGCCGCCGGCGGGTTGACGCCGGCCGAGGTGGCCAGGGCGCAGGGCAACCTGCGCGGCGGGCTGGTCCTCGGCCTGGAGGACACCCCGTCCCGGATGAACCGGCTGGGCCGCTCCGAGCTCGACCACGGCCGGCAGCGGACCGTGGCCGAGAGCCTGGACCGGATCGCCTCGGTGACCGACGAGCAGGTCACCGAGCTGGCCGCGGACCTGCTCACCGGCCCCTTCACCACGGCGGTGGTGGGCCCCTACGACGACGAGCGCGACCTCCCCGGGATCGTGCGAGAGGACACCCCGACCCGATGACCGTGGAGACCCTGCTCGCCGGGCTGCTCATCGCGGTCGGCATCATCGGCATCCTGCTCCCGGTGCTGCCGGGGCTGATCCTGGTGCTCGCCGGGATCGCGGTGTGGGCGGTGCCGCGCGGCGACGCGCTGGGTTGGTCGGTGCTCGGCATCGCGGTGGCGATCGTGGTGCTCGGGACGGTGGCCAAGTACCTGCTGCCGGGCCGGCGGATGCGCGAGTCCGGGGTGCCGACCCGGTCGATCGTGGCCGGGGCGCTGCTGGGCATCGTCGGGTTCTTCGTGATCCCGGTCGTCGGGCTGTTCCTCGGATTCCCGCTCGGCGTGTTCCTGTCCGAGCTGGCCCGCCTGGGCAGCCGCGACAAGGCCTGGCCGTCCACGCGCAGGGCGCTGGGCGCGGTCGGCTTCAGCATCCTGCTGGAACTGGCCACCGGCCTGCTCGCGGCCGGCGTCTGGGTCTCCGCCGTCCTCTTCCTCACCTGACTCCCACCCACCCGCCGCCCCTCCCGCCCCGTGTCAGGAAAGCCACTTTCAGGACCGAATCCGTCCGGAAAGTGGCTTTCCTGCCATCCGGGGTGGGGGTGAGGAAGGCCGCCACCTTGCTGTCCTGTGCGGGCCTGAAGGTGGCCTTCCTGAACGCCTCAGCGGGGTGCGGTTCTAGGGTGGGCGGGTGATCAGGGTGGGCGTGCTGGGCGCGCGGGGGAGGATGGGGTCGCAGGTGTGCGCGGCCGTCGAGGCGGCCGAGGACCTGGAGCTGGTGGCGCAGGTCGACGAGGGCGACTCACCGGCCGATCTGGTGGCCGCGGCCGCCGAGGTGGTGGTCGACTTCACCCACCCCGAGGCGGTGCTGCACAACATCCGCTACGCCCTCGACCACGGCATCGCCGCCGTCGTCGGGACCAGCGGGTTCTCCACCGACCGGCTCGACCAGGTGCGCGGTTGGTTGGCCGACACCCCGGGGCACGTGCTGGTGGCGCCCAACTTCGGGATCGGGGCGGTGCTGATGATGCAGTTCGCCCGGCAGGCCGCCCGGTTCTTCGACTCGGTCGAGGTGATCGAACTGCACCACGCGAACAAGGTCGACGCCCCGTCCGGCACCGCGACCCGCACCGCGACCGTGATCGCCGAGGCGCGCGCCGAGGCCGGACTCGGCCCGGTGCCCGACGCCACCACCAGCGAGCTGCCCGGGGCCCGCGGTGCGACGGTCGACGGCGTCCACGTGCATTCCGTGCGGCTTCCGGGCCTCGTGGCGCACCAGGAGGTGCTGCTGGGCGGGCTCGGCGAGACGCTCACCATCCGCCACGACTCGTTCGACCGCGTCTCGTTCATGCCCGGCGTGCTGCTGGCCGTCCGCGGCGTCCGCGACCACCCCGGCCTCACCGTCGGCCTCGAACCCCTCCTCGACCTGGCCTGACTCCGCGCCGCTCGCGCAGACCCTCCGGTCCCGGGGACCCGGGGGTCGCGCGGCCTCTCCGCTCGCGCACGCCCTCCGCTTGCGGAGGCCACCGCTCGCGCAGACCGTCGTACGTCGTCGCAGCGCGCCGGCCGTCTGCGAGGGCGTTCCGTGCCCTGCGCGACCCTCGACGGTCTGCGCGAGCGGGAGGGACCGGTCAGGGATCGAGGGTGAGGTCGAGGGAGCCGGTGAGGCGGATCTCGCGCAGCTCGCCGTCGCCGGTGTCCAGCACCCTGACGGTGCCGTCGAGCTCCCAACCGACGCGCTCGTAGAACCGCCGCGACGCCGTGTCCGCCTCCGGGATCCAGACCAGCCCGTACAACGCGCCGGCGTTGCGCAGGGCATGGGCCGCGGTCGCCAGCAGCCGACCGCCGTGCCCGCGCCGTCCCCATCGCGGCTCCACCAGCAGCGCGCCGATCTCGGCCCACCGCTCGGCCCCGATCGTGGGCGGTTCTGCGTCCCCGGTGGTGCTGACCGGCTGTTCGGCGGCACGACTGTCGGTGGCGCCATCGTCGGAGGCACCATCGTCGGGGACCGCGGACGAGTGCCCACCGTCCGCGGCCGGTCCGGTGGAGTGGGGGTCACCCGGGGACCCGGCGGAGTGGCCGACGGGGGGCCCGGCGGGGGGCTCGGGGGTCGAGGGGCCGTCGTCCGGGAGCGCGGGCGGGTGGGCGTCGTCCGGGTGCCGGGCGAAGGACGCCGCGCAGAACCCGACCACCCACTCGCCCTCGGTGGCGAGGAACACGTGGTGGCCCGGCCCGGCCTGCACGGCCGCCGTCCACACCTGCCGGGCGTCCGGCGAGCGCAACTGGGCCAGCGCAGCCGGCGGGACCAGCTCGGCGTAGGCCGCCTCCCAGGTGACCGCCTGGATGCGGACGATCTCGTCGACGTCGGGAGCGGCGGCCGGTCTCACCGCGGCGATGGCCATGGCGCATGGATACCCCACCGGTCCGGTCGGCGCGCCCCGGCCCCGGGACTTGCGGTTGACGCTGCGTCAACCGGCACGGTCGAGGCCATGACCGCGACACCCGTCCCCTCGATCGATCCGGTGATCGACACCACCGTCTACCCGATGCCGATGTTCGTCCGGGCCGAGGTGGCCGACCTCGAGCGCAGCCGCCGCTTCTACACCGGGGCGCTGGACTTCATCGAGCTCGCCGCCATCCCCGGCCCGGACGGCGCCCCCGTCCTGGTGCACCTGCGTCGCTGGCGCTACCAGGACATCCTGATCGTCCGGGCGCGCGGCGAGGTCCGCGCCGGGGTCGGCCTGGGGCTCGCCTTCGCCGCCGAGCCGGGGTCCCTGGCCGGGATCGCCGAGCAGGCCCGGGCGGCCGGCGCGGACGTCGTCGGCCCGGTGGACACGCCCTGGAACACGACCGACGTCACCGTCACCGACCCGGACGGCCTGCCGATCACCTACACCGCCCCGCGGTGGTCGGGCCGCAACGCCGACTTCGACGACGTGATGAAGAACCTCCCGACCGCAGGCGAGCCCGACTCCTGATCCGCCCATCCCGTGATCGCTGCACACGGGGCCGGTGCCGGCAAGTGACGGCCGAGCTGTCGCCGGCCGGTGCCGCCCGCTGACCCAGCCCAGCTCGGCCGGACCGGGCCGAGCCCAGTTCGGCCCTCTCGCTCGGCCGACCTCGCCTCCGGCCCCGCCCGTCCGGGCGAGTGGAGTGAGGGCCGGCGGGAGCGGCGGCAGCAGCGATGGGGGCCGGTCAGCGCGTGCGAACCGGGGGACATCAGACGTTGGTCATGGCAACGTCTGGGCGTGCGCAACGACGTGGAGCCCCGTCCGGCCGGGACGGTGGCCTGGCTCGCGCTGGGCGTGGTCTACCTGCTGTGGGGGTCCACCTACCTGGCCAACCGGCTGATCATCACCGACGTCCCGCCGCTGCTCGCCGGGGCCGCCCGGTTCCTGGTCGGCGGCTGCCTGCTGGCCGGGGTGGTGCTCGTCGTCGCCGGGCGCGGGGCGTTCGCGATGAGCCGGGCGCAGCTGGGCACCGCGGCGCTGTCCGGGTTGCTGCTGCCGGCCTGGGGGAACGGGCTGGTCGCGCTGGGCCAGCAGCACGTCGCCTCGGGGCTGGCCGCGCTGCTGGTCGCCTCGGTGCCGCTGCACATCGTGGTGCTGCGCGCGCTGACCGGCGACCGGCCCCGGATGGCCACCGTCGGCGGTGTGGCGGTGGGGGTGGCGGGGCTGGCGCTGCTGCTGCTCGCCGGTCCGTCGGCGGGCTCCGGTGGGACCGTCGGCAGCGCGTGGTGGGGGCCGTGGCTGGTGGTGCTGGCCGCGCTGGGCTGGGCGTCGGGCACCTTCGCCACCACCCGGCTGCCGGTCCCGGCCAACCCGTTCGCGCTGGCCGCGGTGCAGATGCTGGCCGGCGGGATGGTGTTGACCGTGGTCAGCCTGTCCGCCGGCGACCGGGTCGACCTCGCGACCGTCTCGCCGACGGCGTGGTGGGCCTGGGCGTACATGGCGGTGGTGGTGTCGCTGGGCGCGTTCAGCGCCTACGCCTACGCGCTGGCCTCGCTCCCGGTGTCCACGGTCGCCACCTACGCCTACGTCAACCCGGTGATCGCGGTGCTGCTCGGCGTGCTGGTGGTGGGGGAGCGGTTCTCGGCGTTGCAACTCGCCGGCGGCGGCGTGGTGCTGGTGGCGGTGGTGCTGGTGATCCTGGCCGAGCGCCCGTCCCGGAAACGTCGGACGGCGCTGGCACCATCACCGGGGTGAGTCCGGAGACGATGAGCCCCGACGTGGCCCGCCGCGCAGCGCTGGCCGCGCAGGGCTTCGCCGATCCGCGCCCGTCCGGGCCGGCGACCCGCCGCCACCTGCTGCGCACTCTCGACCGCATCCGCCTGCTCCAGCTCGACTCGGTCAACGTCGCGGTCCGCGCGCACTACATGCCGCTGTTCAGCCGGCTCGGCCCCTACAACCGGTCCCTGGTCGACGACGCGGCCTGGGCGCACTCGGCGCGGCGCCCGCGGCTGCTGGTCGAGTACTGGGCCCACGAGGCCAGCCTGCTGCCGGTGGCCGACTGGCCGCTGCTGCTCAGCCAGGCCAAGAGCCCGGGCTGGTGGCGGCACTACGGCGCGCTGGCCGACCAGCACCCGGCCCTGGTCGACGACGTGCTGGCCGCGGTGAAGGAGCTGGGCCCGGTGGGCGCGGGGGAGCTGGAGCAGGCCCTCGGCGGGTCGGCCCGGCCGCGCCCGCCCGGGGCGAGCTGGTGGGAGCGCTCGGACGTCAAGCGGATCTGCGAGTACCTGTTCGGCCTCGGCCGGCTCACCACCGGCACCCGGCGGCACTTCCAGCGGCTCTACGACCTGCCCGAGCGGGTGCTGCCGCCCGAGGTGCTGGCCCTGCCCCCGGTCGACGACGACGTGGCGGCCCGGGCGCTGGTCCTGCGCTCGGCCTCGGCGCTGGGCGTGGCCACCGAGCCCGATCTGCGCGACTACTACCGCCTCGCCCCGGCCCGCAGCCAGGCGGCGGTGGCCGAGCTGGTCGACGCCGGCCAGCTCGCCCCGGTCACCGTGCGCGGCTGGCGGCACCCCGCCTACCGGGCGGCCGGGGTACGGGTGCCCCGGCGGGTCACCGGCCGCGCCCTGCTCTGCCCGTTCGACCCGCTGATCTGGGAGCGCGACCGCACCGAGCGGATGTTCGGCTTCCGCTACCGCATCGAGATCTACGTGCCCGAGCCCAAGCGGCAGTACGGCTACTACGTGTTCCCGTTCCTGCTCGACGGCGAGCTGGTGGGCCGGGTCGACCTCAAGGCCGACCGGGTCGCCGGGGTGCTGCGGGTGCCCGGCGCCTTCACCGAGCCCGCCGTCGACGTGCCGCGGGTCGCCGCCGAACTGGCCGCCGAGCTGCGCACCATGGCCGAGTGGCTGGGCCTCGACGATGTCGTGGTCGGCGAGCGGGGCGATCTCGCCGCGCCGCTCACGGCCGCGCTCGACCCCCGGAGGGCCACCGTCACCCTCCCGCCGGGTTGACCGCCCGCGGGAGCGGACGGTCAACCCGGGGAGCGGCGGATCCCCCGATCCGCCGGCCAGGTGGTCTGGTGACGCAGGCCGACATCAGTCAGGACGTACGGCGACCCGCGCTGATACGCGACAGATGTCTCGATCCGTCAGGTCGTCACCGCGGCCCGGGTGACCAGGACGTCCCCGCTGCCGCTGCGGCCGCGCACCCGCAGCGCCACCGGCTGCTCCGGGGCCCGGTCGCCGACCTCCAGGTCGCTGCGGGCCTTGCCGGACCCGGTGGACAGGTCCAGTTCGGCGCCCACCCCGGGGTGCACGCCGATCCGCAGCCCGCCCGAGCCGGTCGTGACGTCGATCCGGCCGGACCGGGCGTCGTGCACGATGATGTCACCGGACCCGGTGCGCAGGCCGAGGTCGGCCCCGACCTCGCCGACGGTGATGTCGCCGCTGCCGGACTTGACCTCGGTGGGCCCGCCGACGGCGGCCAGCCGCACCGCGCCCGAGCCGGAACGCACCCGCGCCCGCCCGGTCACCGGTCCGAGGTCGATGTCGCCGCTGCCGGCCACCACGTCGGCGTCGCCGTCCACGGCCTGCACGGACGCCGTGCCGCTGCCGGTGCGGACCGCGGCCCAGCCGGCCGACCCGGTCACCTGCACGTCACCGGCGCCCGCCCGGGCGGCCAGCCGCGACTGCGGCGGCGCGCTCACGGTGATCGCCAGCGGTACCGCGCGCAGTGGCAGGTCGCCGGGTGAGCGCACGACGAGCCGGCGGCCAGCCTCCGACCACTCGATCCGGGTCGCCCGGACGGCCTCGGTGGCCAGCCCGGAGACGTTGAAGAAGTCGGGGTCGGGGCCGAACTGCTGGGTGCCCAGGAAGGACAGCACGGTGCGCATGCCCTGCGCCCAGCCGGTGCCGGCGGCGGGGTCGTGCCGGACCTCGACCCGGACCTCGCCCTCGTCCTGCTCCTCCAGGCGCACGGTGATCCGGCCGACGTCGAGGGCCACCTCCAGCTCCGCCGGGCCCGACGCAGGCCAGTTCTGCTGGCGGACCAGGTCGGCGACGTCGGGGTCGGCCGGAGCCCCCGCGCCGGAGCCGAAGGCCTTCTCGAACCGGCTCGCGAAGTCCTCGACGGCGTCCTCGCCGTACGGGTCGAAGTCCTTGCCGGAGTCCTTGCCGGAGTCCTTGCCGGAGTCCTGGCCGGGGTCCTTGTCGAAGTCCTTGTCGAAGTTCATCGGGTCGCTCACCCCTCCACCCAGCCGCGGAGGCGACGGCTGTCGCGGTCGCCCTTCCTGCGCTCCTGCCGGTCCTCGCGGCGGCTCTCGCGGTGGCCGCGGCGGGGGTCGTTGCCCATCAGGGCGCCCTGCACGGCCTGGGCGACCCAGGAGTTCAGCGACACCCCCTGCGCGGCGGCGGCCCGCTCGGCCTGGCCCTTGATCTGCTCGACCAGCCGCAGCGTGATGCGGCTGATGTCACCGGTGTCGGCGCCGCCCGGAAAGCCGCCGGGCCCGAACCCGGGGAACGACGGCGGGTCCTCCGGCGGTGGCTCCTCGGCCCGCTCGCCGGTGACCGCGACGCGCACGTCCCGGCCGTCGAGGCGCACCTCGACCTCGCGGTCCTCCAGCGCGGCGGTGACCTCCGCCGCCAGGTCGGACAGCGCGTTCATGATCGCCAGCCGGGCGGCCGGCTCGATCGCGGAGCCGAGCAGGGCCGCGGTGTTGCGGGTCTGCTCGTCGCCCGCGGCCGCGGCGGACAGCAGGTCCTCCCGCAGCTGTGTGACGTACTTGCTCAGATCCATGACACCACTGTGGCGTCAGATGTGACGCCAGTCAAGCGCCACCGTGATGTCGTGGTGACCCAGTGCGGGTGACAGGGGTAGCGCACGATCACTGGCGGTGCCGCTCTACGCTGCCGGACATGGCGGACTCCGTGCCTCTGGCTGTTCACCTCGTCGCCAAGACCGAGTTCGTCGCCCCACCCGGCGTGCCGTGGGACACCGACGCCGACGGCGGGCAGGCGCTCGCCGAGTTCGCCGGCCGGGCCTGCTACCAGTCCTGGAGCAAGCCGAACCCGGCCACCGCGACCAACGCCGGGTACCTGCGGCACATCCTGGAGGTCGGGCACCTGTCGGTGCTCGAGCACGGGACGGTCAGCTTCTACCTGACCGGTGTCTCGCGCAGCCTCACCCACGAGCTGATCCGGCACCGGCACTTCTCCTACAGCCAGCTGTCCCAGCGCTACGTGCCCGAGCGCGACGCGGCCATGGTCGAACCGGACGTCATCGCGGCCGACCCGGAGCTGCACGAGCTGTTCGCCGAGGCGGCGAAGGCGTCGGTCCAGGCGTACGAGGCGCTGCTGGAGGGCCTGGAGAAGCGGTTCGCCGACGTCCCCAACGGCACGCTGCGCCGCAAGCAGGCCCGGCAGGCCGCGCGGGCGATCCTGCCCAACGCCACCGAGACCCGCATCGTGGTCACCGGGAACTTCCGGGCCTGGCGGCACTTCATCGCGATGCGCGCCACCGAGCACGCCGACGTCGAGATCCGCGCCCTGGCCGTCGAGTGCCTGCGCCAGTTGCAGCGCGAGGTGCCCAACGTGTTCAGCGACTTCGAGCTGGGCGTGCTGGACGACGGCACCGAGATCGCCTCCAGCCCGTTCGTCACCGAGGGCTGACCGCAGCGCGCGCCCGGTGGCGCGCAGATAGGTTCGGGGCATGAACCTCGCTGCTGACGAGCGCGCCGCCATCTGTGACGAGTTCGAGCGGGTCGGCCCCGACAAGCCGACCTTGTGCGAGGGCTGGAACACCCGCGACCTGCTCGCCCACCTGCTGGTCCGGGAGCGCCAGCCGTGGGCGGCCCCGGGCATCGTGGTGCCGGCCCTGGCCCCGGTCGTCGAGCGGGCCATGCGCGGGTTCGCCGACACGCCCT